>CBFIAO010000201.1:0-1004 GCA_965660595.1 Puniceispirillales bacterium (SeqCode) | reverse complement strand
TACCCAGATCAATCACCAGATCAATCACCTGATCAATACACTAGTTAATAATATCCATGATCGCGGCAATTTCTTCGGCAGCACCTGTAATGCCAGCATCATCAAGTCCTGACGGCACCACCGTCTTCAGCGTTTTTCCGGCCTTACGACCTGCTGAATTCTGATAGGCCGGGTCATAATGACGCTGGATAAATTCATGCACCAGCCCGGGCCAATCCGCCGCCGCCACCATCCCGCGCCACGCTGATGTCACCTCATGGCCATGGCGATGCACCATCCCATCAATAAGACGGTCTAATAAAGATGGATCTTCAATTAAATGCGGGTAATCACGGATCAAAAACGCCACTCGGTCGTTGACATCAGCTTCAATATACACCTGAGCCGCATCCTGCATATTATGCCAAAACTCTTTTGGGATGTTGCAGTTACCGATACGGCTGCTTTCTGCTTCCACCAGCACAGGCCGCGATGGGTCTAACTTGGTTAACGCATCATAAAGACGTGTTTCAAACATCCGCTGGCTTGGCTGGTCCTCCCCGGGTGCTGCCCCAAGCAAAGATCCGCGGTGTTGCGCCAATCCTTCAAGGTCAATGACCTGCACCCCTAATGCTGCCGCACCTAGCAAGATATGTGTTTTGGCAGATCCCGTTGGCCCTTGCAGCAGCACAATGCGGAAACGCGGCGCAATTTCCTTAAGCCTTGTCATGACATGGCCGCGATACGCTTTGTATCCACCGTCAATCGTGGTGGTCACCCATCCTATTTCCGCTAATATCCGCGCCATTGACCCTGACCGTTGCCCGCCACGCCAGCAATAGACCAATGGCCGCCAACTTGCATCATGCCCCATGAATTGGTCCAGATGCGCGGCAATATTTCGGGCGGCATATTGCGCCCCTAATTGCCGTGCTTTAAACGGGCTAACCTGTTTATAAATCGTGCCGACCTCATCGCGTTCATCATCACTCATAACCGGCAGGTTAATTGCCCCGGGGATATGA
>CBFIAO010000200.1:0-1011 GCA_965660595.1 Puniceispirillales bacterium (SeqCode) | reverse complement strand
TGTGATAAAGTCTAAAACTTCAGCGGCAAGCTTGCCAGCTTTTCGCATCCCGACAAATCCTTCTTCACCATGAATAGGAACATTTTCTGTACGCATTATCTATGACCTGTATTCAACTGTGACGGGTGAGCTGATTGTAATTTCATTAGTATCGATATGGCATTGCCACGCGTGAAACTCAACCCCTGCATCACGAGCATTGCGAAAAGCAGTTGCATATGCGGGGTCAATATCATCTGCAAGGGTGAAGCCTGACGTGTCACCGCGCTGAATAATATATAACATGCAAGCGCGTCCACCTGATGCAGCAATCTCACTAAGTATATTGAGATGCTTTGCACCGCGTGCGGTGACGGAGTCTGGAAATTCAGCTAGGCCAGGGTTAGGTCCATCAGGTCTTACAAGATGGACGTTTTTAACCTCAATCATCACGCTATTGCCGTCATTGTTAGCAACGTTGAAGTCAAAGCGTGTGCCTTTAGTGTAAGTGAATTCAGGAATGATGTTAGGGAAACCTTCAAAGGGGGTAAGTGTATTGTTTGACAAGGCTTCATGAACCAATTTATTAGGTAGATTAGTATTGATGCCAACCATCACACCATCCGCTTCGACCAGCTCAAGCGTTTTCTTAAGCTTACGGTTTGGATTATCTGATGTTGAACACCAGACACGCATGCCAGGTTCTTTAAGGCCTGTCATTGCGCCTGGATTGGGGCAATGGACAGTTTCAATAACATCGCCAAAATCTATATCAGCAAGGAAGCGTTTATATCTTTTGACCAGAATTCCAGAAGTTAAAGGTGGTAATTTCACGTTAATCTACCGTGTTGTGTCATGATTTTTCATCTCTGATGATGACAATAAGGAAGTTAAATATATATTGCACGTTAATCTCAATAACGTATTACAACTTAATTTCCAGATAGAGAATTTAAAGATGACCACATCCCAGCCCACTGCAGCCATTGTAATTATTGGTGACGAGATATTAAACGGCCGTACAGCTGACAA
>CBFIAO010000199.1:0-1018 GCA_965660595.1 Puniceispirillales bacterium (SeqCode) | reverse complement strand
AAATCTTCTTTACTTGATTGTACTAAGCCTGATGTTCCCATAGTGCCAACACAAAGAGATGCCGCTGCTGTACCTTGCAATATCCCCGCCTTAATGGTGGTTGCGTTGGTCGTTTGTTGTGCTGCCAAATAGCCCGAGAGCCCACCTGCAAAACTATCGCCTGCGCCTGTTGGATCAACAACTTTTTCTAAAGGAAGGGCGGGTGCAAAGAAAGGTTGGTCTTTATAGAATAGTAATGCGCCGTGTTCCCCTTTTTTAATAATAACATAAGCCGGCCCCATTTTATGAATGGCTTTTGCCGCCAAGACTAAGTTGGCTTCCCCGCTTAACTGAAGCGCCTCCTCATCGTTAATAGTAATGATATCTACTTGCTTAATAACGTTTAGTAACGTGTTCAGTTGCAAATCCATCCAAAAATTCATGGTGTCCAAAAGAACCGTTCGGTTTGGATTTGGCGCAAGCTGATCCAAAACTTTTTGTTGCACATTTGGATCTAAGTTTCCAAGCATAACTATCGAAGCATCTCGATACTTTTCAGGCACAATTGGATTAAAATCTGCCAATACGTTGAGTTGCGTGTCAAGCGTATCGCGCTTATTCATGTTGTCATGATATTTACCTTTCCAGTAAAACGACTTTCCTCCGCTTACTTGCTCTACTCCCGAAATATCGATGCCTCTATCCGTTAGCAAATTCAGGTGCTCTTGCAAAAAATCTTCTCCTACTACTGAAACGGCCGCAATGTCAGCGTCAGCAAATGCTGCTGCTAAGCCAATATATGTAGCTGCACCACCTAAAATTTTACCCGATTCGGCAGTTGGCGTAATTATCTCATCAAAAGCCATCGTACCTACGATTACCAATTTGTTGTTTTTCATGTTGTGCTTGTTATATATCCCGTGTCTTGTTTTTTGTTTTGCTGTTTGGAAGCGGCTACCGCTAACTTGTCACAGCGTTCGTTTTGTGGATGTTGATTGTGTCCTTTGATCCACTTTATTTGTACTTGATGTTTTCGATA
>CBFIAO010000198.1:0-1024 GCA_965660595.1 Puniceispirillales bacterium (SeqCode) | reverse complement strand
AACCCGTTTGCATGCCTGTGGATCGCACATGATGAGGATAATGATGCTTTGTACGTCTATCGCGAGTACTACAAGACCGAAAAAACCACGCTTGAAAATGGGCGTATGATACTTGCATTAGGTGCAAAGGATCCCGATCTGCGTTGGGTAGTTGCGGATCCTGAGAGCAAAGACGGGCGGTTATTGTTGGCCCGTGAATTGGGCATACATACAAAGCCCGCACCAAAACACATCGGAGTAATGGAGACAATCAATCAGGTAAAAGATAGGCTCAATCTTGATGCTGAGGGCAAGCCCGCACTTTATGTATTTTCGAATTGCAAAGAGTTGATCAAAGAATTTCGTAAGTACAAATGGAGCAAAACCAAAGGAAAAGATCGGCCGGATAAAATGCACGATCATGGCCTAGATGCGCTTAGATACGAGGTTGCGTTTTTGTACAGGTATAAAAAGCACAGGCAATGAAAAAAAATACTTGCAATGTTTTATCAATATAGTATATTGATAAAGAACCAAACAACAACGGACAAACAAAATGACTAAACAACTACAAGACATCAAAGTATGGATGGAACAAGTCGAAAAAGTATCAACAAACATTCTAAATAAGACTGATCTAACAACAGGCAAAAGATTGACACCGGTCGAACTAAACAAGTATCACAATATTGGTGGAATGGTAGGGCTAAACAGGCAACAAGTTGAAGACTTGCTCATTAACGGCTTCAAGTCAAAAGAAGAAGTAACATTAACGCCTGAGAAGAAGTCAAAAGAAGTAGTAACATTAACGCCTGAGAAGAAGTCAAAAGAAGTAGTAACATTAACGTTTGAGCAACAATACAGAATTGAATTTCTTGCAAAGTTGGACAAATGGATATTGGAATCATCAAATGCACATGTTTTCAGTAAACGACAAGAATATAAGGCTAAGTGGATGGCAAAAAACCCATAATCATAAAGAAATTAACAACCAACAACAACCGCCCCGCAAGGGGCACAACAAAGGACAATGACAATGAGTATT
>CBFIAO010000197.1:0-1061 GCA_965660595.1 Puniceispirillales bacterium (SeqCode) | reverse complement strand
ATGGTGGCGCGTGATGTTCCTGACGCCCGCGATCTTGACATCAACACGGTGTATGCCTGCGTGACGGGCACCACCAAACATGTGGGGTCCAGTTTCACCGAAGCTGAATTTGTGCCTGAAGTCATTCAGATGTTGCATAAAATCGCTGGGTCTGAAGATGCATGGCGTGCACGTCCATTTGTATCAAACTCAAACTGTTTTGTTGTCCCACCACTACGCTTTGCAACCGAATCTTGTGAAGTGATGGAACAAGCCGTCAAAGGCGGGATGCCGGTGCTATTATTGTCTGCAGGGCAGGCGGGTGCAACCGCACCTGCATCGATTGCTGGTGCGGTCGCGCAGGCGGTGGCCGAAGTCTTGGCAGGTCTTGTCTATGTCAATGCTATGGTACCTGGGCATCCAGCCATTTGCGGCACATGGCCATTTGTCTCTGACTTACGGACAGGTGCAATGTCTGGCGGTTCTGGCGAACAAGGGTTGTTGACTGCGGCATGTGCGCAAGTCTTGAACCATTTTGATCTTCCCGCTGGCGCGGCTTCTGGTATGGCTGATGCTAAAATGCCAGACGCACAGTCAGGTTATGAAAAAGGCAGCACGGCGGTGATGGCAGGGCTTGCTGGGTTGAACATGGTTTATGAAAGTGCTGGCATGCATGCCTCACTGCTTGGCTTTTGTCTTGAAAGCCTTGTTATTGATAACGACATGCTTGGCCAATGCTTACGCTGTGTGCGCGGGGTTGAAGTTAATGAGCAAACCCTCAGCCTGCAAACCATGAAAGATGTCTGCATGGGCGGCCCTGGGCACTACCTTGGTCATGATGCCACCATCAACGTTATGCAAACCGAATATATTTATCCATCAGTTGCGGACCGTTCTTCACCTAAGGAATGGGAAGAATTGGGCAAACCTGTGTTGACGGAAACCGCGGCTAAGGTAAAGAACGACATCCTTACCAATTTCCATCCTGAACATGTTGGCGGCAATATTGATGAAATGATCCGTCAACAGCATAAAATTCTGCTGGCCCGTTAATCCGTGTATATTATTAATCAGGGTATATT
>CBFIAO010000196.1:0-1122 GCA_965660595.1 Puniceispirillales bacterium (SeqCode) | reverse complement strand
GTGATGCACAGCTTACCTTATCGCAACGTGCAAAACTCGCTGGCGCCGTTATTGTGTCCACGCCGCAAGACCTTGCCCTTATTGATGCCCGCAAAGGCCTTAATATGTTCCATAAAGTTGGCGTTCCCGTCCTCGGATTGATCGAAAACATGAGCTATTTTGTCTGCCCATCTTGTGGTGAGCGTTCTGACATATTCGGGCATGGCGGTGCCGAAGCGGAAGCTGGCAAACTTGGCTTGCCTTTCCTTGGTCATATCCCGCTTGAAATGGAAATTCGCGCCAATGCAGATGCAGGCACACCTATCGTGGTCAGCCAACCAAACAGCCCGCATACCGCGGCCTATCATAAAATTGCTGCCGCCGTGATGGAACACGCAGGTGCAGAAACACGCGCCGCCCCGACCATTACCATCAATTAAGTTACAGGAATAATATTAACGCCGCTTGAGCCGCACAAAAGCATGGGCGGGGACATCACCATCGGCTGGCCTGTCGTCGCGTGCAGTTTCAACCCAAACATCATCAGGCAATGCTGGAAACTTAGCGTCACCTTGTGGCGCAAGGTCAATTTCCGTGAGGTCAATCTCATCGGTCATATCCATGAACAGCTCATAAATCACGCCGCCACCAAAGATAATAATTTCTTGTGTTCGTGCATTACCTTGATCAATCCATGCATTGGCTTTTGCCACCGCATCATCAACGTCATGGGCAATAATCACCCCATCAGGGGCATAATCTTGGCTGCGCGTCAGCACGATATTCGCACGCCCAGGCAATGGCCTGCCAATAGATTCATACGTCTTACGGCCCATGATCAATGGCCGCCCCATGGTCAGCCCTTTGACGCGCGGCAGATCACCCGGCAGATGCCATAGCAGTTTTTCACCATCACCAATGACGCGGTTTCGTGCCATGGCCACGACGGCGACTAAGGGATATCCCATCTTAATAACTCCTGATCCGCTAGACGGCGACTTTGCCCGCAATATGCGGGTGCGGATCATACCCATTAATTTTAATATGATCCGCGGTAAAATCTTCAAGTTGTGCCGGCGGGTTCACCAATTCAAGGGTCGGCAGTGATTTTGGAGCACGTGCCAATTGTGTTTGCGCTGCGTC
>CBFIAO010000195.1:0-1129 GCA_965660595.1 Puniceispirillales bacterium (SeqCode) | reverse complement strand
GCCGAATTACTAAATATTGTGTTTTACATCAAGATTGTATCTGTCATAATTTTGCTAAGGAGCAAGTTATGAACGTTCGTATGCCAACACAATCACAACCCATAGGAAACCCCATCGAGTTGATGGAGCGTTTTGTTGATATTAATGATTGGCGACTTCACCATGCTAGCCCCGATGAAATTTGCGTTGAGGTTCCAGGAAAGTGGTCTGACTACAACATGACACTGACCTACCAAGAACGGTTTTCTGCACTTCATGTAAATGTGCTCTTGGATATATTTATCATTGATCAGCAATTTGATGCAGCCCGCGAAGTTATTGCGACGCTTAACCATAATATCTGGATGGGGCATTTTGATTTGATTGCTAAAGATGGTTCAATTTTGTTCCGTCATAATCTTCCTTTACGTGGTACTGGCGGTGCTACGCCTGAGCAAATGGAAGACCTTGTTGATATTACCCTTGGTGAATGTGAGCGTGCGTACCCAGCGCTGTTTCAAATTGCTACTGGTGTTGTTTCTGCTGAAATGGCAACAGCAACAGTATTGATGGAAACACTAGGTTCAGCCTAAATTATACCCGAATTGAATATATTATAGGTAATGCCATGAAAACTGTTCTTCTTGCTGGATGTGGCAAAATGGGTTCAGCTATGCTAGCAGGCTGGCTTGACCGCTTAGATGACAGCCTGCATTTCATTATTGTTGATCCAATGATTAGTGATGATCATTTTGCGTATGGACATGCGCGTGTTCAAATCATGAACAGCTTACCCGACGTATTGCCAGACATTTACATGATTGTGTTGGCCATGAAACCGCAAATGCTCCCAGACGCGTTACCGGAACTAGCCCGGCATGCTAATAAAGACACGGTGTGGCTATCAATTGCAGCGGGCATCACCACCGCAAAATTAAAAGAAAAATTAGGAGATCACGTCCGCATCATTAGGACCATGCCAAATACACCTGCTGCAGTTGGTAAGGGGATTACGGCAATGTTAATTGATCCATCTATTCCGAATGATATTAGTAATGTTGCGCAGGATATGATGTCTGTTATTGGTCAAGTTGTTCTTATTGATGAAGAGTTAGATATGGACAGAGTAACCGCCATTTCTGGATCTGGC
>CBFIAO010000194.1:285-1189 GCA_965660595.1 Puniceispirillales bacterium (SeqCode) | reverse complement strand
CATACCAAACGCAAAACCTTGATATTCATTTGGATCTATACCGCAGTTTTCCAACACTTTAGGGTTAACCATCCCACTACCCAAAATTTCAAGCCAGTCTTCGCCAGCACCAATTTTAAGCCCACCGCCTTCTCGGCTACAGCCGATATCAACTTCTGCAGAAGGTTCAGTGAATGGGAAATATGAAGGACGGAAACGCACCGGTAAATCATCTACACCAAAGAACGCACGGCAAAAATCAATCAAACAACCTTTCAGGTGTCCCATATGAATATTTTTGCCGATGACCAATCCTTCACATTGGTGAAACATTGGTGAATGTGTTGCATCATGGTCTGAACGATAAGTTCGGCCAGGCGCAATAATTCGAATTGGTGGTTCAACCTGTTCCATAGTCCGGATTTGAACAGGAGATGTGTGCGTTCGTAGAACTTTACGTTTATCCTCAGCATCTGGCGTTAGATAAAACGTATCATGCTCCTGCCTTGCAGGATGTTCGGGGGGGATATTCAAAGCCGTAAAATTGTAGAAATCGGTTTCGATGTCTGGACCTTCTGCTACGGTAAAGCCCATTTCAGCAAAAATCGCAGTTACTTCTTCTAGCGTTCTTGATAATGGGTGGATACGTCCTTCAGCTTCTGGCCGAGCAGCTAAAGAAACATCAACACGCTCTGATGCTAATTTTGCGTCAAGTGCAGCGCGTGATAATTCGTTCTTCTTAGAGTCAATGGCTTCAGCAACAACAGTTTTTACACCGTTAAGCGCTTGCCCAGCCTCACGGCGAGCATCACCATCAAGTTGACCAAGACTCTTCATAGCAGTGGAAATGCTGCCCTTTTTACCAAGAGCATCGACGCGAATTTCATCAAGAGCATCGAGGGTGACTGCACCCTCGATGTCGTTG
>CBFIAO010000194.1:0-275 GCA_965660595.1 Puniceispirillales bacterium (SeqCode) | reverse complement strand
GCTTATCTTTAAGTTGATCTAAATCAGGCAACATAAGCCTGCCTCCTTAAGCGGAAGCTTTTTTGGCTTGTTCAACAATACCAGCAAATGCCTGTGGTTCACGCACCGCAAGATCTGCAAGCATTTTACGATCCATTTCAATACCTGCGGCTTTTACACCATTCATGAATTGTGAATATGTCATGCCATGAAGACGTGCGGCAGCATTAATACGCTGAATCCAAAGAGCACGGAATTCGCGCTTGCGGACACGACGATCACGGTATGCATATTGG
>CBFIAO010000193.1:0-1235 GCA_965660595.1 Puniceispirillales bacterium (SeqCode) | reverse complement strand
AGCAAGTTTCGAAGCCTGATCGCTGCCTTTTTAACTTTCTGGACAGCTAGGTTAGAAGTCTGGGCAATACGGTATTCTTTGTTCAGTGAAATATTTTCCGAAATCTGAGCGTTCAACTCTTGGTTAAGCGTCACCTCGGTTGTACCCGTGCGCTTGGCATAGCCATTCATCACCGCATAGATAGCAATAAAGAAAATGCTTGCAAGTCCAATTGCCTTTATCGTTAATGATGGGTCTGTTAAAAAAAGCACGCCTGATAACGCAATGATGTAAATCACAGAAATGATAACTTCAACGAATTGGATCAACCCCATTGATGATGATTGTGTTTCTACCACCATGCGGTTAAACCACACGCCGTGTTGTTCATTAATTACGTTAGAATAAGATTGATGAAATAAATCACTATTAATCTTTGAAACAATTTTTTGTTTGAAATTATAACCAAGAAAACTCTTCATCAATTCACGTAATATCGTGAAGATGGTTTTCAAAAATACCATGCTGCATAAGATGATGATAATGGTCACAAGTGTTGGCTGAAGCCCAACCATACCTAAAAAGAATGAGATGGTTTCATAAAAAAAGCCAGAGCTGTCCTGACCCAAAATACCTTGCATTAAGGGGAAGATTAGCCCGAAGCCAAAGCTCTCAAAAATGATGGATATAATGATCAACATCCCGGTAAGGGATGCCGATTTCCATTCCAACTTGAGTATGTAGAACCAATCTTTCAAAAGACCAAACCTATGTCATGATAAGCGATTGATAACATTAAAATATAGTGGCATAAAGAGTTAGATATAGAATTATAAGATTTTCTAATTATGTTGCTCAGTTTTGAAGTGTTTTGTTAAATGTTTAATTTTATCCCAACGTCAATTTTGCACAGAATCGAAAGATTCATACCACTAAAAAGCGTTGCCAAAATAGCTAGTCAGACTACCTATATTAATATAAACGGCAAATCATTTTATGCCCCTATGCTTGAAAATAGCTTCGCTGATATTGATGTTCTGATTGATTTTTTCCGAAAGCTTAAAGATAAAACAAAGGGAAAGGTTGCGTTGGATATAGGGGCAAATATTGGTCTTTATTCAAGCGCCATGCTGATGGCAGGTTTCGAGCATGTACATAGTTTTGAGCCCAATAATGAAATCAAAGATAATATTGTAAGCAACCTTAAAAATTTCGACGATACATCCTATACATTTCATGATTATGGAATTGCGTCA
>CBFIAO010000192.1:0-1307 GCA_965660595.1 Puniceispirillales bacterium (SeqCode) | reverse complement strand
CATACGAATAACGAGGAAATTAAATCATATTGGCACAACCTGCCTAATACTGAGTTTTTTGAACCTCAGCTGTATGGTGCGAACTACAAACAATGCAACATTTTTGAATATCCATTATCAGAAGAAACTATGAAAGCCCAGTTCTCACCTTCACAATACAAAGGTATTGTAGAAGAGCTGGACAGCTTGGATAAAAGCAAAATTTCTGAAGCCACTAATTATAAAGAATACGTACTTGCCTTAGCGGGCAAACAATTAACAGATCTGTTTTTTGATAAATATCCAAAGAAACTTTGGGGTATTGAAACAAGTGAATTGTCAGCAAAATTTGCTCCTAGACGTGTAGAAATTCGGAAAAGCCAGTCTCCATTCCATGCTGGAAGTGGAAAATGGGCCGGGGTTATTGACAATGGCTGCGGTCACATGTCTGAAATCATCAGTAATGAATTGGAGCAGTTGGGCACATATATTGAGTACAATAAATCACTTACTTCAGTTGCAATATCAGAGACCAAAGGGGTCGTTGGAAGATCAATCGATGCCCTCAATTTTGATGACGGATCAAATGTTAAAATTGGATCATCTGATACGGTCATCTTTACCATTCCAATTACATCAGTGTGTGGTTTTTTCGGTATCCAACATGACCTTTGGTATCGATGCTTAAAGATTGCGGCTCATGTCATCAACCGGAAAGTTGAATTACCAGACGGTTATGATTGGCTTTATTTTGACGATAAAGACATTTTTATGCACCGACTTACCTTACAAGACAGCTTTAGAAACAAAACACAATTAAAAGATCAAACTATTCTCTCGGCAGAAATTGCTTATTCAAAAAATGACAATATCGCTGAAATGGATGATGATGAAGTGATCAGAAGAAATGTGGCAGACCTAACAAAGCTAGGTTTCATCAAGGAAGATGAGATTGTGATGTCTCACTGCATTGATGCAGGTGAAGTTTACCCTGGGATTTATGTAGGCTATGAGGAAGAACTCAATCGTATTAATGCGCAACTGAATAATGTTAATAACATGTATATGCATGGTGCACCCGCGACGTATGAATATGCTGACCTTCAGGTATTAACCGCAAAATCCATAGATCTGGCAGATGTACTTATGGCTAAAGGCAATAATACATTCAGTAATTTAAAGAAAAGCCGACAGATTATACCTGCTGATGAAGTACGAATTAATGACCATGTTATTGGCGGTAATAATCCATGCTATATTATTGCGGAAATTGGACTCAATCATAACGGCAGCCTTGAGTTGGCAAAAAAACTTATCCGTGCTGCGAA
>CBFIAO010000191.1:969-1337 GCA_965660595.1 Puniceispirillales bacterium (SeqCode) | reverse complement strand
CCGATCAATTTGCAGCAAATCTATATTACAACATCGAAGAACAAAGCCAATTGCCCCGCGTAGTTGCTGACAACCTTCAAAAGCAAGCCGTTGATCGAAATACAATACTTGTGCCCCGCATGAATCGTGGCGGCCGCCCATACCTCAAGGGAAGTATCCAAAACGACAACCCCGCACAGTATCAAGCAAGCACCGTGACAACCTCACAAAAGAGCATCACAATCAAAGGGCTTGCCTCACGTTTCATCATTGATGATGCGGCCGCTGAGGATAGTGCAATCGCTGTGATTCCTTCATTGCAACGTCAAATTGTATCCGATCTCAATGATGCAATGGAAGATGCTTTGATCAATGGTGATGATAGTGCA
>CBFIAO010000191.1:0-959 GCA_965660595.1 Puniceispirillales bacterium (SeqCode) | reverse complement strand
ACATCAAGACACGATCGCTGATTGGAACATCCGCGGGCGTTGGGGCGATAGTGGATTAGGCGGATCTAGCGATCATCGTAGAATGTTTAAGGGTATGCGTAAACAAGCATTTGCCCGCAACTCAAGTGCGGATCTTGGAACGTTCAATTTTGCCGCTCTTTTGGGTCTAAAAGCTCAAATGGGTGAGTTGGCAATGCAAGACGTTGTTTTGTTTGCATCCCCTGAAGCTGTACTTGCAAACCTTTTGAGCCTTACCGAAGTAAAGACGATCGATGTATTTGGCCCACAAGCAACCGTGCGCACTGGTCAAATTGCTGCAATCATGGGCATGCCCATAATCATGACACGATTCTTGTCGGCTGATATGAATGCCGCTGGACTATACGACAATGTAACCAAGACAAAGACAGGCCTATTGATGGCGCATGCTCCATCATGGACAATCTTTGAACGACGCGGGATCCTTGTAGAGACTGATCGCAAGATTGATGTTGGTGGGACTGATATCGTTGCAACAATGCGCGCAACTTTTGACACACTTGATCTAGACGCAACTAAAAATGTGGCGTTTGGTTTTAACATGGCTATTTCCTAGGGGATCACAATGCAAAAAGTACTATCTAAACACCTTGTTGCCGCCACAGCGGGCGATGATGAAACACGATACATGCCAATCTATCGAAAACTCAAGCTTGTTGAGGTTTTGGTTGTTGCAAATGCAACAACTGCGGCCGATGGATCAAACTATGCTATCTTGACTTTGTCAAATGGAAGCACGGATCTTGCAGTGCGCAACACATCAAGTGATGCACTAACTGCGGGAACTGCTGAAAGTTTGACTTTGACCGATAGCCCCGATCTTGATTTTGAGGCTCTTGAATCACTAAAGATTGTAAAGACACATGCGGGTACAGGTGCAACGGTTGACGTTGAGTTTGTTCTAGTCTTTGACGTAGCAC
>CBFIAO010000190.1:0-1408 GCA_965660595.1 Puniceispirillales bacterium (SeqCode) | reverse complement strand
GGCCCGCGTGATACGGGTGACAACTCTGCTGTTGGCGGAAACAAATATTATACTGGTAGTATCAATTTGATTTCAGACCTAGGGTTAGATCAAGATTTGGGTGTTCGTTGGACAGTGTTTGCCGATGCTGGTGCCGTTTGGGAAACAGATTATCCAACTGGCGTAAGAGGGGCAAATGACAGTGACCCACGTACCTCGTTTGGGTACGGTTTTCTTTGGGATACCGCGATTGGCCCAATGTCATTCTTCTGGGCACATCCAATTGACAAACAAACGTATGATAGAACACGGACATTCCAGTTTAAGTTTGGTGGGCGTTTCTAATGATAGTGTTGGGGCGGTATAACCGCTGGCGACCTCGTGTTGCCAGTATCATTACAGCCCTGATGCTTGCGATGTTTATGCCTAGCCACGTGCTGGCGCAAACTGACACCTTGTCTGAATTGCGGCTTGGCGTCATTGATATGCAAAATGTAATACAACGGTCAAATGCTATGTCGGTGATCCGTTCTGCATTGGATGAACAAAATGCTGCATTTCAGAGCGCTGTATCTGAAGAAGAATTGCAGCTTCGCCAAGCAGAGCGTGAGTTAAATGCAAATCAAGAAACCCTATCCAAAAGTGAATTTGAAAAACAGCTTAAGCAGTTTGAAGAACGTGTAATTGTTATTCAGCGGTCTATTCAAAATCAAAAAATAAGTTTTGATCGTTCAATACAGCAAGCCCAAACACAGCTTGAACAAGAATTGTTGCGTATTGTTTCAGAGATTGCGCAACAACGTAAGTTATCCATGGTGATGCAGCGCCAAAATGTTGTTATTTATAACAATAACCTAGATATTACTGAAGAAGCATTGACGCGTTTAAATGATCGTACAAAGAATATGAAGCTAACACGCCAAGATGCGATTGAAAATTAAGTGAAATTTGATGATTGATACACGTTTTTATGATGAGCCTACCCCCGTATCAGTTGATGCTATTGTTGAATTGATCAATGGTGAAAAGCACCGTGGATCAGGTAGTTTAATGGTGCGCAATGTGGCGCCAGCTGACAAAGTTGATGTGGGCGGTTTATGTTTTGTGCAGTCTAAGTCGCTTGCGGAAAATGTTAAAAATGAAAAGGGTGTTGTGTGTCTGGCAACGCCAGATATTGCTAAGGATTTTGGTAATAGTATTTGTGTCATTTTAACGACTAACCCAAAACGTGACTTTGGCATTGTGATTGAGCATATGTTCAAGACAGAAGCGCCAACAGCAGGTATCGACCCGTTGTCATCTGTTGCGCCGGATGCAGTGCTTGGTGAAGGATGCCGTGTTGATGCGTTTGCAGTAATCGATGCTGGTGTTGAGTTAGGGGCAGGCTGCCATATTAAATCAGGCGCATATATTGGAAAAGGTTGTGTGC
>CBFIAO010000189.1:0-1427 GCA_965660595.1 Puniceispirillales bacterium (SeqCode) | reverse complement strand
CAGCGTGATTGTAGAAGACCGCGGTATTTTTGCGTTTCTGTTCTTGAATAATAATTTTCATGCGTTGCACCATGAAGCACCAAACCTGCCATGGTACCAATTGCCTGATGAATATTTTGCGAAAAAGGCATCAATCCTTAACAAGAACGACCATTATTTTTACCAGAGCTATGGTCAGGTTTTTAGGCAATATCTGTTTCGGCGCAAAGACCCTGTTCCCCACCCACTTCGGCCTTAATTAAATCTGGTCATGCATGTAGACAATCGATGGCCATGCGTGAAGCCGTTGCCAGTTTCTTATGCTGTCTGTTCAGTAAATGAAATCATAAATAGAGCCATGAATAGTTGAGGTATTGTGATGCTATAAAAAAAGCCCCTGAGCGTAAACCCAGGGGCTTTTTTAGATGGCAGGAGTGGAGGGACTCGAACCCCCAGCCCCCGGTTTTGGAGACCGGTGCTCTACCAATTGAGCTACACTCCTATCTCGGTATTACTTAATGATCCCTGACACGACGCCAGCACCCACGGTGCGGCCACCTTCACGGATAGCAAAGCGTAGGCCTTCATCCATGGCGATTGGTGCGATCAGTTCAACTTCCATGGCGATGTTATCACCTGGCATAACCATTTCCGTACCATCTGGCAGCTTCACTGAACCGGTCACGTCTGTCGTGCGGAAGTAGAACTGTGGACGATAGTTCGAGAAGAATGGTGTGTGACGACCACCTTCATCCTTCGTCAGGATGTAAGCTTCTGCCTTGAACGATGTGTGCGGCGTAATTGAACCCGGCTGAGCAAGCACCTGGCCACGCTCAACATCTTCACGCTTCGTGCCCCGAAGAAGAACACCAACGTTATCGCCTGCTTCACCTTGATCAAGAAGCTTGCGGAACATTTCAACACCTGTACAGGTTGTCTTCTCAGTGTCTTTGATACCGATAATCTCGATCTCTTCACCAACATTAACAACACCGCGCTCAATACGGCCAGTCACAACAGTACCGCGACCCGAAATTGAGAACACATCTTCAATCGGCATCAAGAATGGCTGATCCTTCGGACGATCCGGCTGTGGAATGTAATCATCAACAGCTGACATCAATTCCATGATCGCCTTCTTGCCGATCTCTTCATTGCTGTCTTCAAGCGCTGCCAACGCAGAACCCTTAACAATCGGAATATCGTCGCCTGGGAAGTCATATGATGACAGAAGCTCACGAATCTCAAGCTCAACCAATTCTAGCAGCTCTTCATCATCAACCTGATCTGTCTTGTTCATGAACACAACAAGCGCAGGTACACCAACCTGACGCGCAAGCAAAATGTGCTCACGTGTTTGTGGCATCGGGCCATCTGCAGCTGAACATACGAGGATCGCACCGTCCATCTGAGCCGCACCAGTGATCATGTTCTTGACATAATCAGCG
>CBFIAO010000188.1:0-1441 GCA_965660595.1 Puniceispirillales bacterium (SeqCode) | reverse complement strand
GAGGTGATGGCACGTATTTCAGTCATTAAAGGTGATGGCATTGGCGGTGATGTGGTGGATGCCGCGCTGGCGGTGATGGATGCCGCGTTGACACGTGTGGGCAAGCCGATGCCTATATTGCAAGAGATTGCGGCAGGCGCCGGGTATTTTGCCGCAACCGGGCAAGATATTGAACCTGGCGGGGAAGACAAAGCTGGCGCGGCGGATGCTATCTTGCTGGGCGCGATTGGCCTGCCTTCGGTGCGGCATGAGGATGGCACAGAAATATCACCGCATTTGAGGTTGCGGGACAAGTTCGGGCTTTATGCAGGTGTGCGGCCCGTCAAAGCATATCCAAATGCGCCATGTAAGCTTGTGGCAGCGGCGGCGGCGGGGATTGATCTGGTGCTGATCCGTGAAAGCACAGAGGGGCTGTTTTATAGCGCGGCGGTGCATAACCGCAGTAAGATTGAAGGTGATCACGCCGTAGAAGAAACGATGCGCATCACCCGTCCCACTACTGAAAAGCTGCATCACTTTGCGTTTAAGCTGGCGGAAAAACGAAAAGCACGCGGTAAACAAGGCGGGGTTACTTGCGTTGATAAGGCCAATGTCTTTACCGCCATGGCGTTCTTCCGCAACATATTTGATGAGGTCAGCGCAAGTTACCCTGAGATGGAGGTCGGGTATCAATATGTCGATGCGATGGCGCTTGAGCTGATCCGTAAGCCTTGGGCATTTGATGTCATGGTCACGGAAAATATGTTCGGTGATATTCTTTCAGACTTATCCGCCGCATTAGTGGGCGGCATGGGCATGGCTTCCTGCGGTGAAATTGGTGATGATATCGGGCTGTTCCAACCTGCACATGGCAGCGCGCCAGATATTATGGGGCAAGATAAAGCCAACCCATTGGCGACTATTCTGTCGGCAGCATTGATGCTGGATGACCTGGCCGAACGGTTGGGGGTTGATGGGTATGCGGATGCGGCCATGATCATCGAAGATGCGGTGGCGGCAGGCTTTGCCGCCAAGGCCCTGCGGCCTTATGAATTTGGCCTAAATTTTGCGCCAGGATTAAGCGGCGATATGGGCACGATTGCCATGACGCGTGCCGTGCTGGATCATGTATAAGAAATCATAAGAACAAGGAGATTGCGATGTTTGTAGTGAGTGTTGTGTTTACCTGTCATGACGGGGCAGGGGAGGCATTTAAACCCTTGGTCGAACAGCAGGCAAAATTGTCACGTCAGCATGAAGACGGATGCCGACAATTTGATGTGGCGAGGCATGAAAAATTCCCGGATACGTTCTTTCTTTATGAGATTTATGATGATGAAGCCGCATTTGACCTTCATCTAAAAACAAATCATTTCAATGACTTTAATAAAAATATTAAAGCGTTAGTTAAAGATAAACAAGTTAAGGTTTATACCGAGCTGATGCAGGGTTAAATCAGGGG
>CBFIAO010000187.1:0-1475 GCA_965660595.1 Puniceispirillales bacterium (SeqCode) | reverse complement strand
CTGATGAACATTCGAATAATGGACGTTCTGCCATATGGCTCAATCCGGTGCGGTGCAGGGCCATATCAATGCGGTCAGCACGGGCATCATCAATGCTTGACCAAAACCCTAAGTCTTTCCACGCCCCCATGGACACCACGTCTTTAACGCGCATAGGGAACTGGCTGTCGACCACATTGCTTTGCCCCAGATAGGCCGCCTGCATCGCCCCCTTAATATTCCAATTAAGTTGGCCTGATAACGGCGGCTGAAGCCCCATCAAGGTGCGGATTAAGGTGGATTTACCTGCGCCATTATGGCCGATCACGGCACAAATTTCCCCGGGTTTTAGGGAAAATGTCACGTTATTGATCAACGTCTTGCGGTGATACCCCAACGCAATATTACGTGCATCAAGCATGGTTTAGCCTGGATAAAATCAGCACTAAACTTAGCGCGCTAACATAAGGCCAATAGCGGCCCAGATCGGCACGGCTATGAGGCCAGTCAACACGCATGCTTGAAACATGCTCAATGTGGTGAAGTTAATTTTTTCACGTGCGGCAGCAGCACTGGTTTCGCGGTTGCTGTCATTAATGACATCATGAACGATATCATTACCAATGCTATTACCAATATCATTAATCGTAAGGGGTGACACGGGTTGTGTCGGAAGTGCGGTATAAGCCATGTGTTACTCCAATGGGGACACCCGCCCCGGAAAGGTTCTGTTCACATTGGCAGGTATCCTGGCTCATGGTTGTTGATTTATATCGCCTTCCCAGTTTCATCATCTTAGATGATTATCCCAGATGATTATCCCAGTGGCTTAATGATATACATCAACCATATACAGTTGCGGGTACAGCTCCGGACTAGCTTCCTGATGGATACAGCGTACCGGATTCCCTATTACACGTCGGCCTTTGGCCTCAGTCACCAATGCCAAGACCGTATCACCGCCATCCATCTGCCGTCAAGCAGGTTGCGTTGCGCGTGGTAAATAAAAAACTTAAGGCCGCTGACGTCACCATCAACGGCCCTAAGCGTGCAGAGATAATAACGCGAGGACTACGGCTAACTGGCCAGTTTTTCCCCTTGATATGCGGTCAGGGCTTGTTCAATATCATCAATAATATCAATGATGTTTTCGATGCCCACCGACAGCCTGACATATCCAGGGCTGACCCCGGCCGCCAGCTGGTCTTCTGCTGAAAGCTGAGAATGTGTGGTGGAGGCAGGGTGGATCGCTAATGTCCGCGCATCACCAATATTGGCGACGTGATAAACCATTTTTAGATTATCAATAAACGCGCGTCCTGCCGCAACACCGCCCTTAAGCTCAATCCCGATCAAGCCGCCATACCCGCGGCTTAGGTATTTATCTGCCAGCGTTTTGTCACTGCCGGTAAACAGCCCGGGATAGGTGACGCTTTTCACCGCGTCATGTCCGTTTAGATATTCTGCCAATTTAGCAGCATTGGCTTGGTGTTCTC
>CBFIAO010000186.1:0-1485 GCA_965660595.1 Puniceispirillales bacterium (SeqCode) | reverse complement strand
CATCACGTCAATCACGTTATCACCCTGCAGGATTGGGCAAATCATTGCCCGCAAAAAACGCTTTGAGGTTGTCTACCACCATCATCCCCATGGCATTTCGTGTTTCGACCGTGCCTGACCCCATATGCGGTAACAAAACGGTATTAGGCGACGCCATCAAGGCAGGGTTAATGGTTGGCTCACCTTGGAATACATCCAGTCCAGCACCACCAATTCTGCTCTTAATAAGCGCTGCTGCAAGCGCATCTTCATCCACCACATCACCGCGCGCCGTATTGATGACCACACCATGTGGCTTCATTGCGGCTATGGCTGATGCGCTAAGGATATGGCGTGTATCAGCACCGCCAGGGCAATGCAGAGACACCACATCTGCCGCTGCACATACCGCATCAACACTCATCAATTGTTCAGCCCCAATATCATCCATATCAGTGACCTTGGAACGGTTATAAAACACAACCCTCATGCCAAAACCTAAGGCACAACGCCGCGCCATGGCTTTACCGATGCGGCCCATGCCAATAATGCCCAATGTCTTACCTGACACATCACGCCCCAGCAAATGTGTTGGCCGCCATCCATCCCAGCCATGTGCACGCACCTCGCGCTCACCTTCACCAGTACGCCGCATCACCATCATCATTAACGTCAGCGCAATATCCGCCGTTGCATCCGTTAACACCCCAGGGGTATTGCTCACCGCTATCCCCGCATCTTTGGCTGCATTAAGGTCAATATGATTAACGCCCACGCCAAAATTAGCGATGATCTTAAGCGGTCCATCTTTGACCGCAGCCAGCACTTCACTATCCAAAATATCAGTGACAGTTGCCGCCACACCATCATGGATATTCAACGCAGCAATCAGCGCATCACGTGATAACGGACGGTCCTCAACATCAAGTGTGACATCAAAATCTTCAGCAAGCGCTGCTTCCGCTGCATCTGGCCATCGGCGTGTTTGCAAAATACGTGGACGTGACATCATCACCCTACCTTGGATAAAACTTGTGCAAAAATTTATGAAGCTGGACGTGCAGTGATCGCGTCATGGATAGCCAGAACCGAACGCGCCATCCGTTCTGATGCCATATCAATCATCTTGCCTTGATACTGTGCCGCACCATTCCCAAGATGAGCGGCTTCTTCCATCGCGGTAAGGATACCACGTGCCATCTCAACATCATCAGCGCTTGGGGAAAACACATCATTGGCTAACGGTATTTGATTGGGATGAATTGCCCATTTACCATTAAAACCAATGGCGGCTGCACGTTTTGCTGCCGCAAGATACCCATCATTGTCATTAAAATTACCATAGGCACTGTCCATTGGCACAACACCATTGGCGCGGCAATGGGCCACCAATGCAGATAAAGGTGCATGCCATTGATCACCTGGATAATCATCATTCAGCCCGCCAATATCCGTTGTGCGCGCGCCTACTGATGCCGCATAATCCCCAGCCCCAAAATGAAGTGC
>CBFIAO010000185.1:0-1581 GCA_965660595.1 Puniceispirillales bacterium (SeqCode) | reverse complement strand
CTAATCTGGCGCATATCGATGGTGCAGAAATCCATATCTATGATGACGCACGGCATGAATTGATGCTGGAATTGCCTGAAGTAAGGGCCGCGATTTGGGACCGCATGGCGCAGTTTATTGATGATCACATCAGCCGTGATGACGGTTAAAAATCAAACTGTTCCGTCATCACCCGTTCCGCCAAGCTATGGCCTTGATCAGATAATAGGCGCAAGGTTATATCTTCATTCTGTTTGATAGAAACGCTCTCTATGTCTCTGATTTCAAATGAATCTGCTGTGGCTAAGACAGGGCGGAATTCTGCATCTTGAACGATAAATTCAACTTCGGATGCCATTGGTAGTAAGGCACCGCGCCAACGGCGTGGCCGGAACGCAGAGATCGGGGTGAGGGCCAAGACAGACGCACCAAGCGGAATAATGGGGCCATGGGCAGAAAGGTTATATGCCGTGCTGCCGGCAGGTGTTGCGAGCAGAATACCGTCACAAACAAGCTGGTCCATGCGGGTGATGCCATCAACCTTGATCATTAGGCGAGCGGCTTGATGTGTTTCCCGCAACAAGGACACTTCGTTAATGCCGTGGGCGGTGTGGGTTTGGCCATCCACGGTGCGTGCCTTCATGGTCAACGGATGAATTTCTGTTGCTTCTGATTTTGCCAGCCGATCAAGCAGGTTGATGTCATCTTCAGGCGCAAGGTTATTCATCAGAAAACCTACCGTGCCGCTATTGATGCCAAATACAGGTTTGCCATTATCAAACGTGGTTTTCAGTGTTTTCAGCATATGACCATCACCGCCAAGGGCGACAATGACATCACAATCATCTGCGCTGGACTGACCATAACGTGCTTCTAGCGCGGCTTTGCGTGCGATAGCGTCTGGACGTTTTGATGCGGTGAAATGGATATTCATGCGTGTGATCTCTTTAATGTGCTGACCTATAATGGGCAAATAGCCGCTTGGCGTAAAGATAATCTTGTCATCAGGGCGGTAAACCCCCATTTTAATAATATGACGACGATTTCACATAATATGCTGGATGTGCCGAAAAAAATTATGCCTGCCCCAAAAGAGGCAGGGCTTACGGCTATGGTTGACGGCGTTGATGAAAAAGGTGAAGCGGTGCGCATTCCCGTGGTGGGGGAACGTGCATGGACCATTTATCTAAACCGCCAAGAGATTGTCACGGCCATGACGCTGGGGGATTGGCCGCAATGCCTGTCGGTCGGGTTTCTGCGCAATCAATATATGCTGGCGGATGATGATGTGATCACCGCGGTTGATGTCGATGATGAGCTGGGTGTCATTATTGTGCGGACAAAGCGTGAAACTTATTATGAAGCTAAGTTGCAGCAGCGGGTGCGGACATCAGGATGTGCCCAAGGCACGATGTTTGGTGACGTGATGGAACGGTTTGAAGATATCACGCTGAACCCTGATGCGCGGCTTCATACCTCAACCTTAATGGCATTGACGAAGGTGATTAATACCCAAGATAGCCTGTATCTGACGGCAGGCGCTATCCATGGATGTGTGCTGGCGGATGAGGACGAGCCGTTGGTTTATATGGAAGATGTCGG
>CBFIAO010000184.1:0-1605 GCA_965660595.1 Puniceispirillales bacterium (SeqCode) | reverse complement strand
AATGCTTAAATATGGCATTCCAGATTTACGTCCGTTCTATGATAGTGACTTAAGATGGATGCGCCACTATGGTTTCCTTCCATTTAACCCGCCTTCAATTCACCTTGGCCTAGGCGCATAGGGGGTTATCATGAAGTTCACGTGGTCTTGGCTAAAAGAGCATTTAGATACTGATCAAGATATGTCGACCATTCTTGATGCACTTCCAATGCTTGGTCTTGAAGTTGAAGATGTTGTTGACCGCAGTTTAGCGCTGGCACCATTTGTGATCGCAAAAATTATTGCGGCTGAACAACATCCTAATGCGGATAGTTTACGTGTTTGTCAGGTTGATACCGGGACAGAAAAATTTGAAGTCGTTTGTGGTGCACCAAACGCACGTGCAGGACTTGTTGGTGTTTTTGCGCCGGTTGGTACATATGTTCCTGGAATAGATCGCACACTTTCTGAAGCAGAAATACGCGGTGTTAAATCAAGCGGAATGATGTGTTCTGAGCGTGAATTGCTATTATCTGATGAACATGATGGTATTATAGAGCTTGAAGCTGAAACACCAATTGGGCAGCCTTTTGCGGAATGGGGCGGTCATAATGATCCTATGATTGAAATTGCCATTACGCCAAACCGCGCTGATTGTCTTGGCGTGCGCGGTATTGCGCGTGATCTAGCTGCTGCTGGCTATGGCACTTTAAAACCATTGGAAGAAGTTGATATTTCATCCTCTGGTAAAAGTGCACTATCTTGGCACATTGATGCATCGGCGACTAATCTTGTTCCGCGTATTGCTGGCCGTAGCTTCAGTAATGTTAAAAATTGTTCATCTCCGCGTTGGATGCAGCAACGACTGAATGCAGTTGGACAGCGTCCGATTTCTGCGCTGGTTGATATAACAAATTATATAATGATTGACCTTGGTCGCCCATTACACGCCTACGATGCTGATAAGGTAAAGGGCGAAACGCTTTCGCTTCGCCTTGCAAAAGCCGGCGAAGAAATGACAGCGTTAAATGAAAAAACTTATGAACTTGATGAAAATATTCTTGTCATTTGTGATGCTGACGGTCCAGATGATTTAGCTGGTATTATGGGTGGTGAACGTACAGGCGTTTCTGATACAACAACCACAATGTTCCTCGAGGTTGCAGTTTTTGATCCTATTGCTGTTGCCACAGCTGGACGAAGGTTAAATATAAACTCAGACGCGCGCTATCGTTTTGAACGTGGTTTGGATGTCACGTCTCCGGACTGGGCGCTTGATTATGCCTCAAAAATGGTGCTCGATATTTGTGGTGGCTCTGCAAGTGAAGCTGATATTCAAGGCCCTGGTGCTAATTGGCAGCGGGATATTCAGTACAATCCTGAACGCTGTTTATCTTTAACTGCTGTAGATGTTCCCGCTGAAAAACAAGCCAATATTCTGACGACATTAGGTTTCAATATTGATCAAACTAATGATACATGGTCTGTAATGCCGCCGCCATGGCGCGGTGATATTGTTGGTGATGCTGACTTAGTTGAAGAAATAACTAGAATTGTTGGCTATGACGCGATACCTGAAGTTGCTTTGCCGCGCCTATCTGTGGTGGCATCACCAGCCGTTAACGC
>CBFIAO010000183.1:0-1647 GCA_965660595.1 Puniceispirillales bacterium (SeqCode) | reverse complement strand
CACTTCCAGCGTGGCTGGCGTAAACACGTTACCGTCTTTCGGGGTCACGATGATGCTTAACGTGTCATCTTTGGCATATTCGTTTTCGAACTTATCCAACAAAATTTTATCAGGGTTGGCATCATCCATAAAGACGCGGCCATCTGTATCCAGCGTTAAATTTGGAATACCAGCCATCACCACAAAACCAGCCAGCAGTGATGCAATGGTTAGGATCAACCGCCGCTTAATAGCAAAATCAGCATACGCAGAAAAGAAACGTGCAAAAAACGACATGACCAAGCTCCATCATGTTTGTGTAAGACATCACAAGGTGCCAGCACATTATGACATTATTATGTAACCATAATATAAGGGGTGCTTGGGTGATTTAAAGAGCTACCCGAAAGAATCACAACCCCTACAACGTTGGCCAGATATGGTCATTCGGTGGGTGACGTCTTGATCTGCGCCATCAGAATAACAACCCCTGCAGCAATGATCAGGCCAATCCCCGCAAAGCTGGTTAAAGTTGGGGTGATTCCCCAGAACAGCCAGCTGAAAAACCCGGCAGAGATCAAATACACATATTCGAAAATGGCGGCATAGCTGGTTTGGGTTAATTGATAGGCGCGTGTCATTAATGACAATGCTGCTGATGCACCAGCAGCGATCACCACCATCCATCCCCAGAACATCATGTCGACGGCCTGCCATGAACGGAATAAAAATGGCGCCTGATCCACCAGCCCTGACGGCACAGGAAAGACCGTCAACATGCTGGTCGCGATCCCGCCCACCAGCCCAATAGCCACCAGAAAGCTCATCAAAATGGCCAGCGGGCTTTCATCCTGGCAATATCTAAACGTGATGATGGACCCCATGGCATAGCACGCCCCTGCCAGCACTGGCATAATGTGATATGGCGTGAAGTTATCACCGCCCGGTTGCAACACCAGCACCACCCCGAGCGAGCCAATAGCCACCGCCAATACGCGCCTGACGCCAATTTTTTCCTTAAACAATAGGGCTGAAAACAACAGCACAAATATAGGTGAGGTAAAGAGCCCCGCACCTGCTTCAGCAATCGGCATCATCGGGATAACCCCGAAATAGAGCAGCATAGAGACAACGATAAACCCTGTTCGCACCAACACAGGGCGCCAGTGTTTTGGCATAACGCTCAACCCAAAAATTCGGCCAAGCACCACCACCATCATCGCAGCAAAGATAGATCGGCTGAAATGAAACTGCCCCACCCCGACGTCATCTGACACCAGCATGGTGAAGTTATCCGTCAGTCCGAAAATGGAGATCCCCGACACCAACAACACCGCCCCGCGGGTTGCCGGCGGTATGCGCCCAATCACGTCAACAATCCACACGTGCCACAACTCCCTATCATCGCCCAAGAACTATGGGCCAGCATGGCGAAAACAACAATAGAAATAGAAACTGACGTATTAGATATTTTTATCCAAGAGGTCCATCCACGCAAAGATAGCCCGGTTGGACCATACGCCTTTTGCGTCATGAAACCCAACATGCCCACCGCCATGGCTAACCGCAACATCCAGCGTTGCTGACGGCACTAGCTTCAGATACGCATCAACAGGAATCCAAGGGTCGTTATCAGCATGGATCATCAAGGTGGGGATAGGCGGGGCA
>CBFIAO010000182.1:0-1665 GCA_965660595.1 Puniceispirillales bacterium (SeqCode) | reverse complement strand
CGTGCTAGGTCTATCCAATGATGCGGTGATGGATGATCGCCGTGTTGAAGAACAAGTAGGCCGTGCGGTGCGTGGGTTGGCGAAATCTATGTTCCAGCGCCGTCCAATGGTACAGGTGCATATCCTGCGTGTTGACGCATTGGCAATTTCAGGGGAATAACCATGATCGGACGACTTAATCATGTTGCGATAGCTGTACCTGAGCTAACGGCTGCGGTGGTCAAATGGCGTGATGTGTTGGGGGCAACTGTTTCCGCCCCTCAAGCCTTGCCTGAACATGGCGTGACGGTTGTGTTTGTCGATAGCGGTAATACTAAGATTGAATTGCTTGAACCGCTGGGTGACGATAGCCCTATTCAAAAATATATTGACCGCAATCCTGATGGCGGCATGCATCACATGTGTTTTGAGGTTGAGGATATTTTGGCGGCACGTGACCAGTTGGTTGCAGAAGGTGCGCGTGTATTAGGCACGGGTGAGCCGAAGATAGGCGCGCATAATAAACCTGTCTTGTTTCTGCACCCAAAAGACTTTACCGGAAGCCTGATTGAGTTGGAGCAAGTGTAATGGACCTAGTCTCTGGGATCGTTGTTTATATTCTGTTGTGGTGGTGGGTCTTGTTCATGACGCTGCCGTTCGGCGCTAAAGCACCAGAAGTGGTAGAAGAGGGCCACGCAACATCAGCACCGCAAAAACCGCGTTTATTGATTAAAGCAGGTGTTACGACGGTTATTGCCTTTGTGCTTTGGCTTGGTGTTAATGCTGTAATTTCAGCTGATATATTCTCATTTCGTGAGATAGCAGCAGGGCTATAAGCAACTAAAAGCGCTATATATATGATAGCCGTGAGATGCATGCATTAAAAAAGGCGGGTTCAAGCCCGCCTCTTTGTTTTGTCGTTCAGATATGCCGAACCCAAAACATTTAACCTCCCCAACATCGGGATAACAATTAAACGTTAACAGCATTTTCAGTGCTGTCATCAAAAAAATGACAATATTATTAAATTATTTTTAAAGAAACTACGGAAGGGTGCGCGACATTATTTACATTTTAGTCGCTTTCAGATCACATCAACAGGCAGTATAATATGATAGTTGTTATATTGAGGTAAACATGAACAGCTTTGAAATATATATGGCATCTGACCATGCCGGCGTGAACTTACGTCAATCACTGGCGGCAATGCTCACGGAGCAAGGACATATTGTCCATGATCTTGGTCCTGCTGCAGATGAACGTGTGGATTACCCTGACTATGGTCAGAAATTAGCCATGGCCATGAAACCGTTCCGCGATGTTCGCGGTGTGCTGATTTGTGGCAGCGGTATCGGCATTTCGATGGCGGCAAACAGGTTCCCTTGGATCCGTTGCGCCTTATGTCATGATGTGACGACTGCAACGCTATCCCGCGAACATAATGACGCTAATGTCATTGCGTTTGGTGAGCGGTTGATTGGCGAGACCACGGCAATGGATGCACTGAAGGCTTTTTTAGGCACAGAGTTTGAAGGCGGTCGCCATGCTGGCCGTGTCGATAAACTTGGTCAACTGACCGATTAAAACTTAGGCCTATTGGCCGTATAACATGAACGCCTTTATAGTAGGGCGATCTTTCTTGAGGGACTAGCCATGAATGAAATGAAAAACTTTTTCAATACATCA
>CBFIAO010000181.1:0-1671 GCA_965660595.1 Puniceispirillales bacterium (SeqCode) | reverse complement strand
AGGTTCATTAGTACACACAGCGTTTTCAGGAAGTCATCAAGATGCAATTCGCAAAGGTATGGACGCCCTTAATTCAGCTAATGAACCATATTGGGAAGTTCCGTATCTTCCAATTGATCCCGCTGATATTGGTCGTACATTTGAGGCAATTATCCGTGTGAATTCACAATCTGGGAAGGGTGGAGTAGCTTACCTTCTTGAATCTGATCATCATATTCGTCTGCCGCGAGGTGCAGAAGTTGAATTATCTCAAGCTGTTCAAAAAGTTGCAGATAACACTGGCAAAGAAATCACTTCAAAAGATATTTTTGAAATTTTCACCCGTGAATACATTGAGTTAAAGAACCCCTTTGAGCTCGTTTCGTTTGACAGCCAAAAAGTGAGCCGTCAGACGGACCTTGAAATGGTAACTGCTGTTGTCAAGAAAGATGGCGTAGAACATGAGATCAATGCTCAAGGCAACGGTCCAATTTCTGCTTTTGTTGATGGGTTAAGGGACGTTTTTAAACTTGAATTTAGGCTGGCTGATTTTGGTCAAAATACTAGGTCTGCAACATCCAAAGCTGAAGCTGCTGCGTATGTTGAGCTCCAAATTCCAGGAGATAATGGTCGGTCTGTTTTCGGTGCAGGTATTGATAATTCAATTACTAAGGCCCCAATTAAAGCTGTAATTTCTGCCTTGAACAGGATGTAATTAACTTAAATAAAAAAGGCCGGATTGTACCGGCCTTTTTTTAATCTTTAAGCAGCTATTTATCCACGTAAGACACCGTTGCAATGCTTTTCAACAGCAGAAATGATGGAAGAAGATGTGGCATCGATGTCTTCCTCGGTAAGCGTCGCTTTTGTTGGCTGTAACGTAACAGCAACGGCAACAGATTTTTTACCTTCTTCAATACCTTTCCCTTGATATACATCAAATACAGTTGCTTGCGATACCAGTGGCTTCCCTGCCCCTTTAATTGCGCGCAATAACTGTTCAGCGTTTATTTCCTTATCCAGTATGAATGCAAAATCACGCGAAACATGCTGATACGGTGATAACTGAGCCAATGGACGAGCTGGCCCTTTATTTTTTGGCAACATGATATCTTCAAGAAGAATTTCAAACCCAGCTGCGGGACCTTTTAAATCAAAATCATTTAATACAGAAGGGTGAAGCGCGCCGAAGTATGCCAGCACTTTCCTACCTTGGCATAACGCACCTGATTGTCCTGGGTGGTACCAGTCTGGTGCGTCTGTTGTTGTTTGTAAACTAGCTGTATTTACACCTAGTGAGGCGAGAACAGCCTCTGCATCACCCCGTGCGTCTGCCCAGTCAACTGTACGGCTCATTCCGGTCCATTCACGTGGCGCCGTTACCCCATGACGCAAGCCAGTAACAGACGTCCGCTGGTCATCTTTACTGTCGCCCAAGAAAATAGGACCTACTTCAAAAATTGCCGCGTCACTCTCTCCCCTTGCAGTATTTCGCATTAAGGATGCTAATAGATTAGGCATAATTGTTGGCCGCATTGTATCTAGATCTGTTGAGATCGGATTTACAAGGCGTAACGCATCATCTCCGCCACCGAATTTTTTTGCTGTTTCAACATCAAGAAAGGAAAATGTTACAGCTTCCATCATACCGCGTGATGCAAGAAGTCGCCGAACTGTATGCGGACGTTTCTG
>CBFIAO010000180.1:0-1707 GCA_965660595.1 Puniceispirillales bacterium (SeqCode) | reverse complement strand
AACACGCCCTTCAGCATCGGTACCCGTAATGGCACCACCAACATTAGTAATATTTCCGCGTTCGCCGTCTTCAGAATCTGCAATCAAGACAACATTTGCACCAGAAATTGATGCTGTTCCCGCTGCCGTATCATATCCGACCGTACCAGACCCTGTTTCAGCAAAGGCACGGGTACGTAATGTTTCATTAGTGATATCTTGCGCTTGTAAGACAGCGGCGCCACCGGCTTCGATGGTGCCGGTATTAGTAATTGTTTCTTCAGCCTGAAGGACAACATTATTTTCTGCTATAATCTCACCAGCTGGTGACACTTGAATATTATCAGCAGTTGGAAGATAAAGGGTTGGCACCAACACTTCATTCCCATCAATAACTTCAGTGACGTACCATAGCACTGGCGCTGTTAATTCAGCTTGCTGTGACGTTGTTAATTCTTGGCCCAACACAATGTCATTTCTGCTATTTGCGAAGTTAGCTGCATTATTATAAAGCTGCTCACGTTGCGTTTCGTCATTTGCTTCTACATTTTCAAGAACAAAATTTGTGCCTGTTGCGACCAATGCTGCTTGTCGAAGCAATCTGTTTTCAACAAACGGATCTGCAAGGAACGGCAAACCACCAGCTGCACCTGCGCCGGCTGAGAGCTGATTAAGCAAATGGTCTGCTGTCAGCTGTGCGCCTGGCAAATTAATAGATGATGAAATTAAATACTGTGATGTCCCAGATGGGTCATACGAATACAACGAATTCAAATTTGATAGATCAACAGGTGTTAAACTTACTGCATTTGTTCGATTGGACGTGATGTTGATCACGGAGCCTGTCGGTAGCCCGTTCTGAATGTTAGTTGCAGTAATGCTAACCCCATCACCTTTGATACCGCCACGGTTAGTGACTTCATTTGTAAAGGTGGCTGTAACTGTTCCTCCTGCATTAATATTTGCAGCACCATCAAGCGAATATTGATATCTATCGGCATCACTTTGACCAAAGCAGTTTTGATATTGATCACCGCCATCTGTTGAACATTGGCCGCTATCCCATGAATAATTTGGTGCTGATGCGTTCTTAATCCCATAGCCCCAACCAGCAGTCCATGATCCCCAACCAAGCCGCCAATCAATCACGTCCAGAAGCCTAATTTGTTCATTATTAAGGTCTGTTCCAGTTAGGGTAATATCACCAGATGCTTCAATAGTTGATGCTCTATTTCTTAAAGTGGTGGCTTCAATAGAGATATTTCCTCCAGAGTAAACATTGGCACGGTATGCATCACTTGCAATTTCTTGTGTCGACGTTGTTCTGTTATGAAGTTCGTAATCTGAGCCACCATCACGCCAATCACGCACCCTTGACCAACCACCAAAACTTGCACCATCAAGCTGTGTTACTGAAGGTGAGTTAAAGTTATCGCTCCCACCACTTGAGTCATTAAACGAGATGGTATAGTTGGAGCCCTGGTTTGTTGTAAGCTCAAGACCATATGCGGGAGAGCCGCCTGTTGAATATGCAGAAATGCTCTCAACATCATCAAATTGACCGGTATTAGACTGATGCGCTTCAAATTCTGTAGCAATAACCGATAAAAGTTCTTCACCATTATCCTGTGAGTTACTATTAGTGGCTTCTGAGCCTGTGAGCGTATAGGTAAACTGATAACCCTTGCTGGTGTTCCGGATCGTGACAGTATCTCCAGACTGACCAGG
>CBFIAO010000179.1:0-1826 GCA_965660595.1 Puniceispirillales bacterium (SeqCode) | reverse complement strand
CCAACTGTCAATTCTTCAAATTCATGTTTAATTAAACGCCCCGGGGGATGCACATTTTGCGGTATTATTGTCATGCTTTGCCCAGTTAACACGGCAACTATCTTCACTGCCATAACCCAGATATGGTGCGGTTGCGCAATCATCGGATACGTTGGTGGTCTCGCACTCATCATCGCCGGTGCAGGTACAGGTATAAAGCTTGTAGGTATCACTATCGATTTGGGCCGTATTATTCACACATGCCACCATCATCCGTCCTTTTGGCACTTTAATGGTATCAACGGTCACGTTTACCGCACAATTGGTGAAATAATTTACGTTATGAACACTGTCTTGATAATTGGCAGAACTCCACGCACGGTTCCCATTAAAGGCAAAACCGCATGACGTATCATGTGGGTTTGTTTTTTCTTGTACGGTGTTCAGCTGATAAACAATCTGATCAACCTGATCTTTACAGCGATGGGCCGATGTCACCCCATCAGATAACGCCGATCGTGCATTAATTCCTGATGTGATGGATACATGATCAACGTCGATAATACGGTTTAACTCAACCGCATTGGCAATGGTTGCCTCATCACGTGTCGTGTCAATATAGGTTTGGTAACCAACAATACCAACCGCTGCTAACACGCCAATAATGGCGACAACGACCAATAATTCAATAAGCGAAAACCCTGCGCGCATAAACAACAACCTTTGACGATATTTTTTTGTTTATTAACGCATCTTTCGCATGCGTTCAAACCCTTCTTGAATATCGCTCATTAAATCAGCTGTATCTTCAATGCCCGTGTAAATACGCAAGATACGCCCTTGAGGCTCATCAGAAACGGAACGCTTATATTTTCCAGTGGCTTCACTAATAAGGCTTTCAAAACCGCCCCATGATGCGCCAATACCAAAATACGTCAGGTTATCAACCATGGCATCAACCGCTGCATCAGGAATGCCTGCATCCAACACAAAGCTGAACAACCCACACGCACCGGTGAAATCACGTGTATAGAAATGATGTTGCGGATGGCTCGGCAGGGCAGGGTGCAGCATGGTGCTTACCTCATCCTGCTGTTCAATCCAACGGGCTAAAGCAATGCCGTTTTCTTCAGATTTTCTTAGGCGCATTGGAAACGTCCGCAGCCCACGTGCCGCCATGTAAAGATCATCAGGGCCGACACATATCCCCATATTATTGAAATAATCACGCAGTTTTTTGGCCGTGTCACCATTACCTGCCACGAAACCGATGCTGACGTCAGAATGCCCTGAGATATATTTGGTGCCAGCTTCAATAATAATATCAATGCCATGCCCAAAGCCGTCAAAATACATGGCTGTGCCCCATGTATTGTCACAAATGGTCAGGCAATTATTTGCCTTTGCCAATTTTACGATCATGGCCGTGTCTTGCAATTCAAACGTCAAGCTGCCCGGGGTTTCGATATAAATCACGCTTGTGTTGTCGGTGATTAATGCGGCCAATTCATCTTCACTGGCTTGCGGATCATAAAATTCGGACATGACGCCGTAATTTGGCAGTGTCTTTTCAATAAAACGTCGCCCAGAACCATAAATACTATCAGGAAACAGCATATGACTGCCAGATGTAGCCACTGCCATGATCGCGGTGGTGATAGCCGCAAGCCCAGATGGCACAGAAACAACATCATCTGCGCCATATAATGCGGCTACGGCCTTTTCCACAGCCTCACTTGTTGGCGTGCCCAGGCGGCCATAATCGTAATCACCTCGGTTATTACGGTAATCATCAAGGGTTTTTTTTAGAATCGTTGAACCATGAAAAACAGGGGGATTCACAAAAC
>CBFIAO010000178.1:0-1905 GCA_965660595.1 Puniceispirillales bacterium (SeqCode) | reverse complement strand
GGCCGGCCACCATCAGCTGTCCGCCCTATACCGACTAATATATTATTGTTGATGATGACGCATCCAACAGACGGGTTAGGCGCGCATCGTCCCAACCCATATCGCGCCATGGTAAGCGCCGCCCGCATCCAGCGTTGGTTATCTGCTGCGTGCTGGCTCATCAGGGTTAGTCGTTAAGGTCTTGCTTGCGCACAAAATCTTCAAAGTCAGCAGCTTCGTCAAAATTACGGTACACCGAGGCGTAACGAATATAAGCAACCTTATCAACGCGTGAAAGTACGCCCATCACCAGCTCACCAATTGTTTGGGTGGTGGCTTCAGATTCCCCACGCTGTTCTAGGGTGCGGATCATATCATTAATGGCACGCTGAATAACTTCAGGGTCAACATCACGCTTCCGCAGCGCAATGCTGAGTGAGCGTTCAAGTTTTGAGCGATCAAATGGAGACTTTTTGCCGTTACGCTTCACCACCACCAATTCACGCAACTGAACGCGTTCAAACGTGGTGAAACGAGCATCACATATATTGCATTGACGACGACGGCGAATAGCCGCGCCATCCTCACAAGGACGCGAGTCCTTTACTTGAGTATCAGTGCTTCCGCAAAAGGGGCAGTCCATAATCGTGATCTCCGAACATTAACTGCCCCAATTATATACCAAATCTAGTAGATTGGGAAGTCGCGGCACAATTTCTGTACTTTTGCCGCAACACGTGCCTCAACATCGCTATTGTCATTAGTGTTGCTGGCAAGACCATCAAGCACTTCACCAATAAAGAGACCAACTTGACGGAATTCATCCTTGCCAAAACCGCGGGTCGTGGCAGCAGGCGTACCCAGACGCACCCCTGATGTTACCATCGGCTTTTCAGGGTCAAACGGCACGCCGTTTTTGTTGCACGTAATCGCTGCATTTTCTAACGCAACCTCAGAAATGTTTCCGGTTAGCCCTTTTGGACGAAGGTCAACGAGGACAATGTGGTTATCTGTACCGCCAGAAACAATATCAAAACCACATTCAACCAATGTTTCCGCCAATACTTGAGCGTTCTCAATAACGTTTTTAATATAGGTTTTGAACTCAGGCTTCATTGCTTCACCAAGACCTGCGGCCTTACCAGCGATCGCATGCATCAATGGGCCACCTTGAAGACCAGGGAACATGGCAGAATTAATCTTTTTGCCCAATTCTTCATCATTGCTGAGAATCATCCCGCCACGGCCACAACGTAAAGTTTTGTGGGTGGTGGAGGTAACAACATGTGCATGTTCCATTGGATTTGGATGCGCACCTGCAGCGACCAAGCCTGAGATATGAGCCATATCAACCATTAAGATAGCGCCGCAGCTATCCGCAATTTCACGGAAGCGTTTGAAATCAAGTGTCCGTGGGTATGCAGAACCACCAGCAATGATCATCTTTGGCTTATGTTCATCTGCAAGTCGCTGAACTTCGTCAAAATCAATACGTGCATCATCTTTACGCACACCATATTGAACAGCATTAAACCATTTGCCTGAAAGGTTTGGACCTGCGCCATGGGTCAAGTGACCTCCAGCAGCAAGTGACATCCCCAAGATCGTGTCACCAGGTTGCAGCAATGCCAAAAATACACCTTGGTTGGCCTGTGCACCAGAATGTGGCTGAACATTAGCCCATTTCGCACCAAACAATGCTTTCACACGATCAATGGCCAATTGTTCCGCAATATCGACAAATTCACAGCCGCCATAGTAACGGCGGGTTGGATAGCCTTCTGCATATTTATTGGTAAAGACAGAACCTTGAGCTTCTAATACAGCTTTACTGACAATATTTTCAGACGCGATCAGCTCAATACCATCACGCTGGCGGGTAAGTTCCTGATCAAGTGACGCAAACAGATCAGGATCAGTTTGGGC
>CBFIAO010000177.1:0-1974 GCA_965660595.1 Puniceispirillales bacterium (SeqCode) | reverse complement strand
ACAACGAATGTGCCATATGTACCTTCAACATCATTGTCGCCTACTCCAATAACGTCGTCATTAACAGTATTGCTAGGATCTGAAATGGTATCGCCTGCATTGGCATAAACATTGACTGTTGTGGCATCTTGACCACCATCCACGTCTGAAATGGTAAAGCTACCGTTAACAGATTGGTCACTACTATTTTCAGTAACGTCATTGTCACTGTCCACTGAAACACTCAAAACAGGGGCATCATTGGCACCATTAATGGTGACCGTAACACTTGCAGTGTTTGAGTTAAGAGCGCCATTTTCAACCCTAAACTCAAATTCATCTGTTAACGCTTGTGAAGATGGGCGCAGCGCTTCAACAGCTGCATTATCTTCATCAATTTCATAGGTCCAGCTGCCATCAGCCTTAAGATAGATGCTACCATATTGACCATCAATCTTGGTTCCTTTGCCGCCATTGTCACCAGAGCCATCGGCAAAGTTACCTGCCGTACCAGCCCTGCCCTCAATAATAAGGTTGCTGCCGTCAAAATTGACATCATCTGCATCATCATCAGTGACGGTAAACTTCCCTTCTGCACCGTCACCAGCAACACCATTTAATGTGCCGCCTTTTTCCGTTGCTGATAGGTCTAGCGCTGGGGTGGTATCAACAAGCAATACCGGCGCATCATCCGTTCCAACCACATTAATGGTGAAGTCTTGGTGATGGGTTGCCCCTTCTTCATCAGTGACAAGGATAGAAAATACATCTGTAACACGATCACCACCATCAAGTTGCCTTGTGTCAGCATCATGGTTATCCAGTGTGTATGTCCATTCACCTGTAAAGCGGTTCACCACGAGCGTACCGTAAACGCCCTTAAAGCTTGAGATGATATCTATTGGGATATTATCTGGGTTAACATCAGCTGGATTCTGAGCTTGAGGTGAATACGGTGCTTTCCCAGAAAGATCAAATCCATAGTCGGCATCTGCCGCCGTATCAGCAATAACCGATCCAGCTTTAGTGATAACAACTTCCGAAGCACGTGTCGTTACGCCACTGCTGCCAACAATTTCAAAACTGTGCAAATCAGGTGCAGCAACATTGCCTGTTCCATCAATATCAATATCGGTGGCATCAAAGTTACCTGTTATAGTAACCGTACCTGCTACATCATTGGTGTCACCATCAACATTTTCTTCAATATTGGTATCTGTATCTTGCGTTCCAATATCATCATGGGTTTCATCACCCACTGAAAGATCAAAATTATGTGAAGGATCAATACGGAAGCCAGATTCTGTTACCTCAGTCCCACCTGTACTTGTCAGGGCCGTCGGCGCATCATTAGTACCAGTTACCGTAATCGCCAGCGTAACTGTGCTGCTTGCACCATGGTATTCATCAACAATACTAATGTTTAACGTTTCAATTGGCGTTTCACCATCAGCAACTTTCTCGGCACGTGCGGTCAGCACATATTCCCATCTACCATCACCGCGGAACGTAATGTCACCATAAATACCGCGATACGTGATGCTACCGCCGCCAGTCGGAACTTGCCCAACTTCATCCGCACCAATGAAAATGCGTAATGTTGACACCGCATCAGGGTCTGAAGTCGTATATGTGCCACTTACCTTTTGCCCAGCACCTTGGGTGACTTCATTTTCTTCTGTACCTGCTGGGTTAGTGCCAGAATCTGTGCTTTCAGTCACAACAACCGCGACATTATCATCTGTATCTGTATCGGTAGGACTTGCCAGTGTTAGCTCAGGCGCATCATTTTCCCCGCGGATCATGATCGTATATGTCCCGACAGGTGACAGTGAATTATCAGTATCAACAGTGCGCAAGCGCAGCACATCTTCAGCACCTGTTACGGATACAGCTTGGGCCCGCTCGGCATCTAGTTGATACGTCCATGTCCGATCAGCATTAATGGTGAAGTCACCATAAGTACCCTCCACAACAAATGAGGTGGGCCCAGTT
>CBFIAO010000176.1:0-2041 GCA_965660595.1 Puniceispirillales bacterium (SeqCode) | reverse complement strand
ACTTTGGCGGCCGTCATTAAAATCGGGATCACCGCGATTGAAACTAGAATAGACACCATGATGAAAAGGTCAGTTGCCTCAGGATCACCAGAGGACAGCAGCATCAATCCCAAGATGAGGCCAGACATGGTGATGATCATATAGACAGATAGTAGGCCGCCACGTGTTTCATTAGTGGCTTTATCATTAATCCAGCTTTCAGCAACGATATACATTCCTGAATACGCAAGGCCGGTGACAAAACGCATAATGATCCAGACAGAGGCAAATTCAAAGATAGCGTGAACAAGAATAGCAGAAGATGCCAAGCCTGCTAGCGCACCAAACACGCGCACATGGCCGACATTGCTGACCAAGGTTGGCACCCAAGTTGAACCCAGCAAAAAGCCAGAGAAATACCCTGCCATAATGAACCCGGTGGTTAGGTCACCAAAAGCCAGTTGTTCAGCACGTGTGCCTAGAAGTGCACCTTGCAGGCCATTGCCCGCCATAAACAGAAAGATGCCGAAAAACAGTGTCCAAGATGAAAGCAGTGCGGCTCTCATGGCATCCTCCTAATGTGTCATTCAAAATGTCGATAAAGTGAGTGTTCTAAGGTTCGTAAACCTTAACTATTTTTCTCAATTACTCTCTTTTTTCAGCTTTGGAAACACATTTTTTCATCAAAGATGAAATTGGTGCATATATGTCTTTTAGATATGCTGAAAATTCCCCGAACGTATTGATTTTAAATCGTTTCTTCAGAAGGGCTGGTAGATGGTCTGATTGCGAAATATTGTCCTTTGGTGACATGTCCAAAAGGCGCATCAGTTGAATCGCATCAAAATAGGTGTTGGCGGCGGTGGTCATGGCGTCTGCATCATGAGGGGTGATGACATCAGCGGCCATTAATAACGGTGCTGCATCCGCCGCCCGTGGCGTGAGGGGCATGGCAGCCGCTTGAGGCATCATCTGTAGCATTTGGGTTAGAAAATCTAGGTCCATGATACCGCCGGGTGATGACCTGAGGTCAAGCATGTTTGCACCTTCACCCGTGCTGGATTGCGAGGCGGTTAGTCGTTCACGCATAGCCTGAACATCATGGGCCAATACCGCAGGGTCACGGTTGGACTTGATCACTGTTGGGATGAAGTCTTTTAAAACCGCAGGTAAATCACGTGCTGCATCTGGGCTGCTATGGTGGCAGATTATTCTACTTTTGATCAGCGCCATATGTTCCCATGTCCACGCATCCTGTTGTTGATATTGCGTGAAGGTATCAAGATGAACAGAAACCGGGCCTTTAGTACCTGATGGGCGCAGGCGCATATCAATGTCATAACATTTGCCTTCTGCGGTAAGCGCAGATAGCGCATTGATTAAGCCTTGGCCAAATCGCGTATAATATTGACTGATGGTGATGGATTTATCAGGCGAGGTTGAATATGCATCCATCGGGCCATCATAAATAAAGATCAGGTCAAGGTCTGACAGCAGCGTCATTTCTTGTGCGCCAAGACGCCCCAAGGCCAATACAGCAATACTGCCGCCATTAACGGTGCCAAAACGGCGGGTAATGTCACGCGTGGTCACCATCATCACGCCGTGAATAATAGCATCAGCAATAGCCGCATAGTCACGTCCAGCGCGGGCAGGAGAGATAACGCCTTGTAATAATTGGGCGGAAATACGGAATTGCCATTCACGGCAATACCGCCGCAAGATCAACAAATGTTCTTCATAATCATCCCCTGCATTTAATGCAGCGGTAAGTTCGTCCAAACGGGCGGGCCAATCTTCTTCGGTTGTCCAGAAGGAACGATAAAGCAAACTGTCGGCAAGAATAGGATGGCCAGAGATAATATCAGCAATTTTGGGGGCAGCCGTCACCATGCCGATCATGGTTGCTGCGATGTCATCATGGGTGTCCATGAGGGAGAAAAGTTGCAGGCCAGCCGGTAATTTTTCCACCAACCGCGCAAAGGCGGCAAAGCTTTGGTCAGGTGTGCCAGTATCAGCAAGTTTATAGAGAAGCCCGGGCAATAGTGTTGATAACACATCA
>CBFIAO010000175.1:0-2075 GCA_965660595.1 Puniceispirillales bacterium (SeqCode) | reverse complement strand
CATGAACGTTAACATGGGTGCCAACAGCAGCAAGATGGAAATTATCGACCTGGGTGCGGGGTCTGGTGAGTTTCTAATAGACCTTGGCAAATCGTTTAAAGCCAATGTGTCCGGAATGGATATTTCTGCCGAGCGTGTTGCCAAAGCTGCGGAAAAATATCCTGACATCAATTATTTCCAAGGCACGCTGGACCATGTACCTGTGGATGATAATAGCTTTGATATTGTGATTTCCACTCAGACGGTCGAGCATTTGCTGGATGAAGATTTGCAAAAGTCTTTTGATGAAATGGCCCGTATTTTGAAGCCAGGTGGTATGCTGTTTATCACCACCCGATTTAATGAAGATTTGTCATCGGGCTGGAAGGTCTGTCCAGATTGCCATGCGGTGTTCCAACATTCGCAACATATGCAAACCTTTACCATTCAGTCTATTGGCGATTTATGCACTAATGCTGGATTAGCTGAACACATAGGCTACCGAAGCCGCTGCCGTGATCACATGCATGATTTTGTACCACGCCGCTGGCGTTTCCTTGAGCGTCTTGCTTATGTTTTTCTAAGCAGCTTTTTTGATAAACATCTTGGCAAATATTTGGTGTCGGTTTCAAAAAAACCACCTGTTAATTCGTAAACAGCATTTAGTGCTTATTGTTAATTATTTGGATACCCATAAATGTCAAAAAACTCACAAAATTCAACTTTTGACGCCAAACAGTATGTACCTACATCTCAAAAAGTAAGAGGTCTAATCTTTGATTACTTTGACACACATTTTGATAATCATGACCAACTCCATATCGAAAATTATTTTAGAAAAACTGCTGAGCTGGGTGCGGCCAATGCGTATCACATCTTCACTAAACTTGATCAAAACAGCACCAATTATACTCAGATAAAGTTGTTAAAAAATATCTATCCTTTTTATAGACAAATTTTTGCAACGCACAGACTGGAAAAAACAGCTTTATTAAAGTATTGTTTTTTATATCTTTTTTACCTGATACTCACCTCCACCAAAGCATTTTTTATATCCATCTTAACACCTACATCGTCAACGAAAAGTGAATGCATTTATCTTAGAAAGAAAGACTATTATGATTTAGGCTTGGGTACTTTGTTGCTGAACCACATGAAAACACCACACAAAAAAATCATGCTGTCATTTTTTTCATTTAGAGAAAGCGTCAATGGTTATGAAAATTTAAGCAATCAAAAAGGGGCGGCTTTTCTGTGCTTTACAACTATGCTGACCTTGATCAAGCTGGCACCTTTGCTCGTTAGTATAATGTATAAAAACGCTATTCCAACAGGCCTTCTGAAACGCTTCCTGATCGATTGTTATCATGCGGTGTATATTAACAAGCTTTCGGCCCGTGTGATCACAGGTATATTGTTGGATAAGCCTATTTACGTGCTGATTGATTACTTTAAAAACAAGGATACAAAAACAATCTCAATTAACGAGAGTTTCCTATATCCTCCATTTAGAACATTTGATTACAATCATCTAGACATATATCTTGGTACAAGTTCTTTTGAGTCTCAATTTTTAAATCTCTATGGTGGAGATATTAAAGATATTAAGCATATCAGCTTTATCCGCCGTAGCCTCAAGCAGAACTCTGAGGGCTTAACACAAGATATCCAAACAAAAGCAAGTGAATACGAAAAGGTCATAATGGGTTGCACCGTGCAAACTGAACGTGATGTTTTTTGGTATTTTTCTGATAAACAGCTAATAGATTTCGTTTCAGAATTTCTTAAAGCTGCCAAACAATACCCATCATATTTTTTCATTTTGAAAGAAAAAAAGGGTGAGTTATCGCTTGTTAGTGAAGAGATGATCAAACAACTCACATCAGCGGTTAACATTCATGTTGAATGGTCTAAAAAACCACGGTTAAACAAATACAACCAATTTGAAGATCTCATTAATATCAGTAACTTATGTATTTCGATGAATTCAGGCTCGACTGTTTTATATCAGTCTTTATTTGCAGGAGTGCCTATCATTGCAATAAATGATGCACACCCATCATCATATCTTAGAGACTATAAATTTATTGAAATGA
>CBFIAO010000174.1:0-2093 GCA_965660595.1 Puniceispirillales bacterium (SeqCode) | reverse complement strand
CCATTTGTGTTGATCATATTAGCAATTCCTGTTGCTGCATTATTCGGTGCTGTATGGGGCATTATCCCAGGATATTTGCAGGCAAAGCGCGGTAGCCATATTGTGATAACAACCATCATGTTCAATTTTATCGCATCATCAATCATGGTGTGGTTGTTGGCTGGCATGTTAATGCAGCAAGGCCAGATGGCACCGGAAACACGTTCATTTGCAGATGGTGTGGCGTTGATGAAGTTCCATGAATTGGCTGGATTATTTGGTATTAAGGTAGCGCGTTCACCATTAAATTTGAGTTTTGTTATTGCCATCATCGCATCTATTGGGGTGTGGGTACTGATCTGGCGAACGCGGTTGGGTTACATCATCAGGGCTACGGGGCATAGCCCGCGTGCCACAATTTATGCAGGGCATGCGCCAGCAAAGATTATTATTATTACAATGGCTATTTCTGGTGCGTTAGCAGGGATGATGGCGCTGAATGAAATCCTTGGTGTGCAGCAGAAAGTTATCCTTAATTTTACTGCTGGTTATGGTTTTACAGGTATTGCGGTCGCCTTGATGGGGCGTAACCATCCAGTAGGCATCTTTTTTGCAGGGCTGCTATTTGGCGCATTATTCCAAGGCGGCGCAGAGTTAGATTTTGAGTTCCAGACCATCACACGTGAAATGGTATTGATGATCCAAGGGCTGATCATTCTGTTTTCTGGTGCACTTGTTTATATGTTTAATCCTATGGTTGAACGTGTATATCACCGGATAATGGCCACCCGTGATGCTGCGAAGGAGGCGTCATGATGGCTGATATATGGCTGCAATTTTTGCTCACTATCGATGCGACCTTTCGGGTGGCAACGCCGTTAATTTTGTGCGCCATGGCAGGTATTTTTTCTGAACGATCTGGAATTATTGACATCTCTCTTGAAGGGAAAATGTTGATGGCGGCGTTCGTTGCGGCGGCCATGGCGGCGCTTACTGGCTCGCCTCTTTTGGCTGTTGGCGGGGCTATTCTTGTATCCGTTATATTGAGCCTCATTCATGGATTTGCCTGTATCACACATAAAGGAAATCAGGTGGTGTCTGGGCTTGCTATTAATATTTTGGCTTCTGGCCTTACGGTAACCTTGGGCATTGCGATTTTTGCCCAAGGTGGGCAAACCCCATATTTAGGTCGTGATCAACGGTTTGGGCCTATTGATTTGCCATTTGCAGATATTGTCCGCGATGTACCGGTGGTGGGTCCAATTTATGCAGAGCTAATATCTGGGCATAACATTTTAGTTTGGGTGGCACTGGCCGCTGTATTAGTAACATCTTATGTAGTTACCAAAACTCGATTTGGATTGCGCCTGCGTGCCGTTGGTGAAAAGCCAGAAGCAGTTGATACGGCTGGCATAAGCGTAATCTGGATGAGGTATCAAGCGGTCATTATTGCAGGTGTACTTTGTGGAATTGCTGGTGCGTATTTGTCAATTGCCCATGGTGCAGGTTTTGTGCGCGAGATGACAGCAGGCAAGGGGTATATTGCACTTGCGGCCATGATTTTTGGAAACTGGCGCCCTAAGCAGGCGCTTTATGCCTGCCTGATGTTTGGGTTCCTTGATGCGGTTGCGGCGCGTGTTCAAGGTGTGGAATTACCATATTTCGGCCAGATATCAACCGACTTAGTATTAGCGTTGCCTTATGTATTAACCGTTATTTTCTTAGCAGGATTTATCGGCAAAGCCACACCCCCTGCCGCGATTGGAGTGCCTTATGTCAAAGAAAGATAATACATTGATCGACGCTGCTGTCGCTGCCATGCCGTCAGCTTATGCACCATATAGTGGGTTTCATGTTGGGGCGGCATTATTGGATGATAAAGGTGAAATTCATCAGGGCGTTAACGTGGAAAATGCAGCATACCCCCAAGGAAATTGTGCAGAAGCAAGTGCAATTGCTGCGATGATTATTGCTGGTGGTCGAAAGATTGCTGCCATTGCGGTGGCAGGTCGTGGTGATTTACTGTGTACCCCTTGCGGCGGGTGTCGCCAGCGTATTCGTGAATTCGCCGATGCCAATACCCCCATCATTATTTGTGGTGAAGATGGTGAACG
>CBFIAO010000173.1:0-2100 GCA_965660595.1 Puniceispirillales bacterium (SeqCode) | reverse complement strand
TATCCTTTATATAAATCAGCCGCAATCCATATGCTTACAGCCAGCTTGGTAACGGAAGACCTTTTGATTCCAAAAATTCAGGGTTCCAGATTTTGGACTGGTAGCGTTGACCACTATCACACAAGATGGTCACAATCGTATGCCCAGGGCCTAAGTCACGCGCCAACGCCATAGCACCAGCAACATTAATCGCGCTGGATCCGCCCAGCAATAACCCTTCATCCTTAAGAAGATCATAGATCAAGGGCAGGGCGTCATGGTCAGACAACCTATATTGGCGGTCAATAGGTGCGTCAGCCAAATTTCCAGTGATACGGCCTTGGCCAATACCTTCAGAAACGGAGTTACCTTCCGCCTTTAATTCACCATTTTCATAATGGTTAAACAACGCTGACCCTTCAGGATCAGACAGCGCAATAGTAACATCTGGATTTTGTTCTTTTAAATATCTGCCAATGCCTGAAATAGTCCCCCCAGACCCAACAGAACAGGTAAAACCATCAATTTTGCCTTCTGTCTGCGCCCAAATCTCGGGCCCAGTTGACGTATAATGCCCCTCCGCATTGGCGGTGTTATCAAATTGGTTTGCCCAGATAACGCCAGCCTCATGAACCTCGGCCATTTCTTTTGCCAATGTTTCTGAATACCGGACATAGTTATTAGGGTCTTTATAAGGCACCGCTGGCACCAACCGAAGATCAGCCCCCAAGAGGCGCAACATATCCTTTTTCTCAATGCTTTGCGTTTCTGGCATGACAATGACAGATGTATAGCCACGTGCATTACCGCACATTGTAAGGCTGATGCCTGTATTGCCAGCTGTACCTTCCACAATCATCCCGCCAGGCTTCAACAGCCCTGATGCTTCAGCATGCTGGATAATCCCGCGGGCGGCACGGTCTTTCACTGACCCACCCGGGTTCATAAATTCAGCCTTTCCATAGATATCGCATCCAGTGGCGTCACTTGCACCCTTAAGGCGTATAAGTGGGGTATTTCCAATAGCTTCCATAAAACCGGGGAAAATTGATGGCATAACTGCTCTCCTCTTTATTCGGTTTTAATATAACTGACACGTCATGACAAATAACATCATCAAGTCGTGGAAAAATATCTTCATATTCTCGGGAATTTAAGAAAATTTATCTTGGTCTACCCGCGGCAGGGTGGCAAAATGACTTCATTCTAATAAAGGTTCCCCCCATGGCACGTCTTCTCATCCTCAGGCATGGCAAAGCCGAAAACATCGCATCTACTGGCCATGATATTGACCGCGTTCTTATCCATCGCGGTGAAGACAATGCTGACTATATGGGCAAACAGATAAATGATCATATGAAACGCCCTCAACTTGTGCTGGTTTCACCTGCCGCCCGCACTCAGGCCACAGCATCACTCATTATGCCTCATCTTGGTGATGTGCCGATGGTGACGGAAGACCGCATCTATAATGCAGATGGCGAAACCTTGTATGATGTGCTGACCGATTACGGCCATGACCTTGAACATCTGCTCTTGATTGGCCATAACCCTGGCCTCATCGTGCTGATGCATATGCTGCTGGATGATGACGGCAATCGTGATTATGCAACGATCAGTGACTTCCCCACCTGTTCCTTGGCGCAGCTCGGCTTTGAAGCCGAACATATTGGCGACATCGGACGAAATAAGGGGACGTTACTATCCTTGCAACGTCCCCGTGATCTTGGGTTAAAAACTTAAATTCGCCAGCTACACACGCATCTTATGCACCGGTAAAGGCTTGGATGCCTGTTTGCGCACGCCCCAAAATTAAGGCATGGATATCATGGGTGCCTTCATAAGTGTTCACGGTTTCCAAATTCGCAACGTGACGCATGACATGATATTCTTCGGAAATACCGTTGCCGCCATGCATATCACGTGCCACACGTGCAATATCCAGCGCTTTACCACATGAATTACGTTTGACGATTGAAATCAGTTCAGGTGCAGCACTGCCTTCATCCAACATGCGGCCCACCCGTAAACATGACTGCAGCCCAAGGGTAATCTCTGTCATCATATTGGCCAGCTTTAATTGCACCAACTGATTAGCGGCAAGCGGACGACCAAACTGCT
>CBFIAO010000172.1:0-2114 GCA_965660595.1 Puniceispirillales bacterium (SeqCode) | reverse complement strand
TTGATGCGTATGATGTAAACGGCAAATCAATCTGCGTAGATATTTTTTCGCCATCTTCGGTTTGATATGCGCTGTTTGTGATTTCAGGGTAATCTGACAGCTTGTAGTCATTATCTGGCGAAATAAATGTGCCGCGAACAGCGTTATATCGGTCTCGCCGTGATGTTTTTGTTATGACATCTATAACACCACGACAGTCATCCTCATCAAGCGTAATAGTCGCTGCACGATGCTCACCCGCATTGCAATGCCATTTGCCGTTAATCCGAACCAAATCACCCGCAAAGCTGGTCAACATTTCCCGCAGCACATCAGCCTTTGGCTTGCCAGTGTCAACAATACCATTCATCGTGTATCGGGTCGTTCCACTGTCCGTTGCGCTGACAGTCTCGTCGCACACATCTTTTGCAGCTATGAAACTTGTGTCATCAAAGTCGCCGCTTGCACTTTTGAACCCGTAATCGCTGGCGAGATAATCACGCAAACATAACGCCGGGTTAGTTGAATAAGCCGTTGTTTGCGTGTCTGGGTCGTAAACCTTTTTGCCGCGAACAACCATTGACAAATTCGGTATTCCAGTCGGGAAGCAATCGCGGTTGAACTCATAACGCGCATAAACATACGCAATGCCGTTCAAAACGTGCTGGTTTGTCCACTTGCTGCTTTCCGCAACCAAATCAGCGTCAGCTTGTGTCTGTGTGCCATCATAGAACTTCAGCCTGACCATAGACCTATTTAGTTCTTTGCTGTCGTAATATCGACTGCCGACTGGCGCGACATATCTTTTCACACCATTGGCATCGACACCTTGAAGCTGATTTGTGACTGTGACCAAATCGTCTTGCAAATAAATGTTTTTGTTGGTTGGTGAATTAGAGTGATACGCAAGTTCTTCAACCTCGTGAGATGCCACAGCCATTACAAGGTGTAAGTATTTGTTGTCGTCTGTAACATCGAGAAAGACAATGTTGCCACCGGCTTTGACTTCGCCATAAATAAGTTTTCGAGCGTGGACAGGTTCGCGCACCATAATGTCGCGCCCTTGCGCCTCCGACTGAAACGCTGCTGCCTGACGTTGCGCCTCCTGTATCGCAAGTTCTGTTTGATAGTTGCCATAACCAGACGATGTGGCAGCGAAAGCCGCCCAACCTGTGCCACCTGTGAAATAACCAATGGTCGCTGCAACAGCCGCCTCAAGCGGGTTGTCCTCAATGCCCTTGAGTGTGCCTTTTACGTCATCTTCGACTTTTTTCCAAAACTTACGCCAGCCCATTAGCTTGTCGGCCTCCCCCAAGTAATGTCCATACCTTGAATACTAGGCACATATTCCAACCCACGGTCATTAGGGTAATCAACCTTTTGGTCTTGGTCAGTATATCGACGGATGCGGCTTCGGTTAAGGTCAATAAGGCTGCTTTCCGCAGATATTGTCACAACAGAAGTAGTGCCATCGGCACGCAAATTCATCACGTCCATTTTACCTTCAAAAACCATATAAGGGTCTGCGATGACGCTGCCATCTGTGTCGAGAACACCGAGCCAGATGCGGAATGGATTGCCCTGATATGCCTCACCAAGCGCAAGCGAGATAGTAGCAGCATTGATACCACTGACCTCAACACTCGCCCCGGTCGCTTCTAGGTCGGTCGTTTCAGCCGCAAGCGTAATGTTTAGGAAGTCTGCCAACCCGCTAAAAGTCTTGCTGTCAAATGTAATTTCGCCATAACCAGTCCAGTAATACAAAACAGTATCATCGAAATCCAACTCAATCGCATAAAATGGCGATAAGCTGTCTCCTTCGACTTGGTTTTTGAAATCTGTCGTTACGCTGCGGGTCATATCGCCTCGATTGCCTGAAAAGCCAGACCATAAATGCTTGCACTATTTATAGTAGTATCGGTCTGATTATCAGCCAAACGAAAAACGCCCTGTGCGCCAGAAACAACAACCGTGGCATCATCGGCTGGGCTGCTGCGTAGGTTCGGCCAAATAGTCAGTGTGGCTTCGCCTGATGCGTTGCTATCAACATCATCAAGCACCTTGTAAAGCTGCGCCGAAGAACCAGAGCCAAGCTGTATATAATCGCCAGCCTTTAGATAGCCGGTTGCACTTGC
>CBFIAO010000171.1:0-2157 GCA_965660595.1 Puniceispirillales bacterium (SeqCode) | reverse complement strand
AATAGAGGACTTAATCAGTTTATTACGAATTATGGCGTGACCTTGGACAGCATCAAAAACACTGCCCTTGTTTATGTCCTGCTGCCAATGCGTATTGGCCTTGCCAAGGCTGTCTTGCCATTCACATGGGGCATCAGCTTTCCCATGATGATGCAATATCTTTATCTGGCTATTGTGGTCGGGCTATCAACGGTCATGATTTTGCGCAAACGGACGTCCACTGGGTTTTTAATTCTTGCCTTTGGTCTTGTGGCCTATCGCGGCTTTACCTTTATGCCGTGGGGTGTTGTGCTCGCGGTGGTGACATGGCTTGCCTATCGTTTCCAAGGCTTCCGCTTTGCGATGGTGGCGCTTGCCATGATGTTGATCATCACTTGGACAGGGCATTGGAAAGACGCGATGTATTCGGTCTATCTCTGCACCGCATCTGTGTTGGTATGTTTGATGATCGGTTGTCCACTTGGGGTATGGGCGGCAAAATCGCAGACCGTATCCAACATCATGCGCCCGATTAATGACACACTGCAATCCATTCCACTTTATATCTTTTTGATCCCTGCCGTCGCGTTGTTTCAGATTAATGAATTTTCGGCGCTGGTGGCGATTGTGCTTTATGCCATTGTGCCGCTTATTCGTTACACTGAACACGGCCTTCGTCATGTGCCAGAATCGGTTTTGGATGCCGCTACTGCTCAGGGGTGTTCCAAGTGGCAAAAGCTGCTGTTCATTGAATTGCCCTTGGCGCGTCCAACCATTCTCTTGGGCCTGAACCAAACCGTGCTCTTTGCGTTGGCGATGCTCATCATTGCGGTATTGGTGGGTGCACGTGGGCTTGCTGAACAGGTGAATATAGGCCTTCGTGATGCAAATACAGGCCTTGGGCTTACCGCTGGTTTTGCCATGGCGTTTATCGCCATCATTGCTGACCGGATATTGCGGGGCTGGGCGGTGTCGCTCGGCGGCACGAAAGATGATATTTAATTAATCTTATCGTTCTGACTGGGTGACGATGACGGCTGCTGCCACAATCATGGCGGCCCCGACCCATTGGATCATGTTCAATTGCTCACCCAGCATGATGTTGGCGGATAATACAGCGAACAACACTTCAGACAGCATCAAAATCCCTACAATAGAGGGTGAGACATATTGCTGAACCCGCACAATAAATAACATTGCTGGCACAAACACCAACCCAGATACGATGATGGCAACAATCGCGGCATCAATAAAGGCCGAGCTGGCGGGCAGGGGGGTGCCCATGATCATGGCCCCACATATCCCTATTAACACGGCGATAATATAGACAACAAAATTCACGGCCGTGTAATCAGAATCTGGATTACGGCTGATGATAATAGACCCAACCGCCCAGAAAATACCTGATAGGAACCCCAGGATATCAACTGCTGCAAAGGTAATGTTGTGTTCGGTGATGCCAAGGATTAGTCCACATCCAACTAGCCCGATGACATTACTTGCCCATAAGATAGGTTTTGCACGTTCACCCAGAAAAATCATCCCTAGGATAGATGCCCATACAGGCAACAGGTAAAACAGTAAGGTTGTTTTGATCACAGAACCGATAATCAGCCCCAATGTGTAAAACATGAACCCAAGGCCGATAAACGTGCCGGCACCAAGATAGGCCTTCCAATGTGCGCGTTTCATCAAATGTTGGCGGCTAAGATAGAACAACACCGGAATACCGACCGCGGCAAAAAAGGTATTGGCCCATATGCCGGTTAAGCCTTGGTCTTCGATATAACGAAGCGGTATCCATAACAGCCCCCAAATAGACGAGCTGATCAACACCACCATCATGGCGGTGCGTTGGGGCAGGGTTTTGTTAAGAAGGGTCAGTATCATATGTTATTCAGGTTTACGTGCCATAAGTTGAACCGTGGCGGCCATGCCTTTATGGCGTGGGCCTTCATTTAAATAACGCCGTGTTTCCTGAAGCAACACAATCTCATAACCATCAAATGTCACACGCAAGCTATCTTGTGACATTAACATATGAGGGACTTTTGGCCCACCTGAATTAAGCGGGATCTGATCAATGGTATAGCCTTCCATGATGAATAGGCCGCCCGGTTTTAACACCCTCATATTTTCGGCCAAAAACCTGTCATGGTCTGCTGGCATGAAATGCAT
>CBFIAO010000170.1:0-2169 GCA_965660595.1 Puniceispirillales bacterium (SeqCode) | reverse complement strand
ACAGCCGGGTGATCTGGCTGATCAATATAACTCTTTCCTTGAGCTGGAAGAAATTTCTGACATCTCAAGCCTTGCCCAAGGTGAACAGGTTGTTACCCAAGGTGGTAAGACTTACAAGCCTGTGCGTTTGCCAAACGGTCTTTATGCGTTCCGTGATGGCACTGGCGAAGACCGTTGTGTGTTGGATGGCATCACATCATTGCAGCATGGCGCTGATATGCTGTGGATTGAAACTGAGCGTCCAAACGTTGCGCAAATTGGCGGCATGGTTAGCCGTATTCGCGATGTTGTGCCGAACGCTAAGCTTGTTTACAACAACTCACCTAGCTTTAACTGGACGTTGAATTTCCGCAACCAAGTGCATGGTGAATGGGTTGATGCCGGCAAAGACGTGTCAGCATATCCAGACCCATCCAGCAACCCGCAAGCCTTGATGGACCCTAAGTTCGATGATAGCGAATTGGCCATGGAAGCTGATAAGCTGGTGCAGTCCTTCCAAGCTGATGGTGCACGTGAAGCAGGAATTTTCCACCACCTCATCACCCTGCCGACTTACCATGATACGGCATTAGGAACAGATGTGTTGTCAGAAGGTTATTTTGGTGACCTTGGCATGCTGGCCTATGTGCGTGATGTTCAACGCCGTGAAATCCGCCGCGGCATGGCATCAGTGAAGCACCAGGATCTGGCTGGCTCAAACATCGGTGATGACCATAAGGAATATTTCTCTGGTGACATGGCGCTGCTGGCATCCGGTGAAGACAACACCATGAACCAGTTCTAATCCACCTATTTGGATTTTTTGGGTTAAATAATATATGAAGAAAGAGGCCGCTCATGGCCTCTTTTTTTATGACATCGCGGCGTAAAGCACTTGCCTTCACCGGCTAATTCTGGTGATGTCGAAGGCTGAATTTTTACAAAAGGGACGCACGATATGGACGCGAAAAAAAGACGCCTGACTTCAATTTTTGAAGCAATCGGGTCAGCCCTTGCGATCGCCTATGCGTTACTGATCGCCTCAAATACTGGAAATGAGTTATTGGGATTTACGCTGCTGCTCGCTTCATCAGGGTTATTCGCGCTATGGGCCGTTATTGATAAACGCTGGCCATTTTTGCTGCTGCAATTTTTCTATGCAGGCTCTGCAATCCTAGGGCTTATCCGCTGGGCGTGAACATGGCGATAGAAATTGAAACAATTGTGCCCGGCGCACCACGCCTTGGTGAAGGGGCCGTCTGGGATGACGCTGATCAACTGTTATGGTGGGTTGATATCACGGGCGGGGTGATCCATCGTTTTGATCCTGATAATACCAAGACCGCAAGTTTTGATTTTGGTGAGCCGGTGGGATGTGTTGCCCGACGCCAGAAAGGCGGGTTAGTAGTCGCGGCGAAAAGTGGATTTTGGCTATTTGACCCTGATACCGGCGAACGACAGCATATAAGTGATCCAGAAGCAGACAAACCTAGCCACCGCTTTAATGATGGAAGCGTGGATCATGCGGGGCGGTTTTGGGCCGGCACCATGAGAGATGATGGCCAACCTGAAAAAGTCGGACAATTTTATCAACTGGACACAAACCTTGAGGTGCGGGCCATGAACCACCTTGCCTACACCACCAACGGCACCGCATTTTCCCCCGATGGGAGCATAATGTATTTTTCGGATTCTAATATCCGCGTGCAGACGATTTGGTCATGCGATTATGATGTGGCCACTGGTGAACATGGCCCCGCCCACCAATTTTTTGATGCGCATGGCGTTGCTGGACGGCCTGATGGCGGCACGGTCGATGCCGAAGGCTATTACTGGATGGCAGGGATTAATGGATGGCAAATTTATCGCATCTCCCCCAAAGGTGAGGTCGTGATGACCATTGATCTGCCTGTTGAAAAACCCACCAAGCCTATGTTTGGAGGGAAGAATCTTGATGTTCTATATGTTACTTCTATTGGCTTTGGGTTGACCGAGGGCACAGCAGCAAACCAACCGGATGCTGGCGGGCTGCTCGCCATTACTGGGCTTGGTATCAAGGGGCTTGCGCAACCGCGATTTCAAGGCTGAGTAACCATACTGATGGGCATGAATGCCCATTTCTATATCTGCATCAATATCTACCCGTTATGAGCTATAGCTTATTTGCGTCAACACAGTAAGCATGCTAGG
>CBFIAO010000169.1:0-2224 GCA_965660595.1 Puniceispirillales bacterium (SeqCode) | reverse complement strand
CTATGCCAAATCTATTAGGTACGCTTTACATTCCCCCTTGAAAGGAAGTTGCCATGTCACCATCAGATGCTGCGCCTGAAAACGCATTGGATAAAACAAGTACGCTCTTCTTTGACAAAACTGGCCTTGACGAATCAGTAGTGCAAGGAATTGTTGCTGATGCATTAGCAGGTAGTGATGATGGTGAACTTTACCTTGAAGAACGGCATTCTGAAATGCTGGTTTTTGATGATGGGCGGATGAAATCATCAAGTTATGACAACACGAGCGGTTTTGGACTTCGTGCTATTGCAGGTGAAGCCCATGGCTATGCTCATGCTGGTGAGATGACACATGATGCCATCAAACGTGCGGCTTCAACTGTTCAATCAGTGACATCTGGTTATACCGGCACGCTAGCTATCGCGCCCGCCGCGGGACGGAATCGGGCACTCTACACAGATGCAAACCCATTAGAAGTTACTGCTTTTGGTGATAAAGTTGAATTATTACAACAAATTGATGCATATGCTCGCGATGCAGACCCACATGTAAAACAGGTCAGCGTATCTATGGCGGCAAGCTGGCAGGCCATTCGTGTGATGCGTCCTGATGGGTATCAAACTGCTGATATTCGTCCATTAGTAAGGTTGAATGTATCTGTTGTGCTTGAAAAAGATGGCCGCATGGAAGCTGGCTCTAGCGGTGCTGGTGGGCGCGTAATGTTCGACCATTGGATGCAGCCTGAAATCTGGAAAGCCGAAGTTCATGAAGCGTTACGTGTTGCCAGGGTTAATTTAGAATCCATTCCTGCACCAGCAGGTGAGATGGAAGTCGTCCTTGGTTGTGGTTGGCCTGGTGTGATGCTGCATGAAGCTGTTGGCCATGGCCTTGAAGGTGATTTTAACCGAAAAGGAACGTCACTATTTTCTGGCCGTGTTGGTGAACAAGTCGCCGCAAAAGGTGTCACTGTTGTCGATGATGGCACCATGGATGACCGCCGCGGCTCGATCACTATTGATGACGAAGGCACCCCATCACAACGCAATGTCTTGATTGAGGATGGTATTTTAAAAGGATACCTACAAGACCGCCAGAACGCACGGCTGATGGGCGTCGCACCAACAGGCAATGGACGTCGCGAGTCCTTTGCACATACACCAATGCCGCGCATGACAAATACCTTCATGACAAATGGCGAACATACCCATGAAGAAATTCTTGCCAGCATGAAAAAAGGTATTTATGCGGTGAATTTTGGTGGTGGTCAGGTGGATATCACCAGCGGTAAATTCGTGTTTTCCGCATCTGAAGCCTATATGGTTGAGAACGGAAAAATCGGTCCAGCGGTGAAAGGTGCAACCTTAATCGGCAATGGCCCTGACGCCATGGGCAAGATTACCATGATCGGCAATAATCTTGAACTTGATAACGGTATTGGCACTTGCGGCAAAGCTGGACAGGGTGTTCCTGTAGGGGTTGGTCAACCAACCTTGAAAATGGGCGGCATCACCATTGGCGGCACTGACGCTGCTTAATTCCTTTTACGATAAATGCGGGGACGTTCAAACGTCCCTGCCCATATTCCCAACTTATAGCGTTTCGCTTTTCTTTCGGCTGCGATGTAATCTTTAGTATATTCAGCAACACCAAATCCAGCGGCAATCAACGCATGCTGCACATCCACCTTACCAACATAGCATTGCCCTAATAAACGTTGATATCGATCACGGCCTGTGATGTTGCATTCTACATTGCCGCCAGCATTGACGATCCCCACCAACATATCACGTGCACGGATACCGCAGGGCCATGCTACCCCGTCACGATCTTGACAATATTGTTTCATTTCAGGGGTGTCGATCCCCAGCAACCTGATCTTATGACCATCCAAATGAATTGTATCACCATCCACGATACGGCTTGGCATGCCAGAAATACGTTCAGGCCATGCTGCCGCAACTGCTATTGATGAGGCTAACAAGCATAGCAAGATAGCGGTGGATCTGATCATCATTAAACACCCTGTATAAAAACGCTAACATAATAAGATTAGGTTATTCTAATACAGCTGAGAAGTATAAACGGAAGACACCCTAAAATGATGATGATGAACGGCTAAGCATTAACCTTTCGGCTAGACATTATTATCCAGAACGTAACACCACCAAGGCACAAAGAGACAATAGCACCAACACTAAAGGTTAGGATGCCGCCGCCAAGTTGATAAAGCGGCCCTGCCATC
>CBFIAO010000168.1:0-2231 GCA_965660595.1 Puniceispirillales bacterium (SeqCode) | reverse complement strand
TGGCCCTGCATATGTCTTTTTGATGCGAGAAGCATTGGAAGAAGCTGGTGTTAAAGCTGGATTGAGCAGTGAACTTGCGGCAATTCTTGCATCGGCAACGTTAACTGGTGCGGTGGCATTAATGGATGAGGGTTCAACATCACCCTCTCAATTGCGTGTAAACGTCACCAGCCCTAACGGAACTACTCAAGCCGCTTTGGATGTCTTAATGGCGGATGATGGATTACAGCAATTGCTTGAGCGCGCAGTTTTTGCGGCACGTGACCGATCAATCGAACTTGGAAAATAAGCTACCCTTGGCAAAGCCGTTCGTTCACCCTATTTTTATTAGTGTTAATGTTTTTCAAGGATAGGCATATGTCAGCCACAACGCCATCAATCGATAAAATAAGACGTGATGCCGGTAAGGCAATGATGACGTGTTTAAACACGAATAAATTTAGCATGATCAATATTGACATGATTGCTGCAGAAACAGGCCATCAGTCAGCTGTCATCAGGCGATTATTCCCTGACATGGCAGAAATGGTTGGGCAAGGGTTGCGTGACCTTGATGATGACATATTATCTGAATTTGGAGAGGACCTTGCTGAAGATGTTGACGCAACTATAAGAGAACGCATCTTAGAGGGTCTAATTGTCCGGTATGAGGCTTACCGGCCTTATAAAAACGCGATCAAGAATTTGAACGCTGCCGCAGCCATTAATCCATCACTTGCAGCAATAACTATTCATAGGCTGAGCGCTGCTAGTCGAACTATCTTAGAGCTTGCTGGTGACAATACATCAGGTGTAACAGGTCTGTTACGTGTCAAAGGTTTAGCTGCAGTTGCGCTAATGGCACAAAAAGATTGGTTAAAAGATGATAGCACCGATATGTCGGTAACAATCAGAGTGCTTGATGAACGATTGAAGCAAGCTGAAGGTATCGCTGAAGTGATGAATATTATCCCCAAGCACCAAGAATAATTGATTTAAGAAAAAGGCTGGATATGACAATCACATTTGATGATTTTATGAAAGTGGATATTCGCGCAGGCACAATTATTGCTGTTGATGAATTCCCAGAAGCAAGAAAGCCAGCTTGGAAGTTAACGATCGATTTTGGTGAAGAGATCGGTGTAAAAAAATCTTCGGCACAAATAACTGATCACTATAATAAAAATGATTTAATGAACCGCCAGGTTATGGCGGTGGTTAATTTCCCACCACGACAAATTGGCCCATTTATGTCTGAAGTTTTAACTTTGGGTGCGGCTGATGACAATGCCAAGGTTGTACTTTTAGGCTTGGACCATCATGTGCCTAATGGCAGTAGAATGCATTAAATCGGTAATTGTATTCGCACACGTAAGCCGCCAAGTGGTGAATCCCCTAGCAATAGATTTCCGCCGTGTGAAATAGCTGCATCATTTGCGATTGATAAACCTAGCCCGCTACCACGTGTGTTAGACGCATCTTGATTATCATTAAGCTGAACAAATGGCCTAAGAACGCTTGAACGCTGGTCTTTTGGAATCCCAGGACCGTTGTCATCAACAATGATCTGAATTTGCTCATCATCAATTTCGACGCTAACCTCACACTGATCAGCATGCTGCATTGCATTATGAATTATATTATCAAACGTACGACGGATGCTAAGTTTACGAAGTGGAATTTCAGGTAATGCGCTTGTTGGCATAACAAGTTTTACTTTGTCTTGATTAAAGCCCAAGCTAGCGATGCTGTCTTTTATAGTTGCAACAACATCAACATTTTGAGTGTCTTCAGCCATCGCATTGCTTGCAAAATTGATATAACCCTCGATCATTTTTTCCATATCAAGAATATCATTTTTTAGCCCATCGCGGTCTGCCCCTTCGGGCATCATTTCAAGCTGCAGCTTCATCCGCGTCAGTGGTGTTCTTAAATCATGAGACACACCAGCAAGCATTTCTGTTCGCTCTACCATTTGACGATGAATACGCTGGCGCATTGCTTGGAATGCTCTGCCTGCTAAACGAACTTCTCGAGCGCCTTCAAGTTTATAATCAGGTGCTGGTCGACCCAGACCAAGTTGTCGTGCAGCTTTGGCCAAGCGCCGGATTGGCCGAACTTGTCCGCGCATGAAAATAAGCGCAATCCCAAATAACAGTGCTGAAGTGGTTATAGTCCATAAAATAACTAAGAGAGAAGTGCTGGAAAAAATACGTTTTCTATTTGCCTTAATAGTGGCCACACCATCAGGG
>CBFIAO010000167.1:0-2233 GCA_965660595.1 Puniceispirillales bacterium (SeqCode) | reverse complement strand
TCTTCTAACGCCCGCAATGTATCAACATCAAGGTCATTTGTTGGCTCATCGAGCAGTAATAGGTTACATCCTGATTTCAACATGCGGGCGAGGTGAACACGGTTACGTTCACCGCCAGAAAGTTGCCCAACCTTTTTTTGCTGGTCACTGCCGCGGAAGTTAAACTGACCGACATAAGCGCGAGAATTAACCACACGTTTGCCCAGCTCGATTTCTTCATTACCGTCAGAAATAACTTCCCAAACATTCTTGCTATCTTCAAGCGCATCACGTGATTGGTCAACATAGGCCATTTGCACGGTTTCACCGACACGCAACGCACCTTCATCAGGTGTATCTTGGCCAGTTAACATCCGAAATAGCGTTGTTTTACCTGCACCATTTGGACCAACCACGCCCACAATGCCGCCAGGAGGCAGACGGAAGTCAAGCCCATCAATCAGCTGTTTATCTTGGAAACCCTTTTTCAAGCCTTCGGCCTCAATCACGATATTCCCAAGGCGTGGGCCTGGCGGAATGCTAATGCGTGCCGCTTCGGTATGTGCTTCGTTGTTTTGTTCAAGCAATTCTTCATACGCAGTCAAGCGTGCTTTTGATTTGGCCTGACGTGCCTTTGGTGCCGCGCGCACCCAGTCTAATTCACGTGACAGGACACGCATTCGTGCTTCTTCGGCACGGCCTTCTTGTTCAAGACGCTTTTGCTTTTGTTCAAGCCAGCCTGAATAATTACCCTGATATGGAATACCATGACCACGATCCAGCTCCAGAATCCATCCCGCAACTTCATCAAGAAAATAACGGTCGTGGGTAATGGTGACAACGGTGCCCGGGAAATCATGCAGAAAACGTTGAAGCCACGCGACAGATTCCGCATCAAGGTGGTTTGTCGGCTCATCTAGCAACAGCAAATCAGGTGCATTAAGCAATAACTGGCACAGCGCAACACGGCGCTTTTCACCACCTGAAAGATTTGTCACCGCCCAATCAGATGGCGGCAAACGAAGCGCATCCATGGCGATCGACGCTTTACGTTCAAGATCCCATGCATCAGCAGCATCAATCTTTTCCTGTAATTCACCTTGCTCTGCGATGAGATCATTCATCTCATCATCGCTCATTTCTTCACCGAAACGTGCGCTAATTTCATTAAAACGATCCACAAGCTGCTTTGCTTCACCCATGCCTAGCATGACGTTTTCAAGAACATTCAAATCATCATTTAATTCAGGTTCTTGCGGCAAATAGCCAATATTAATGCCATCAGCGGCCCACGCGTCACCTTGATATTCGGTTTCAATGCCAGCCATGATTTTCAACAGCGTCGACTTACCGGCGCCATTAATACCCAATACGCCAATCTTAGCGCCTGGAATAAAAGACAATGAGATATCTTTAAGGACTTCCTTGCCGCCGGGCCAAGTCTTGCTCAGACGGCTCATGGTGTAGACATATTGAGGGTTAGACATCTATGTTATCCTTCACGTTAAGATGATGAAATAATCGTTGCACAGGTTATATAAGCGAATGCCTTTATAAGGTAGCCTTAATCTGATCAACTTGCAGGGTATCTTTGATTTCTCGACGAACATTGATCCAGCGCAAATGAATAGAGTTGCGCACAATTTCAATATCAAGATTCTTTAATTCATCTGCAATCGGCGCCCAATATATCAACGCATCAGCACTGCCTTGAAAGGCGTTAGGACCATCGGCAAGGTCGTGCCAATCTGCATTTGTTGCACGCGCAAGACCATCATCCATCATCTTAATAAAATCATCTTGGCTGATGTCATCTTGGTCATATGCCGTGAGGATGTTTTTAATTACATCCGTTGCCATCGCTTCTGCCTGTTCAGACGTAATATTAGCTTTAACAACCATCATGGCGCCTAAATAAAGCGCAAGGTCTGCAACAGCAGCACCAAAAATATGCCAGCGGGCAATTTTCATAGAGGTTAAATACGTGTCATTTTCAAAGAGCTTTGGCCATTGGGTGCCAGCACGCGTTTTAATATAGGTATAGAGGGTGACTTGTGAAACGAATGCTGCTTGCTTTTCCGCATAAACAACAAACTCAGATACACTGGAAATTGGCGGCGATGGGGCAAAACCAAGTTTATTCTGTATCGCTTTTAATAATGATTTAACCACAATTTCGCCTTATTTGGACTTGTTTTTCCAAAATATCTGTACCAAGATATTTTAAAATGCGAAAGCATAAGTTCGTTTCATG
>CBFIAO010000166.1:0-2238 GCA_965660595.1 Puniceispirillales bacterium (SeqCode) | reverse complement strand
ATGGACTGGATGGAACAAGAACAGGAACGTGGTATCACGATCACGTCTGCTGCAACGACATGTATGTGGTTCCGTACAGAAGACGGTGAAACACCATCAGCTAATTATGGTACAGATCCAGAGGAAGCAAAATTCCGCTTTAACATCATTGATACACCAGGCCACGTTGACTTCACTATTGAAGTAGAGCGTTCCCTTGCCGTGCTTGACGGCGCTGTATGTGTGCTCGATGCTAACGCTGGTGTTGAACCACAGACTGAAACAGTTTGGCGTCAGGCTGACCGTTATGAAGTGCCACGCGTTGTCTTCGTTAATAAGATGGACAAAATCGGTGCTGACTTCTTTAACTGTGTTCACATGATTAAAGACCGCACTGGTGCAACACCAATGCCGGTTCAGTTCCCAATTGGTGCTGAAAACGAATTTGCTGGTCTTGTTGACCTCATTACCATGCAAGAATGGGTATGGGACTCAGAAGATCTAGGCGCGACCTGGAGCTTGCGTGAAATTCGCCCAGAGCTTAAGGACAAAGCTGACGAAATGCGTGCTGAGATGATCGAACTTGCGGTTGAGCAGGACGATGATGTCATGGAAAAGTTCCTTGAAGGTGAAGAGCCAGATATCGATACACTGCGCGGCCTTATCCGTAAGGGCACATTGGCGATGGACTTTGTTCCAGTACTATGTGGTTCAGCCTTTAAGAACAAAGGTGTTCAGCCAATGTTGAACGCTGTTATTGATTTCCTTCCTGGCCCACTTGATGTGCCTTCATACAAAGGCTTTAAGCCAGGTGATGAAACGGAAACACGTGATATCGAACGTTCAGCTGATGATAACCAGCCTCTTTCAGGTCTTGCCTTTAAGATTATGAACGATCCATTTGTGGGTTCACTTACATTTGTGCGCATTTACTCAGGTATGATGAAAAAGGGTGACAGCATCCTTAACGCAACTAAAGGTAAGAAAGAGCGCATCGGTCGTATGATGATGATGCACTCAAATAACCGTGAAGAAATTGAAGAAGCGTTTGCAGGTGACATCGTTGCCCTTGCTGGCATGAAGGAAACCACCACTGGTGATACACTTTGTGACAGCGCAAGCCCAGTTGTGCTCGAAACAATGACATTCCCTGATCCAGTGATTGAAATTGCGGTTGAGCCAAACTCAAAGAATGACCAGGAAAAGATGTCTCAGGGCCTACAGCGTTTGGCTGCTGAAGATCCATCATTCCGCGTTAGCACAGACCTCGAATCAGGTCAGACCATCATGAAGGGTATGGGTGAACTTCACCTCGATATCCTGATCGACCGCCTGAAGCGTGAATTTAAGGTTGAAGCTAATATTGGTGCACCGCAGGTGGCGTACCGTGAAACTATCTCTAAAGAAGTTGAAATTGACTACACCCACAAGAAACAGTCAGGTGGTTCTGGTCAGTTTGCGCGCGTCAAGATGATCTTCAAGCCGATTGAAGAAGGTTTTGAATTTGAAAATAAAGTTGTTGGTGGTTCAGTTCCTCGTGAATACGTGCCAGGTGTTGAAAAGGGTCTAGAATCCGCAAAAGACACAGGTGTGATTGCCGGCTTCCCAGTTATTGATTTTGGTGTAGAGCTGATCGACGGCGCAAGCCACGATGTTGACTCTTCTGTCCTCGCCTTTGAAATCGCTGCACGTGCAGCATTCCGTGAAGCGATGCAGAAAGCAGGTCCAAAACTGCTCGAACCAGTGATGAAGGTCGAGATTATCACCCCTGAAGAATACATGGGCGATATCATTGGTGACCTGAACTCACGCCGCGGTAACGTTGGCAGCATGGACCAGCGCGGTAATGCTCGTGTTGTGACATCAATGGTACCACTGGCAAATATGTTTGGTTACATTAATACATTGCGTTCCATGTCACAGGGCCGCGCCCAGTATTCCATGCAGTTTGATCATTATGAACAAGTGCCACAGGCGGTTGCGGACGAAGTTCGCGCCAAGATGGCCTAACGGTAAGAAAGATTTAGGAGGCAAGTATGTCCAAGGAAAAGTTTGATCGTAGTAAGCCGCACGTTAACATTGGCACGATTGGCCACGTTGACCACGGCAAGACGACATTGACAGCAGCGATCACGAAGGTGATGGCAGAAGCTGGCGGAGCCGAGTTCCAGGCTTATGATGAGATTGACAAGGCACCAGAAGAGCGTGCCCGCGGTATCACGATTTCAACAGCTCATGTTGAATATGAGACAGACAACC
>CBFIAO010000165.1:0-2307 GCA_965660595.1 Puniceispirillales bacterium (SeqCode) | reverse complement strand
ATGTTTGACGGCAACTTCAGGAGTGATATGGACAAATTCATCAAGTGGTGTTTCCAAGAACGGGCCACCAGATGCCGTCAACGTGATGCTGGCCACATCTTCTATATTTGCCGTTGTCCATGCTTGGAAAATGGCGTTATGTTCACTATCAATTGGCAGGATAGTTGCGCCGTTACGTACGGCAGCATCCATAATCAAATGACCTGCGGTGACCAGCGATTCTTTATTGGCAATTGCCACCACATGCCCTGATTGCACCGCTGCCAAAGTTGGCATCAAACCTGCAATTCCTGTGATGGCAGAAACTGCCAGCCCTGTATTAACACGGGCAAGAGCGGTGATGGCATCCATACCTACATGAATATCTATACCCGTTCCTGAGAGCATGTCGGTAAGCACATTATACCCAGCTTCATCAGCAAGGCCGACATGGTCAGGCTTGAACTTAAGTGCTAAGTGAGCGAGCTTTTCAGCATCGCTGCCGGCGGTTAGAATTTGCGCGCGAAAGCGATCAGGATATTGCTCGATCAAATCTAGTACTGATGCGCCAATCGACCCAGTCGCGCCAAAAATTGCAATGTCCTTGGCGTTATCCACCATAAGCTGCACCAGCTTGACTAAGGCCATTTATCAACGCCAAATAAAGGAATGGAACCACTAATAGATAACCGTCAAAACGGTCAAGAAAACCACCATGCCCCGGCAGTAATTGGCTTGAATCTTTGACATGATGACGACGCTTAAACCATGATTCTAGCAAGTCCCCACCAATGGATAAATCAGCGATAAATAATCCTGCCAGCGCTGATATGCTTGGTGAAAATCCAAATAATCCACCAATAACATACCCGGCAACACCGCCAGCAACTACACCACAAATTGCACCAGACCATGTCTTTGATGGGCTTATCATCGGCGCCAGTTTTGGCCCGCCAATGGCACGCCCACCAAAATACGCTGCACTATCCGTCGCGGCGACAACCCCAACCGCAAGCACCAACCATTGAATACCTTGGTCAAGCATGACAAGATTGATGAGCCCAAATAAACACGCAGTTAGAATTGCCATGACAATTTTAGCAGATGCATCACGCGCTGATACGGCCAACGCTACCATCATCACCAGCAACACATAGATAGGTGAAACCACCCCCGCCATGCCGGCAGGCAAGGCTGTCATTAATGCTGGCAACATTAACATTACGAATTGCGCAATCCCAATGGGATGCCTAAAGCCATGGCCTGAAACTGTCACCGCTTCATATGACATGGCCGCACCAATAACCAAACAGATCATGATGGCAACCATCCCCCCCTGCAGTAAAAAATACACAACAGGTATGAACGCAAGCGCTGTTAAAATACGTAGCCGCATATCAGATGGCCGAGAGGATAGGTTGCGTTGGTTTGGGGTTTGCTCAGACATTACATTTCATCAGACATACAGCCGTATAATACGTTATTCATTTACCGTTTTAACGTTAATGGAATTGGAAACAGCGCCAGTCCCTGCCCCATAACGTCGGTTTCTGCCTTCAAATTCATCAATAACTTGGCCAAGTAATGTTGGCGTGAAATCAGGCCATAATACGTCACTGAAAAACAGTTCTGCATACGCCAAATCCCATAATAAAAAATTTGATATACGTTCTTCACCACCAGTTCGTAGCATCAAATCTACTGGCGGCAATTTATGTGTCATTAAGTTAGACTTTAACACATCGACATTAATTTCTTCAGGTGCCATTGTGCCTTCTTTGACGGCGGTGGCGATGTTCTTAACTGCGTGGGTGATGTCTGATTGTCCACCATAGCCAAGCGCAATCGTCAGGTTGAGCCCAGTATTCTTCGCGGTTTTTGCAACACGTTCATCAAGTAAATCTTTAATATCTTGAGAGAAACCTTCTAAATCACCAATAACCCGAAGCTTAATATTGTTTTCATCCAATATATGGAATTCATTTTTTAGGTAATGACGCAACACCGTCATAATCCCTTTTAATTCAAGGGCTGATCGCTTCCAATTTTCAGATGAAAATGCAAATAAGGTCAACCAAGACACACCACGTTCATAGGCATGTTCCGCGATACCTTGAATAATGCGTGACCCGCTATCATGGCCGGCATGCGTGGACTCATTCTTACGGTATGCCCACCTACGGTTTCCATCCATAATAATGGCCATATGATGTGGTGTTTTTTGTGTCACATCGTAACCTATAAAATAATTAACTGACCACGTTATACAGTCTTAATATCAGCTTCTTTAGAAGACAGCATTGTGTCAACTTGCCCAACAAAGTCGTC
>CBFIAO010000164.1:0-2350 GCA_965660595.1 Puniceispirillales bacterium (SeqCode) | reverse complement strand
CACGTATATTACTCCCACTGACGCTACCATTTAACAGGGTTGAGCTTCTGATCAGTTCTAAGTCACCAGTTTGAAAGTAAAATCTTGGTAGTTGTTGCCTTGGCATGTTGTAAGGTTCTGGCTCTTCACTAAGGCTCGAAAATGGTGAGTGAAGATAATCAGACTCTATGGAAAATTGGCGATAAGGGTGCTGATCTGTTTCTGCGATTGTTCGAACTGAAGTTGCAGTTAAATCATCATTCATGATGGCTACTGCCTTTTCAATCAACCCCTGAGGTCGTAATGGTGAGGTTGGGCGTAACAATGCGAGATAGTCAATGCTCTGGTTTAAATGCTCCTCTAAGGAATTAAGTCCATGCCGCATGAATTCATAATCTCTTGACTCATCTTGAGAAAATTCAGCAGGGCGGGCAAAAGGCACGTCAACACCCAATGACATTGCTATTGAAATTGTTTCAGGGCAATCGCTAGATACAAAAATATAATCTACAAGGCTACAATCACGAGCATATTCAATCGAATATTGAATTAGTGGCTTGCCGGCCAGTTTACGGATATTTTTTTTGGGCAGTGATTTACTACCTCCACGTGCTGGAATTATGGCCACAATAAACATTAATCTATTGCCTGAGCTTGTTGATGATCTGGTGTGCCTCTGCAAGTTTTTTCGCTGCAGTTTTATCATGCTTGTACATAACATTTCCTGGTGAGTTGCAAATCCCAAAAACTATTTTGGGTGAATGTATATTATCGACAATTACATCATATTTTTTCCCAATATATCCACCTGAAACAAAAAATAAGTCACTTGCCATTTTTAAACGGCCATATTGAAGCTGGATCAAATCTTGTGTTTTGTAATTATTCATCACCAGACCGCTGAGCATTGCTGTGATATCGACCCGCCATGTATCAATGCCTCGCGTCAGGCATTCTTCAATGGCATTATCAAAGATAGTTCCTTTACCAAGATCTATAACTACGCCATTGGAGTTCATAACTTTAACCATTTCAGCGGTGACCACTTGAACATTGTTAGTACAACCAATAACTCCATCTGCATTTACAGCTGCATGCAGGGGCTGATGAGAAAGCTGAACATTTGAAAGAACATGCCTATTCTTAATCATGTTGATGGCATTAACAATGACATTTGCTTTTTCTGGATGTTTAGACAGCATGGTAACATTGGCGCCAGATTCGACCAGCTTAAGGGCTATTTTGTTGCCAATATTGCCGCTACCATAAATAACGAATCTTTTGCCACTTAACTCTTTGAACCTAAGCACCAAGTAATGCCAAACAGCATCTACACTGATATCGTTTGCTTTGTATTGAAAGTACTCACTTTTTTTAATTATTTGCGCGCATACAGAACTAATATTTCCATATTCCATCGCATTTGCAGATTTGTATTGGGCCAACCCATAATGTTCAAGAAGATCATAATTTGGGTTAAAAACTAGGGGCAGTTTTTTTTCGGCATCAACAAAAAAAGCATCAACCAAGCCGTCAATTTCATGTGAAATGATAATGGCTTCCGTTTGGCTATACACCACCACACCGAATATATTCCCGCCATTAATTTTGCGCACAGGCGTCATATAGGCTTCAGTTTGGTTGTCTGCAGATGATGAAGTTGTGCCAATTAAAAACCCAATATGACCAACTTCATTTTCACGAATATCTGAAATAATAGCTTTTATTTTAGCAATTATCGTGTCTAAAGATGATTTGCTCATTCGAAATCCTCCCAAGTAATGGGCATATCTGCAGTAATATCTTTAGTGATGCGGCGGCCAATAATGGCATCTATGAATTTTGGATGTAACCCGATGCCAGGAGATTTAATCTCGATATCATCATGGTATAATTCCGAACCAGCTTTGAGGCTTTTGCTAAAGAACAAACTTCTCTTTAGATTCTGTGCTGTTTCTAATTCTTGAGCAGTAATGCCGTATCGTTGCTTTTGCATAGCTTGGTGGATACGTATTGAAGATGTTGAGAGTTGCTGTAATTCCTCTTGCACAATTGAGAAATTTTGATCTGGGCCGTCCATTTTTCTATCTAAAGTAAAATGTTTTTCAACTACTTGAGCGCCTAATGCAATTGACGCTAACGAGATATCAACGCCGGTAGTATGATCTGAATATCCAATGATGGTCTCAAATGTGGAGCGAATTTTTTCAATCATCTTCAAATTTGCAGACTCGGGTGGGCAGGGATAAGATGACACACAATGAAGCAATATCAGATTAGGGTTATTTTGTTTTAATACATTTTCTACTGCAGATGAGATTTCGGTCAGATCAGACATACCTGTTGAGAGGATGATAGGCTTTCCTTTTGA
>CBFIAO010000163.1:0-2373 GCA_965660595.1 Puniceispirillales bacterium (SeqCode) | reverse complement strand
GTACAGGCCGAAAATAGGCTGACACTTTATCAGTGTTTCCATACATCCGGAGGCCTGGCATCAATTCCTTAACCCGAGCTTTACCAAGTTTTTCGGTCACGATAATACAGCTCTGGACAGGCACGATTCTTTTGCGAATAAAACTGCCAAACGACTTTTCTTTATGATTATACCCGTTAGTGGCAACAATAACGCGGCCAGCTTTGATTTGGCCTTTTGGGGTGATGATAATCTTTGCATGTGGTGAACCAGCAGCATGGTCATCATCAATTCGCTGAGCTGGGGTATTGGCCAGCACGGCAACACCTTCACGTTTAATGACCTGAAGCAATCCTGCAAAAAACTTGCCCGGATGATACCCACCAATTTCACGGCGCAACAACCCACCATGAAAACGATCTGTCATAATCTCCTCATGCTGGCGGTGTTTTGGGATAACCTCAACATCATGACCCGGGATTGCGTTCAGCGCATCAGCTTGATGGGCCATATTGTCATATGCTTTCGCGGTCATTGCGCCATTAAAATGGCCGACTTGAGTGATCTGGCAATCAATCTTTTCATCGGCACAAAATTTCACCAGATCAGCACGTGCATCAATACCTTCGCCATACACATTATCGGCAAAGTCTTTACCATATTTTGCGGTTAATCCTGCATGAGGGATGCGGATATGCCCACTGCAAATGCCGCCATTTCGTGTAGACGCCCCATAACCAGGTTGCCCCGCATCAAGCACCAATACTGACCTGCCATGGCGTGCAGCAGTTAAGGCTGCGGTAAGGCCGGTAAATCCTCCGCCAATCACCACCACATCGGCAGATGCAGGCACGGCACCTGAAAAACTTGGTGTTAAGTCGGCATCAATATCCCACCAATACGGTGACAATTTCATGGCATATCCCTTTCATGGCATATCCCTATGTGTTTCTTAATATGCTAAATCGAAAGACGCTGGGATGACAAGTTATAGCTTACTTAAGGTATAGCTTACTTTAGGATGAATGAACTAGAATGGGCAACGCGGCGCATCAGGCTTACAGCTGAGCACCACCATCGCCAGCCCGTGATCATCAGGCAGATCAACCACTTCTGCAGATATGCGATATTTACCAGCGTAATCTTGGATCAAACGTGGGGCTAATTTTTCAAGTATCTTGCGCTGTTCGGCGGTATCATGAGGTGGGCTAAACACCACGGTATATTTTAAGAAATCAGGCTGGGATGGGTTGGTAAAGACCGGGTTTGTAATTTCATAACCTTTATCGTTCTTAGCCGCCATTTGCACGCCTGTTGCATCATCACCCTGAATGATAATCGGAGAAATTTTAGCAAGGCTGCGGATATTTTTATTCCATTTATCGCGCTGCGTATCGACAAGGCCAACCGCACCGCTGAAGTTAAAAAGGATATCTTCACTTGATATTGCCTTCGCCGCATGGATCGGCATCGCTATCACGGCAGCGCAGACAAGGATAAAAGCTAAACATATACGCGTCATAGATGTAGTCATCATTCTACTTCAAAAAAATTAACCATAATGTAAGTAAATTTGTTAAACATTAATAGCCGACTATTATGATTTTTAACGTCGGCAATTTATCAAAAAATTTTAATTAACAAAATCAAGGATCACCTTTTATTAAGGAATCATCTTTTATTTCGGTGAATAACGTTAATGAAAGTTGTGGGGATGACACTGAAACGCAACACGCAACACGCCACGAATATGCCCTCGAATATGCCCACGAATATGCAGTGGCCTAGCATAATTGTAATAATATGCACCTATGCCGTTTTTTGTGCAGCAACAAGTGTTGTTGCGGCGATAAGCCTGCCGATAGCGATCACTATACTTGCGCTCGTCATTACACTTCATTCATCACTGCAACATGAAGCATTGCATGGACATATTTTTAATACACCCTGGCTCAGATATTTAAGTGTATTTCCCGCCATTGGAATATTCATTCCTTATGAACGGTTTCGCGTCACCCATCTTCATCACCATCAGGATATCAACCTCACTGACCCTTATGATGACCCTGAAACGAACTTTCTTAATCCAAAAGATTGGCAAAAACTGTCATGGATGAAAAAGGTTCTGCTCAATATTAACAATACTTTATTAGGCCGTATTTTGCTTGGCCCTATGATCAGCCTGAGCAGTTTTTATCGCAAAGATATCATTGCCATGATGCACGGTGAGCTTCCGATTATCAAAGCCTACCTCATGCATGGGCTGGGCATATTGCCTGTCATGATTTGGCTGACATCATACGGGCAAATCCCGCTACTACTTTATCTGATGGTCGCATATCTAGGCTTAGGTATTTTAAAGATTCGCACCTATCTTGAACATCGTGCACATGA
>CBFIAO010000162.1:0-2437 GCA_965660595.1 Puniceispirillales bacterium (SeqCode) | reverse complement strand
ATGTGGCCGACCAATTGTCTCATCTTGGCCATCAGGTGACCGTCTACGACAAAACCGAAAGCCCTTATCTGCGGGATGACCAGCAGATGGTTATCGGTGATCTGTCCTTTGATGCGATTAATGCTGCCATGAAAGGTGCTGACATTGTCTTTCATTTTGCTGCTATTGCAGATATCCAAGAAAGCAATGAAGACCCTTACAGCACTATTCATGCAAATGTGTTGGGGGCAACTAACGTCTTTGAGGCAGCTCGCGCCAATAAGATCAGCAAGCTTCTTTATGCATCAACGATGTATGTATACAGCGATAGTGGCGGGTTTTATCGCGCCACCAAACAAGCTGCAGAAACCTTGCTGAAGGCTTATGCTGAGCTTTATAACTTGCCGTATACGATTTTGCGCTACGGATCGCTCTATGGCCCAAGGTCGCAACCATGGAATGGTCTAACCAAATATATTACTGAGATCATGGACACTGGCAAGATTACCTATCGCGGTAATGGGGAAGAACGTCGTGAATATATCCATATCGTGGATGCTGCTCGCATGACCGCGCAAGCAATAGATGATAGCTTTGACAATAGATCATTGCTGATCACAGGGCAGCAGAGCTTAGCTTCAAAACAAATTCTTGAACTGATTTTTGAGATTTTAGGCAAAACAAAACAAATCAATTTTGATGATGACTATTCAGATACATCACATTACCGCCTGACCCCTTATAGGTATCAGCCTGACCTTGCGACGAAACTCAACCCTGAGCATTTTATTGATTTCGGCCAAGGTATCATTGAAATGATCGAACAGATCAACAGTAGCGATGAACCTGAATCCTGATCATATTTCTTATGTTTGCTTTGACTTTGACGGCGTTATTTTAGACACGTTGCAGCTAAAGGAAGATGGTTTTGTTCAAGCGTATCATGACATAGATACCGCTGATACTGACTTGATCCGTGCGTTTCAGCGTCAAGCAGGTGGCAAGCCAAGAGATGAAAAGTTTCACCATTTTGATAAGTTGTTTTTGGCGCGCACACCTGATGAGGCGCGTCTAGCTACGCTATCCCAACGGCTGAGTGATCATATTATGGCTGGGATTGAAGATTGTCCTTATATCCGCGGCTTCTCCACGTTTGTGGCAACGCTTAGGTCCTTGGGCCTGCCTTTGGCCATTGCAAGCGCAATGCCCGCACATGAATTGCATGAAATCATCACGCTTAAGGGTATTGCCCATCATTTCACTTATGCCTATGGTGCGCCAAGGCCCAAGGTGGATCAATTAAAAGATATTGATGCAGAATTCCGCCAAGAGAAGAATGGCGCACCCGGACTTTATTTTGGTGATACTATGTCAGACTATCACGCTGCAACGGGTGCTGGTCTGAACTTTATTGGCGTCGGCCTTAACGCGCCATTTGATGCGCAACACATACCGTTTATTGAAGATTTTACGGCCATAAAAGCCACGAGATAACACCTACGTTGAAAAGGTAGCAGAAGGGTCATATGCGGGATACGCTTATCATCACAGATCAGTCGGTTATGAGCCCTGTGTCGGCAGGAACCGCATATGAATACCGAATTGATGGCGGACAAGTGGTCGGTGATGGTACGCAGGTGGTGAATGATGCTGATCGGTTGAACCAACTAGGTACAGACCTTGCTGAACAATATGCTGATGCCATTGCCGGCTTGCGTTGTGAAATGCCGTGGCGTGCCCTTAATGATGATACATTGGGATTACTGTTTTATTTCACCGAGCTTAATACCAAGCGCACTGAGATGAACGAAAGTTATGATGCGTTTATTAATGCTGTATTGCTGCGTGAGGTCCTGCCTACTGACACCATTACGACCATCTATGTTTATGGTGCATCCTTCATGAAGAACGATACCTTAAGCACTATTTTCCCCAATGCAGTAATCATCAGGGCAAAGACAACGTCACGTGCGCCAACCATGCGAAAGGTGTTGGCCAAAAACCTTTATTATTTTTTCAGGTTCTGGCTGGTGGCTTTATGCCGATGGCATGCCCCCACCCCGCGGGCGGGCGACTGGATGGCGAAACGGTTCTTCATGACCCGCTATCCAGGCCGCCTATCTGATGATGAGGTCGAGGAAAAATATAGTGACCTTGTCCAGAACAATGACAGATTTATTGCTGGCGTTTTGACTGACGGCATGCAACAAAACATGAGCTTTGGCCAATGGTGGAAGGCCATGCGTAAAGCCAAGGGCTTGCAGAAAACAATCTTTTATGACCGCTATCATCATGTGACTGATGGTCTTGCTGGGTTTTTCTGGATGATTGTTATCATGGCCAACATTGCCAAAACATCCACATCTCTTCGAATTGACGATATTGATCTGTCACAAATTATTGATGATGAAGTTCGGTATTCACTTTATCGCTTGCCCCGCATGATCACCGTGTCACG
>CBFIAO010000161.1:0-2595 GCA_965660595.1 Puniceispirillales bacterium (SeqCode) | reverse complement strand
TGAAAATATTGCTGCAATTGAAGACGGTGACGCCACCGAACGCCGCAGTTTCTATACTGATATCAAAGACGCTGGCAAAGGGAACTATGCCTTTATGTGGGATAAACATGGCCGCAGTATTGCCCACCCGCGTGAATATTTTATTTCAGGTTATGACCCCGAAACAGGGCGGCGCGTCACCCCATGGATAAGCCAAGATAAAGCTGAAAGTTTTGAAAACTCAGGTCACGTTGATATCGACCAATGGATTGCTGAACAGCGTCATTATGGCAACCAAAGCCGTGACAAAAAACCAAACGCATCTCAAGTTAAATCGGGGCTTGTGCCACTGGACTGCCGCCACCTTGATTTTGCACCACAATGCAGCGGCTGGAATCAAATCAATAAAAATGGCGGTTATGGATCTTTCCAAATATTCTGGTCAGGTATTTGGAAACTAACTACCGTGGCCACCATCCCTTACTACACCGGCTCTTATGGTAACGGGAAACGCGGCTTCGGCATCGTGACAATAGGCGCCAATATTGGTGAGTTTACAAAAAGTGGCGCTGCCGCCCGAACCGCGCTTAACGACTCCCTCGGGGCGGTGAATCAAAATGTCTCCACCCAACTACGCAGCCTAGGTAAAACCGCACGCGAAGATTTACTCAGCTTCCAGAATCAACTTTTTCTGATTGGTGCCGGCATGGTGATGGTGGTAGCCGCCTTTTCAATTATGGGCAGTTATGGCTTCCGCACTCGTATTGCTGTTCTCCTTGAAAAAACTGCTGAATTTGCAAATGGAAATCTAAATGCCCGGGTGAAAATGGGCGGTTCTGATGAATTAAAACGTATCGGTGATGCCTTTGATGTCATGGCTGAAACGGTGCAAACATCACAAGATGAACTTGAGGCGATTAACACTAACCTTGAAAAAATGGTTGAACTTAGAACTGATGAATTGCGCCAATCAAATCAGCAAATCTCAGACTCAATTGATTATGCCAGCCGTATCCAGCGTAGCCTGCTGCCTGATGACATCACGCTGAAACGTTGCCTAGGTGATTACAACATTATTTGGCAGCCTAAAGACGTTGTTGGTGGTGATTTTTATTGGCACAAAACAATTGGTGACCGCGACTTTGTGGTCGTCATGGATTGCACCGGCCATGGTGTGCCAGGTGCCTTTATGACGCTTATTGCCACCTCAACGCTTGAACAAATTACAGCCGCTACATTGGCAAGTTTAGGCCAATGGGCTTATACCCCAGAGCCTGCGGAAATTTTACAAAGCTTGCATGAAGGCGTGTGTGAACAGCTTCATCAAGTGGGCAGCGGCAGCTTATCAAATGATGGGCTTGATGCGATGATCCTCTCAATCCCGCATGACAAATCATCACTTGAGTTTTGCGGGGCACATATTGACCTATTTACCGTTGCAACTGATATGAATGTCACCCGCTATCGCGGCAATAAAACGTCACTTGGCTATCAAAATGATGGTGAACCGCTAGACCTTCAGACCCATGAGATTCCGTTGGATCAAGAGTTGGCTTTTGTCGTGACGACTGACGGTATTCCCACACAGATTGGCCAAGAAATGCGCCGAAGCTACGGCAATCAACGTATCATCTCAAATATTTCATCATCGCCGGATAACACGCCAAAATCTATCTTGCGGGCGCTGATGCGTGACTTCCGCAACTGGCAAGGCAGTGAAGAACGACGTGATGACATCACGCTCATTGCATTTAAACCTGAATAACGTCTTTAAGATGATTTGGATTTAATCACACGTAAAGCTTGCTCAAGGGCTGAGACCACCGCGCCATCATCATGGATTTTTTCGTGATCAATCACCACATGATAGCCGTCGCCACTTAATGCTGTCATCAAGACGTCTTGTTCATCTCGCCTACCTTTAGCCTGATAGAGCATCACCGGATGGTCGCGCCCTTTAAGCTTTTCTTCACGAACAGGCGTAGTTTCTATCACATCTGCCACCAGCTTTTGCGTGTCTTCAGACATCAACACCTGATCGGCCATGCCCACAGTTTCGATTCGTGCGGCTTCGTTCACCGCATTACCAATGGCGGTATAATGCAACCGTTCTTGCGATCCAAAATTGCCAACATGGCAATAGCCGGTACTGATGCCCATCCTCACATGAATATTTTGGGCGATGCCTTCATCCAGCCATTGTGCACGCAGCGCATGAAGTTTTTTCTGCATATCAAGCGCCATTTGCACCGCTGCCACGGCATCATTTTTAGTGCCCTTGGTTTCAGGGTCACCAAAGAAGATAACCATTGCATCACCAATAAACTGGTCCAATGTCCCGCCATATTTCCGGCAAATCTCTGTCATTGCGGTAAAATATTCCATCATTAGATGGGCAAGGGTTTCTGGCTCTTGTCGTGTAGCAATAGTTGAAAAACCAACAATATCTGAAAAGAAGACCGTCAAGTTACGCCGCTTAATCTCGGCCACTTGCTCACGGCCATCTTGCATTAATGCCGCAACGACCGTCTCTGGTACAAAGCGTGAAAGATTCTCAGAAATTATCTCAAGTGATTTATTCGCATCAAACAGTTTTTCTTCAGTCGCATCCGACCG
>CBFIAO010000160.1:0-2622 GCA_965660595.1 Puniceispirillales bacterium (SeqCode) | reverse complement strand
CCACTCTTATCGGACGCACCGCAATATGCGGAAAAGCTCACCGCAGCAGGGGTTAATGTCACGTTATATATTGCGGATGGCCTGCCCCACGGGTTTATGCGGGCACGTCACAGTACTGTTCGTGCGAACACCGCGTATCAGCAAATAATTGCTGGCATGTGTTCATTTTTTGCGACGTAAATCCGCATCAACCCGCATAAAACCCGTATAAACGCTAAATAACCTCAACACCAAGTTGGTCAGGCGTAATGACTTGCAAACCTTCGTCAAATCCTTCACCAAAATAATTTGCTAATAGAGACAAGTCAGTTAGTCGACCTTGATCAATTGTAGTGCCAGCATTTTCAATAACAAAAGAGTCTTTAAAGTTAATAACAATTTTTCCATCAATCGCGTTGCCACCACTGCCAGGGCCATCTGGTAAACCGCCGCTGGTGAACACTATTTCAACACTTGTTATGCTATCTGCGTTGATGCTTGGTACAACATAGAAAGATCCCTCACTAATAAATGATGCAAGATCAAGTGGATTACCATCAACGTCAACAAGCACGAGCTTATCTACACCACGTTCAAAGTTGTGGATCGTGTCAGTGCCATCAATTCCTGCCCATATATTACCATTTGATGAAATACGATAGATAACCGTATCCGCACCATCATCAAGGGTGATGTCGTCAGAGCCATAACCACCAATCACCACATCACCATGGGCCGAGGCCGTGATGGTATCAGCTTTGTTACCACCTTGGATCAATTGCGGGCCGCTCGCGCTAGATAGGTCCAGCACATTCTCATCATTAGGCAATGCATCTTGCGCCAATGTATATGCTGTTGCGTCCACAATTGTTGCAGGTTCAACGCCTTGAACATTAATCGTAATAACTTGTGAAACACCCCGATATGTTAGTGTAAATGTTTCCGTGCCAGTTTCACCCTGCCCTAGGTTTAACGTGGCTGGCTTGTCAGTATCAACCTCATATAGCCATCTAAAGATAGGTGTATGCCCAGGGATTTGACCAGGGACTACAAATGTGAATGTACCGAAATCACCCTCTTTGGTTTGGATCCCCCCACTTGAAGTGCCATCTTCGAGCTGGATTCGGTATCTAACAAGCGGGTGTTCTGGATCAATAAACGTAAAGCTGTTACGTAAAGCCACTCCATCGTCAGCCTGAACATCTACCGTAAAACTAGACCCTGATCGCGCAGCAAAGACTGGCAAATAATTATCCGCGGTAATGTCGACCGTTAATGTGGCAACATCACTATCATCCGTGCCATCATTAACCGTGTAATCAAAGCTGATCACATAATCAGCCGATGCTTCGGCAGGTGTAAGGGTTAACCTTGGGATATCAGCAACAACAATCACCTGATCAATCGTCACCGCTACACCATCTAAACTTAGCACACCCTGTGATGGCAGGCTCTTGATCATAATTGATACAAGCACATCATCCTGATCCACATCCGCAAAACCAAAATCTGATGCAGAGAATGTATATACTGCTGCCTCATCTGTTGCGACATCATCTGCTGGGGTTGCCGTCGGTATTGTATTCGGCAGAACCTGACGTTGCCACTACTATAAAGCTATAGCTGTCCTTAACTCCATGATCAGGCGTGGTTGCATCCTTAAACGTAACTTCACCAGAAGTTTCATCAATGTCAAATAGCCCTGCATCAGCACCGCTTAATGACCATACAATCGCGTCAACATCTGCCGTGCCAACCGCTGTATAGATGACGGTATCAGCTGCAATTTCTGTATTTTCAGGAAGTACCGTGCCTGTTGCACCTGACGTAATAGCAGGTGCTTCATCATTAACATCAGTAATTGTAAACGTCACCGTTGCAAGATTAATTGTTTCACCACCTTTCTCAGCAGTAATGACAACATCGACGCTTTCAACATCTTCAGCATCAAAAACAGAATTCGGGTTAAGTACAAGTGAATTTCCATTTAGTGCAAATCTAGCGTCAGAAACGCTAATTGTATATCCAGACGTATGAGCTAATGTTAACGTCGCTACTTCAATAGCTTCATTTCCTGAAACCCCTTCTATAATCGAGACTTCGATCTGGTTCACGCTTACCGTTGGAGTAGGATCATAAATAATGGTAACTGCCACCGTATCTGATCCACCATTGCTATCTCTAGCCGTAATAGTTAAGTCAAAATTAGTCTCTGTGGCACCTTCAAAAGATGCACCCGTAGCCAAGCTAATTTCACCATTTGCATTAACTTCAAACAACCCTTCATCATTACCTGCTGTAATCTCAAAACTAACACTATCACCATTATCAACATCATCTGCTTGAACAGTAACCATGACAACATCATCAGTGATAGATTGTCGGGCAGTGTAAGAATAGCTAGGGGCTGCAAATTCAGGAGCATCATTTGTGCCAACAATGGTGATAACAATATCTTGCGTACCACCACGAGTAGTGACGATGCTAATAGTATCCTTGACCATTTCACCAGCATTAAGTGATTTTACCACATCATTATCAACATCAAGCTCATAGAACCAGAGATCTTTTTCACCATCTCGTGGCCCTCTTGGTTTACGGCCTTGAATATAGGTTAACGTGCCAAAACTTCCTTGCTTATTG
>CBFIAO010000159.1:0-2816 GCA_965660595.1 Puniceispirillales bacterium (SeqCode) | reverse complement strand
CAGCACTTTAATAGGGGAAATAGGATGCAGGAAACACTGGAAACATCTTTAACCGTCACCAGCCATGATTTAAGCATTTGGGGGCTGTTTATGGCCGCCGATATTGTGGTTAAGGCCGTGATGTTGATGCTGATTTTGGCGTCAATTTGGTCATGGGCCATCATTTTCGAAAAACTACGCAGCATTAGAAAAGAATTTCAGATCGCTGATAATTTTGAAGATGATTTTTGGTCAGGCGGGGCGTTGGATCGACTTTATGATGATCTTGGGCCTGATCCTGAAGGCACGATGCCGCGTGTGTTTTCATCTGCAATGCGTGAATGGCGCCGTGCAACGTCCCGCGGGGTTGCCAAACAAAACGCTGTGCATTCACTGGCCCAGCGTATTGAACGAACCATGTCGGTTACAATATCGCGTGAGCTTTCCGGTGTTGAAAAAGGCATGACGTTCTTAGCCTCTGTCGGGTCGGTAGCCCCATTCGTTGGACTATTTGGCACCGTCTGGGGGATCATGAATTCTTTCCAATCGATTGCCCAATCCAAAAATACATCGCTTGCGGTGGTTGCCCCTGGTATTGCAGAAGCGTTATTTGCAACCGCATTGGGGCTAGCGGCGGCTATTCCTGCGGTGGTGGCCTATAACCGGTTTTCAAGTCAGATCGAAGAATTGGCGTCACGGCTTGAAAGTTTCAGTGGTGAGTTCAGCACTATTCTGAGCCGCCAATTGGACGAAAGGTAGAACCATGGGTGCGCAATTAGGCTCATCAGGTGGTCGCCGTGGAGGCCGCCGTAAATTAAGACCGATGGGTGAGATTAACGTAACGCCATTCGTTGATGTTATGTTGGTGTTGCTGATTGTCTTTATGGTGACAGCCCCATTGTTAACGGTTGGGGTGCCTGTGGATTTACCCAAAACCAAGGCATCACAAATATCTGATGATCAAACACCATTGGTGATCACCATCAAGAAAGATGGTGAATTTGCACTGCAAAACCGAAGCATTGGTGAAGATGAATTATTGCCACGTCTTGAAGCCGTTGCGCGTGCAAAGCCAGAAACACGCATTTTTGTCCGTGGTGACCGTGAAGTTGCCTATGGTGAAGTGGTGGCCTTGATGGGCCGTATTCAGGCTGCTGGCTTTAGCCGTGTTGCGTTGATCACAAAACTTCCGGAAGCAGAATAAGCACAATGGTACGTAACTCGGCTGTTATTAAATCAGTGCTTTTCCACATGGCAGTGGTTGGGGGCTTTATGGTCTCTATGCCATTTTTGTCACGTGATATTGCCCCTGAACAGCCGATATTGACCGTTGAGATCATTAACACATTGCCGGAAACACAGCTGGATGAAGGTGTGAAGGCCAAGATCGAGCCAAAAGCATCAGAAGTGAAAGCAGAGGAGCCAAAGGTTGAGCCGCCAATAGCGCCGCCGCCAGCCCCAGCCCCAGCCCCAGCCCCAGCCCCAGCTGAAGCTGAAGTAACAGCAGAGGCTGTGCCTGTGCCAAGCGTTAAGCCAAAGCCGGTGAAAGCGCCAACACCAAAAGCAACCTCAACACCAACAGTAGTCAACGCACCGCCAAAGCGGCCGACCAAAAAGTCGCCCGAATTTAAGAAGCGCCAACAGCAACAGGCGCAACTAACCAGCAAGCTGCAAGATTTGACGGAACGCCAAGCCCGCATCAAGCGTGAACAGGAAGAAAAAGAGAAGAAGAAAAAAGCAGCAGAAGAAAAGATGAAGAAACTGCTGGCGGCAAAGGATAAGAAAGATAAAGAAGACGCCGAACGCAAAGAAGCACAGGATAAGTTAGACCAATTGGTCGGGCAGGCGCTTAATGCGCCGCGAGCGGACATCATCTGCATTAGGGGTGTCGCAAACTGATCTGCTGCGCAATCACATCGCCCAATGTTGGAACCCGCCTGCCGGGGCGTCAGGTGCGGATGCTCTTATTGTTGACATAATTGTGCGGCTAAATAAGCGCGCTGAAGTAAAAGACGTGGAAATTGTTGATGAAGCGCGTATGCGCAGTGATGGCACATTCCAAGCAGCGGCACGTGCTGCTAGTCGTGCGATCATTGATTGCAGCCCACTACCATTGCCACTTGAAGGCTATGAAACGTGGAAAGAATTGCAATTTGAGTTCAATCCACGTTTTATTACGAGAAGCTAATTTTAATTAAGTAACGGTTTTGATTAACGCAAGATGGTGGTGATAACAGTATGGTGATGACAGCGATGAACATGTATTTTAAACGAATACTAGCCATGGTGGCCGTGGTGATGCTTATCCCTACTGCGGTGATGGCGCAGGAAAAGATCACCATCACCGAAGGGACGGTTGAGCCTACACCCATTGGCATTGCTAGCTTTACCAATCAGACAGGTAACCCCGGTGACATTGGCCGCCTGGTGGCAGAAGTCATTAGCAATGATCTGCAAGGTTCTGGCCAGTTTCGCCCAGAAGAAAGCGCATATCTGATCCCGCCGCCATCAGACCCATCCATTAAGCCTGATTTTGCAGAATGGTCACCGTTAGGGGTGGAAGCGTTGCTGGTCGGCTCCGCCATTGAAAATGACGACGGCATGATAAAAATTGTCTTTATCTTGTGGGATGTGGTGACTGAACGTGAAATCATTGCGGGTGAAGGCCAAGTAACATCTGCAGGCCTACGGCGTGTTTCACATCAGATTGCTGATCTTGTCTATGAAAGCTGGACTGGTGATAGCGGCTATTTTGATACGCGTGTTGTGTATGTTGAAGAAAGTGGTCCTGCAGAACGCCGTGTTAAGCGGCTCGCGATCATGGATCAGGATGGACA
>CBFIAO010000158.1:0-2881 GCA_965660595.1 Puniceispirillales bacterium (SeqCode) | reverse complement strand
CAATCACTGATGGCCTCGGCATGTTGGCCCAATCCATGTTTTGCAGCACCCCTATTGGTCCATGCCGTTGCGTAATTTGGGTCAAGTTCAATGGCGTTGTCAAAATCAATGATGGCCTCGGCATATTGGCCAAATACATTTTTTGCAGTACCGCGATTGTTCCATGCCGTATCATTTTTAGGATTAATTGCGATGACTTGATCATATAAAGAGATCGCCGCTTCATCTTTTCCTTGGTCATACAGCGCGCTTGCCTCAGCCATTAGGCGATTGACGTCGGCTTCTTGTTCGGGGGTGAGTTCTGTTGAGGTTGGTTTCTTGGCCATGGGTTCTGTCGCGTTTTGGTGGGGCTGCCGCGACAGCGTGAACAGAATGGCGGAGAAATGAGTGCGCCCATATTACCCCAAGGGCGGGGGCGGATGCAATGCAGCAACCTATATCTTAGTAATTAGGCCGTAAGGGGTTGGGCGGCAGATGAGCCGTTAGTAGGTCAGGCTGGCCGTCATGGCTTGCTGGCCGTTATGGTTGCGTGCCTCAGCCCGGGTGCCATCCGCATTTAGCGCAAGGGTAATGGCGCGGTTGGCATAAAGCGCCTGTGTGCCGCGAAAACGGAAAGACGTAAGGGGCGGAATATCCCCCCTGCTGTGCCCCAAGATATTAAGGCCATCTGGCGTCATGTTTGCCAGCATCAAGGCCGTGAACGGCCCATGGGTGATGATATCAGGGTAGCCTTCATCATCACGGCAATGGTCGAGGTCATAATGGATGCGGTGGCTGTTCCATGTCAGGGAAGAAAAACGAAACAGCTGCACGTAATCGGGGGTCCATGCATGGGCAGGGGTGAGGGTATCATCAGCCGCGATGGGCAGGCTGTCCGGTGCAGGGGCGGCAGAATTTTCACGATAGACAATGATGCGTTCTTCGTTAACGCGGCCAGTTGCGCTTTCAATTACTCTGTCCACGGTTGCGAAGATAAGCGGGCCGGTGCGGCCATCCTTGCGGGTGACATCACGCAACGTAGATATGCGCGTGATGGCCTGACCAACCTTGAGCGAACCGTCAAAGGTGATGTTGCCAGCCGCCCACATGCGGCGGTGAAAAGGGCCAGCCTTGGTCACGTCAGGGATGAAGCGCCCCAAGCGTTCATGCCCGTCATGGTCAAGGTCAGCAGCGTCGGTGTGGTTATTGCCAAAGAACAGATGAAAAAGCGGCGGCAGGTGCGCCCCCATGGCACAAAGCGCGGTGCGGCCATCCGTGCCCAGCCCCAACATCGCACCAGCTTGGGCCATGCGGGTTTGGTCGATCACGTCATCGGCATGTTCGGTATGGCCAAGGGCATCATCAAATAGGGCATCATCAAATAGGGCATCATCAAATAAGGTGGACATGTGTAGCCTCTTTATAGATTGGGGTTGCCTGTTGGTATTGAGGGGGCTTTGTGTTTATTTTCTGGCCTTTTTCGAGGAAAACGCATATAGCCCTATGCATAACCACAAGCAACACGTTTCCCTTTTGCATATATAGGGACATTATTCAGGATAAGCACGATGCCGACATCTAGCAATACGTCATCTGGCACGACTTTGCGCAATATTGCAATTATTGCCCATGTTGACCACGGTAAAACAACCTTGATCGATAGCATCATGAAACAGTCCGGCATGTTCCGTGACAACCAGCAGGTGGATGAACGCCTGATGGATAGCGGTGATCTGGAAAAAGAGCGCGGCATTACTATCCTGGCCAAGCCAACCTCCATCAACTGGACAGATGATGAGGGCGTGGAAACACGCATCAATATTATCGACACGCCGGGGCATGCTGATTTCGGCGGTGAGGTGGAACGTGTTCTGCATATGGCGGATGGCGTGATCTTGCTGACGGATGCTGCCGAAGGGCCAATGCCGCAAACAAAGTTTGTGTTGGGTAAAGCACTGGCGCAGGGGCTGCGGCCGATCGTTATCATCAATAAAATTGATAGAGGTGATGCACGACCTGAAGCGGTGGTGGATGAAGTTTTTGATCTGTTTGTTGCGCTGGATGCGAATGATGAACAGCTGGATTTCCCTATCCTTTATGCATCTGGCCGTGACGGCTGGTGTGTGCGTGACCTGAAGGATAGCCGTGATAACCTGACCCCGTTATTGGAGCTGATTGTCCAGCATGTGCCTGCACCGAACCTGCCGGTGGATCAACCATTTGCGATGCTGGCGACGTTGTTGGATAAAGACCCGTTCTTGGGCCGCTGTTTGACGGGCCGTATCATCCAAGGTGTCGCGAAAGTTAATGACAGCGTTGCGGCGTTGGACCTGAACGGTAAAGTTGTGGAGCAAGGCCGCTTAACCAAGCTGCTGCGGTTTGAAGGCACGGAACGTGTGCCAGTGGATACGGCTGAGGCTGGTGACATTATCTGTATTGCCGGGCTGACCAAGGCGACCGTGTCGGACACGATTGGTGCGCCCGGGCTGGCGGCGCCTATCGCCTCAACCCCGATTGACCCGCCGACAATGTCCGTCACTATTATGGTGAATGACAGCCCGCTTGCCGGCAAGGAAGGCAAGAAAGTTACCTCAACCATGATCCGTGAGCGTCTCTTGGCGGAAGCGGAAACCAATGTCGCCATCACCTTTGCCGAAAGTTCAGGCAAGGATGCGTTTGAAATTGGTGGGCGCGGCGAATTGCAATTAGGGGTGTTGATCGAAACCATGCGCCGCGAAGGCTTTGAGATGACGGTCTCACGCCCGAAAGTGTTGCTGCGTGAAGAAGACGGCCAGAAGATGGAGCCGATCGAAGAAGTCATTATTGATGTGGATGAAGAATATGCATCCGGTGTGATCGACAGCCTGAATAAGCGCAAAGCTGAGATGGTGGATATGCGCCA
>CBFIAO010000157.1:0-2883 GCA_965660595.1 Puniceispirillales bacterium (SeqCode) | reverse complement strand
TAAATGGTGTGATCAGGGCCGTACAAGACCCGCGAAAGCGTGCTTCACCTGTCATCATGATAACTCTCCATAACTCATATGGGTTTATAATTTGAAATCAACCCATCTTCACAATTGTATAGAAGGTATTATCGCTAAACTTGGCGAAAATCAAATCTAAACGCTTGGCATTCCTAGAAGTTCAATCATAATCATAACGTAAATAAGGAGCCTAAAAATGAAATTACCGCAGTATCAAGATGTCGCAGATGCCGCGACCCGCATTGCCCCATTTGCGTTTAGAACACCACTGCTGACATCACCTCGCCTCAATGATGCATTAGGCAGCACCTTGCTGATAAAAGCAGAACCACTTCAAGTCACCGGCTCCTTCAAATTCCGCGGCGCGTGCAATTCTGTTCAACTTCTTGATGATGATGTTAAAACCGTGGTCGCATGGTCTTCCGGCAATCACGCCCAAGCGGTGTCTTATGCCGCCAGCACCCGCAACATGAAGGCGATCATCGTGATGCCTGAAGATGCACCCATTGCCAAAATTCAAGGCACCAAAGATTTAGGCGGAACGGTCGTGACCTATGATCGTTATACTGAATCCCGTGAAGACATTGGCACTGCCCTTGCAGCAGAACACAATGCCGCTATCATTCCGCCCTATGACTACCTGCCCACCATTGCAGGCCAAGGCACAATTGGTATTGAAATTGCTCAACAATTGGATGAAATGAACATCACTGCTGATCAATTGATCTGTTGTACTGGTGGCGGTGGTTTATTGGCAGGGCTGTGCATTGGCCTTCATCACCACAAGCCTGACATTAAAATTTATGGCGCAGAACCTGAAGGTTTTGATGACTTTAAACGTTCACTAGATGGCGGTGAACGTGTAGGAAACGACCCGGCAGCACGGTCGATTTGCGATGCTATTGTGACCAATATGCCTGGTGAGATGACATTTCCCATCAACCAGACTCATGTAACCGACGGCCTTGTTGTCAGCGATGATGATGTACTTGATGCCATGGCCATGGCCTTTAACCACCTACGCTTGGTGGTGGAACCTGGCGGCGCTGTTGCGATTGCATCTGCCCTTAAAAACAAAATCGACATTGCCGGGAAAACCACTGTTGCGGTGGCTTCAGGCGGCAATGTCGATAAAGAAATGTTTAATCGTGCCTTAGCACGGCTTTAACCGCGGCCACGATATCCGGCAACACCCATATCAGGAATCCAGACACCTTCTGGGTTCTTTCCATGCTGCCAAAAAACGTCAATAGGCATCCCCCCACGCGGATACCAATAACCGCCAATCCGCAGCCAATGTGGGTCTAACAGCTCAACCAAAGTTTTGCCAATGCCCACCGTACAGGCTTCATGAAAAGCTTGGTGATTGCGGAACGCATTGAAATAAAGTTTTAACGATTTTGACTCGACCATCCACTCATTAGGAATGTAATCAATGACCAAATGTGCAAAGTCAGGTTGTGCCGTCACCGGACAGAGTGACGTGAATTCAGGTTGGGTAAACCGGGCCACAAACATCGTGTCCGGATGCGGGTTTGGCACACGGTCCAGTTGTGCTTCTTCAGGGCTTTGCGGCATTTGGCTTGGCTTGCCCAAATGGCGAAGATGATCTGTTGACATGATACTGTCTCCATGGCGAAAGATAATGGGGGTAAAGTGATGGCTTTCTAAACCCAAGATAGGATCAACACAAGCGAATTATAAGCCTGCCTTTAAAATCACCACATCACCAAGATTTGTTCCTGTTGGCGGCATTTTTATAAGTGCACTTACCTGATCCAACACGTGATAACTATCATGGCGTTGCAAGGCATCACGCATTATATCCAGCGCATCACCTTGCGCAATCATCAGTTCCGTCACTAACGCGCCTGCTGCATCGGTTGGTCCATCACGGCCATCCGTTCCGCCGGCCAATAATACAAATCGCGGAATATCATGGCCGCGGGCTACATAGCCTGACATCGCGACCAAAAACGCTAATGCCAGCTCTTGTGACCGTCCGCCTAAACCAGACGACATATCTGTGCTAAACGTCACCACCGTCTCTCCACCTGAAACGCCAGTAATAGGACCATCAGCATCCATGACCATTTCAGCTAATCTTGCGCCCATTTCCGCAGCCTCACCATCAAGATCGGGCAGTGTAACATTGACACCGCCCATTGCCGCTTCAACAGCTTTACGCACCATGGCATTGCTCGCAATGATCGCTGTGCTGGTCTTCATTAATGCATCATCATCTGGACCTACAGGCCTAAGTGATGGCGTGTTATCAACCGCATTGAGATAAGCTGATAATGCCTCATGTTCATTAAGCCCAGCTTTAGTTATCAACGCCTTAGCATTATCAATATCAAAAGCGTCAGGCGCAAAAGGCCCGCTTGCAATCGCCGCCATATCTTGTGCTATATCGCCAGTTGCAGGCACATCAGACATCACCAATTGGGTTATCCTTGCAGGTGCCGCAAACCGCGCAAGCCGCCCCCCTTTAACACCAGAAGCAAGCCTACGGATGATGTTCATCTGATGAATATCCATCCCACTTTTCAGCAAGGCTTGGTTAATCGTCATCTTATCATCAAGGGTTAATTCGGGCGCAGGTTTTGTCATCAAGGCAGACCCGCCACCACTTACCAGCACCAATAAATGGTCATCTTCTGTTAAGTCTTCACAAAATGATATCGCGGCATCTGCTGCCTTCACGCTGCCTTCATCAGGGACAGGATGCCCGCCAATAAACACCTTAAACCCAGGTACATTTACCGTCTCATCATGGGTAATGATGATGCCGGGTGCGGCCAACCCTGCATTTCTGCATGCCGCCGCCATTGGCCCTGCGGCTTTACCCAAGGCTAGTAT
>CBFIAO010000156.1:0-2906 GCA_965660595.1 Puniceispirillales bacterium (SeqCode) | reverse complement strand
TTTGTTGCGGCATGGGGGTTTCAAGATGAGGTAGGTAAATTTTTCTTGCCAAGGGTCACAAACATATTCAGCGTAAAGACAAGACAAGACAAGATGGAGGGCATGATGACCCCTTTTATAAACGATGATGCAACTGGCGTGAAAAGTGGCGTGAAAAATGGTGGGCTTAACACGCTTTACTTAGCATTGGCCGAGGTGTTTAACGGGCCAAATGCAATTGATGATGTGGCGCGTGCGGCACTTACCAAGGCGGCGTCAGGGCCTTTACCATCCATCGAAGGTGGCACGCCCCTGCCCCAACCCTTTCTTGACGTGATGGCAGCTGATGATGCCCATGACGTGTGCCGTCTTATCACGCAAATTCCGTTTACCTGGACACCGCCGCAAACATCAACCGATCCGTTATATATCGCCCATAGCGTGAAAAAAGCGCATGTTGAGTTGGTGGGGCCAAATGGTCTTTGCACGGCTGATCATGTGCGGATCGGGCTTTATGGGATTCTGCCGCATACTGAGTATGGTATCCGCACCCATGCCGCCGAAGAAACTTTTAAAATGTTAGCGGGTGAAGCCTACTGGATACGCGGAACCGCACCGTATCGCCTAGCCATAGCAGGTGAAGAGTCTTATCACCCCTCAATGTTGCCGCATGCCACCAAAACAGCAGAAAAAGCGTTTATGTCCATCTATGTCTGGGCTGGTGATGTGAGCTTGGACAGCTACGATTATCAAGGCATTCCAGCATAACAAGATTGGCGAACATAAAAAAACACCCACAACACGGTGGGTGTTAATTGAATTGATAAACTTATTTTGTGTGGTTAATGCTTAGGCCCAATAGATCTTTGGCTTGGTCTGGAAGTGCAATGATACCAAACATGCTGGCCGCAGGCACAGGCTGGGTTGGGTTTAGGCCAAGATAAAGTGTGCCGCCCTCCGACAAGAAGCTGCGCATTGGCGGTGCAATCTGTCGATATGTGTTCGGGGCTACCACGCCAATAACAGATGCGACACTATCCATCAATAAGGAGATGGCTTGGTCACGGTTGATGCTATTTTGGGCGGCAAAATCAGTAATCATGACATCAAGTATGCCCTTATCGCTGAGGATGATGTCCATGTTGTTGAAGAACAGGCCAACCATCATCATTTCGATATACATATCACCGATATCTTCGAGGTCTTCGGTGGTCACCATGCGATTGAGTTCCGACAAAATGAGGTCACTGGTGCCTAGGCCAAGTGTCATCCGCATTTCAGCCATTTTTTCAGCCGTAATGAATAAGGCAAGGTTGGTGTTGATGCGATCTTCAACAAAGACGTTTTTACCTGATAGCGCAAGGCTGAATTTAATGCCATCAAGACCTAGGGCCTTCATGCCTTGAACAAATTCTTCATCTTCGGCGACTTCTAATGGAATATAAATATTCCTAAATTCAAAACTGACATCGCTGATCGGCAGGTTTTCATATGGGTTATTCGCCATTTCAGCAGAATTGACATAGATATTATCAATCGTGAACACGGTGCTGCCTGCCCCGCTGGCGACCAAGTTATTAACAGAAATCTTGCCGATATCATTAAAGAATGAATGCTGGCCTACCGCACCATTAAAAATTGCATCAAGCCAGTTGCCGTCAATTTGACCACCGGTCCATGCAAAATTTTCAACCGTAAACTTAACATCATCCGATGTGATAATGGTCATGCCATTAAATACAAGATTATCAATGATCAGAAGATCGCCGTCATTGCGGCTGGTGAACGCATATTCATCAATAAAAATGTTAACATCACGGCGCGATTTATCACGCAGGACAACATTACGAGCTTCGCCATTTAACGTGTCAGGGTCAATAAACCCGCTTTCATAACTGATTGTATGGTCAGCAAGTTCAATAATCGAACTTGCCTTTGCTGACGCAGCAAAAGAAAGTGAGAACATAAAAGCTGCGATGATGGCGAAAATACGCATGTTTAACCTCTATAAAATCGACCGATTAATTGTCGCAGGGTATTGCCGCATTGTCTAGTGATGACTAGATTGAATGTATAGTTATGGAGATAAAAAATGTCTAAAGCAGAATTCAATTGGGAAGACCCGTTTCATCTTGAAGATCAGTTAAGTGAAGATGAGCGGATGGTCATGGAAATGGCACGCCGTTTTGCCAATGACCAATTGTTGCCACGCGTTATCAGCGACTATCGTGATGAAGCCTTTGATAAATCCATGATGCGCCAATTTGGCGAGCTAGGCCTTTTGGGGCCAACGATCCCAACCGAATATGGCGGCGCCGGCATGAACCATGTGTGTTATGGCCTGGCTGCACGCGAAATTGAACGCATTGATAGTGGCTATCGTTCAGCGATGTCAGTGCAGTCGTCATTAGTCATGCACCCGATTAATGCGTTTGGAACTGAATCGCAAAAACAAGCCTATCTGCCTAAGCTCGCCACCGGAGAATATATCGGTTGTTTTGGGCTGACTGAGCCTGATTATGGGTCTGACGCTGGATCACTTGTCACCCGTGCTGAAAAAGTTGATGGCGGCTATAAGCTGACGGGATCAAAGATGTGGATTTCAAACGCACCTATTGCCGATATTGCCGTCATTTGGGCAAAGCTGGATGGTGTTATTCGCGGATTTATCGTCGATCGCAAGGTTGCTGGCGATGGGTTTGATACGCCGATGATTAAGGGAAAATTATCACTTCGTGCCTCCATCACAGGATCTATCATGATGGATGGCGCGTTTGTGCCTGAAGATAATATCTTCCCCGAGGTACAAGGGCTGAAAGGTCCGTTTTCATGCCTGAATAAAGCACGTTATGGCATTTCATGGGGCACCATGGGGGCAGCAGAGTTCTGTTGGCATGCGGCACGTCAATATACACTAGACCGTAAGC
>CBFIAO010000155.1:0-2941 GCA_965660595.1 Puniceispirillales bacterium (SeqCode) | reverse complement strand
CGCCCATCACTGGCTTTCACAGCATTAATCTTGGCGGCGGTTTCGGTTGAAATCTCACCCCATTCTGTATGCATTTTATGGTCGCGCACGTCATCCACCTTCACCGGCAGAAACGTCCCTGCCCCGACATGTAACGTCACCTCGGCAATTTCAACACCGCGCGCCTTGATCCGCGCCATCAATTCCGGGGTGAAATGAAGCCCTGCCGTTGGGGCGGCAACGGCGCCATTATGGGCCGCGAACATGGTTTGGTAATTATCTGCATCTTCATCCTGAATACCGTCAGGCCGGGGGATGTAAGGCGGCAATGGCATCACCCCCACATCTTCCAACGCGTTATCTAAATCTGCGCCTGCTTTTGAAAATTCAAGGCTGCGCTCACCATCATCACCAATCGCGACGACGGTGGCGGTTAAATCATCTGAAAACACCACCAGATCATCCAGCCGTAACTTCTTTGCTGGCTTGGCAAAGGCACGCCATATCTTCGCATCAGCACGTTGATGCAAGGTGATGTTGATCTTCGCCTCACCGCGCTTTCCTATCAGCCGTGCTGGCAAGACGCGGGTATTGTTCACCACCAGCAGATCACCTTCTTCAAGGCAGTCTGGCAAGTCACGCACCACACGATCGGTGAAACCGCCGCCATTAATGGCATCGCGCAGGTCTAACATCTTGGCCGCATCACGCGGTTCCGCTGGTGCTGCCGCGATCTGTGCTGACGGCAAGTTGTAATCAAAATCACTCAGGCGCATGATCATCCTTCAGCCTTATTGCGGCCCATCTCGATATGTTAGAAAATTTGGACAACGCCCACGACATGCGCATCTTCATCTGCCACAACCAAGCATTGAATACGTGCTTCTTGCATGCGTTCTTCGGCTTCACCCATGCTGGCGTCAGGCTTGATCGTTAATGGCCCTGCCGTCATCACCGACTGGGCAGATGCATTCATGACATCATCATTTTCGATCATGGCACGGCGCAGGTCACCATCAGTGATAATACCTTCCAGCTTGTCATGGCTGCCCACCAGCGCCACGCCCAAGCGGCCTTGCGTCATGGTCATGATGACATCTTTCATCACGTCATCTGGCGCGACAAACGGCAGCCCTTCAGTAAACATATGCTCTTGCACGGTGCTCAACAGCCGCCGCCCGAGCGAGCCACCAGGATGTGTCCGCGCAAAATCTTCAGGCTGAAAACCGCGCTTTTCCATCAACGCAATGGCCAGCGCATCACCCATCACTAATGTTATTAGGCCAGATGTGGTCGGGGCAAGGTTTAATGGGCATGCTTCACGGTCAACGGCAATATCCAGCACGGTATGTGCATGCTTTGCCAATGTTGAGTTAACATCACCCGTCATGGCAACGATCTTTGCGTCCAGCCGCCGTAATGGCGTCAGCAGGCGCAAAATTTCTTCCGTTTCACCAGAATTAGAAATCAGGACCAGCACATCACCTTTGCGCACTTTGCCCAGATCACCATGGATAGCTTCCGCCGGATGCAGAAAGATGGATGGCGTGCCGGTTGATGCCAGCGTGGCTGAAATCTTACGCCCAAACAGTCCAGACTTCCCCATGCCGCAGACAATCACATGACCATCAGATGCCATCAGCATATCCACCGCATCCGCAAAAGACATATCCAGACTTGCGCTAAATTTATCAATCGCTGTCTTGTAGATATCGCCCATATGGCGTGCTGCGTCTAAAGCTGTGTCACTGCTCATCTTAATCTCATCATCATATCATTATGCGATAGACGGTTTTTACGCCTATTTCGGTGAATTTGCAAAGCCTGATCACGCGATTATCTTGCGCTGGCTTAAATCGTGGCAGGTTTGTCGGTTAAGATACGGTCTGCCATGGCGGCATCTTCTGCTGTGTTAATATTAAAGAACGGGTCAGGCACGCCATCAAAGGACACATCAACCACCTTATAATCTGCCGTAAAGCGGTCAATTTTCCGAACATCGTTGTTGATCAACTGGTCACGCAGTTCTGCGCGCAAGGTAATCGGCCAAATCCCAATCACCGGATGCGTCCGCCCCATGGAGCTTGCGCGCGCCAATATCGGGGCGCTGTCACCTTCTGCATGATGTATCGCTGTGTTTAATGCCGCCAGCATCTCATCCGCCAAATCACGTGGGATAAACGGTGCATCCCCAGGCAAGGTCAAGATATGTGTGGTCGCGGTCATGTTCATGGCCGCCCAATCCATCGCCGTCAGCACCCCTAATAACGGCCCCAGCTTCACGTCCATCAGATCAGGCACCACCTCAGCATCAAAGGCATTATAAAGCGCCGAAGACGCATTAGTATTGATGATGATCTTGCCAACTTGCGGTGCAAGCCGTGTCATGATGTGGCGCATCACCGACTTCCCACCAACCTCGATCAATGGTTTATGCACATAGCCCATGCGTCGGCCTTCACCACCAGCCAGCACGGCCGCCATCAATTGACCCGCCTTAACCTGACCTGCATTAACCTGACCCACCTTAACCTTATCTGAAGTATCCTGCATTATGCGCGCCCATTACCAGACGTACTGGCACCAGAACCACGGGCACCAGCCCCACTCCGTGATGCTTTGCGTTGCGGTGACGCATCATCCCCTGCATGGACATCATGGTCATCAAGATCATCTGCCTTAAGGTCATAGACCACGCGTTCCGCCCCAGACAACACGGTGAACCGCTTGCCCCGCGCCCGCCCAATCAAGGTCAACCCGACCTGCCGTGCCAGTTCAACACCGCTTTCGGTGAACCCAGACCGTGATATCAAGATAGGTATCCCCATGGCGGCGGTTTTCAGCACCATCTCACTCGTCAGCCGTCCAGTGGTGTAAAACAGCTTATCTGCCCCCGACACGCCAGTAAGGAACATCCACCCCGCGACTTTATCCACTGCGTTATGCCGCCCGACATCTTCCA
>CBFIAO010000154.1:0-2941 GCA_965660595.1 Puniceispirillales bacterium (SeqCode) | reverse complement strand
CTGGTCATCATTAGGGCCGCAAACGGCACCACCTTTAATGCCGTATATTTCAGCATGCTATTCATCATTAATCGCTAATCCTTAAGATATTAACGTGCCACTTTCGGCAGCGACTTTGGCTCAAAGGTCTTTGCGTTAATGCCCGCATCGAAGGTGTATTCATCCCATAATAATGATGTGGATTTGCCGGTCTGTTCATTCGCCATATCCATCTGATGCGCACGCCAGAACTTATCCATGTAAAGACGGTAATCACTAAAGGTCAGGATTTTTTCAAGGTCACCGCGGCGGTTATAATATTCGATTTGCTGCGTGCGGTATTCATCCATATCAATAAACGCAACCCGCTTTGAATATCCTGACTTTTTATTCTTCGGCATGATCTCAATCTTGGCGCAGGTTAAGCTGTCCATACCCGGGCATGGCATATCCTCAACCCAGTTATACGTATTGTCGGAAATTTCTTCACTGCCCAAGTCTTCATAGGAAAACTCTGATGAAACAAACTTTCCGGTGCGGTTAGATGATGATATACGCTTCACCCGCTTTAACGCAGGCAAGAACAACCACTGGTTGTCGTCATTCGGTTCGATATTAGAATGGGTCAGCAATGCCGTACCGCGCACATCTCGTGGCTTGGTGAAAACGATGACAGATTTATCACCAACAGATGGATCAACTTCTTCCAACGTCATGGTTTTAAATTCGCGGACACTTTCCTTGCCGGCTTTGTTCCGCAGCACCATTTTCCCAACAACTTCGAAATCACCCCAACCATTATCACGGTTGCTTTGTTCGGTGGCGATCTCAAGCCCTTTTTCGCTAGATGCTTCTGCAGGCAGTGCCATCAATCCGATGGGCAGGGCCAATACTGCTGCGATCACTGCTGCTGCTGTGCCTTTACCGGCAGACTTGTTCATGTTGTTTTTCATCTTATCAATCCAAATTAAAAGTGGTGGCAGGAATAGGAAATCCACAAACAGCGCAAAGCTGAGCGTTACCGCCGTCAGCCGTGCCAAGTCGCGGTTCACGGCAAAGCCGGACATCCCCAAAATAAAGAAGCCGAGGACAAGCCCGATGGAGGTCACGGTCAATGCCATCCCAACAGACTTAAAGGCGTAACGGACCGCATCTTCTGACGTCTCGCCGCGCTTTTTCGCATCAGCATATTTCAGCATGAAATGCACCGTGTCATCAACGACAATACCAAGCGTCATGGCAACCACAACCGATACCGCCAACGTGACCGTCCCAACTGAATACCCCCATAGCCCAAAGGCCATGGCCGCTGGCACGAGGTTCGGCACAAGGCTAATTAACCCAAGGCGAACATCTTTCAGCACAAACAAAATAATCAACGAAATAAAGACCAACGCCAGCACAGTTCCCTGCAACATCGCAGGCACATCACGTGCTGAAATCATCGTATAGACATGGGTCTGTCCAGTGACAGGTGACTGCAACTCAGGTGCGTTTTCTTCAAACCAGTTTTGGATCCGGCCATCTAGTTCGATCATGGATGCGGTGGTGGTGTTCGGCACATAAGCCGTAATCCGTACCGCTGACCGGTCAATATTAATCTGGTCAGTCAGGTCCATGCCATAGCCCAGCGACAATTCATATAAGAACAGATACTGGCTCACCTCATCATCACTATCTGGAAGACGATAGAACGCTTGGTTGTCAGCATTCATGCTTTTATTCAGCTGTTTGACGATATCCGTAATTGACCGCACATTGCTGATCTCAGGCTGCGCCCGCAAAAATTCAGTAAGGGCTTCAACCTTTTCCAAATATTCACGTGAATTAATGCCGCTTTCTTCACCGGTCTCCAGTGCATATTCCAGCACGTTAAGCCCGCCAATATTGTTTTCAAAATAATCAGTCGCCTGACGCATTTCATAACGTTCATCAAAATAACGCAGGAAATCATCTTCCAGCTTAATCTGTGAAATCCCGGCACCAAGCGCCACGATCAAGACCGGAATCCCAACCAGCAACGCACGTTGGCGACGGATCACAAATTCACCAAAGCTCCGCATGAATTTATCAATACCCGCCGCTTTGGCTTTTTGCTTTGCTGGCATCCACACGATCATCGCAGGCAATAAGGTAAGGGTATAAATCCACACGCCCAGCATCCCTGCCGCTACCATGTTTCCCAACTGCCTGAACGGCGGTGAGATAGAAAAGTTTAATGATAAAAACCCGATCGCGGTGGTCAAACATGCAATCGTGATCGCCAAGCCATGATCAGCAACCGCTTTTCGCGCCCATTCTTTTCGGTCCGCCGTAAATTCTGCTGTCTGGCGTGCTGATGACAACAAATGCACGGTACTGGCCACCGCCAGCGTGATGATCATCAATGGCGCCAATGCCGTTGCTGAATTAAGTGGAATATATGTCCATCCGAGTGAGCCGAGGGAGATAAGCGCAGATAAAATCGCCACCACCGTAACGCCAATAACACCAGTGATGGTCCGCAGCAAAATTCCAACAATCGCCAACATTGTGATCAACATCATTGGCGTTAAGGTCGCACCATCATCTTGTGACGCAACATTAAACTGATACCCCACCGCAACGCTGCCAGTATATTGGAACGTGATGTCTGGATATTCAGCGCGGTAGCGTTCGACCATCGGGATAGTTTCTTCCATAATTTCTGGAATTTCACGCGTCAGGTCTTTGCCAGGCAGGCGGAAGATAATCGAAATTTGCGTGTCGGACCCATCTTGATTGATCAACCCGTTCTTCAGCTCAATCTTGCTCAGCGCAATGTCACGCGCAATGTCAGCTTCGGCTTGGGTAACATTATATGGATCAACCACCAAGTCTTCGACAATCAGGCCGTCTTCACCATCTGCATAAGTGTTTTGAAATCGTGTGATGGATGTTGCAATGCGCACATAAGGCAGGTTCCACGCATCATCGGTCATCA
>CBFIAO010000153.1:0-2947 GCA_965660595.1 Puniceispirillales bacterium (SeqCode) | reverse complement strand
CTATTCTAACATCGCATCTGGCGCCATATGCGCGTCTGGTTTCATCATCACGCCGCGTTCGCCCATGTTGTATGCATATGGACAAAGCAACCTTTAATTCAGCAGGTCATGAAGACCATACCCCACTGAACGGCTTTAATTTATCAGCACAAACATCAATAAGGCAAGGGTGGTATGGCTAGTTCACTTGCACAATTTGCAAAACTGCTGAAACCCATTGGTGGTCAACCTGACGAATTGGTGGCCATTAAGGTGCATCCGCAAGCGGTGTCGCTGGTGGAATTGCGGGCTAATGGTGACCGTATTGACGTCATTACCCTCAAAAGCATTGGCCTTCCGCGCATGGTTGATGTTCGGAATATCCAGCGCAGTCAAGACATGATTGCTGATGCTATCCGCGCCGCTAAAGCTGAAGCTAACCTCACCGCCGTTGATGCATCCATCTGCATCCCGGGCCAGATCATCCAGACCCGCATCATCAATCTGCCCTTTATGTCAGCCAAAGAATTGGCCAAAGAAGCGCGTGAGATTGATTTCTGGATCGAAAATGAACCTGACCTCGCCAAGCTTGAAAATCCGGTGCTTGAATATCAAATAATGGTCATTTCTGAAAATGATGACCTGACACGCGTCCTGCTGTGCTTTGCCGAAGAAAACCAGGTCCAACCCTGGATGGATCTCGTGCTGGCGGCACATTTAAACCCTGTTTATCTTGAACCTGAACCGCTGGCGATTGCTAACCTTCGCCATGCCACCCTGCCCCTAGATGAACAGCGTCAAAACCAAGTTGTTGTTCAGATCACCAATCATGTCTCGCAATGTGTGGCCTTTGACCGCAACAAAATACATTCCGTCAAACTAGAGATCAGCGAATTTGACCTTGTCTTGCTTGAACAAGCCGAAGAAGCTGGTGAGCTTGAAGGTGAGTTTTGGGACGAAGTCGCAGGCCGTGTCGCAAATATCATCAAGCAAGCGGTGTTATATTTGCAAGAAGAGCAAGATTTCCAGCCCTTTACCATGGTCTATCTTGTGTCGGACTATTCACGCTGCAACAATATTGTTCCTATTCTTGATAAACATTTTGACCTTGCGCCTATTGCTATTTGGAATCCGCTTCAACGCATGAACATGACCAAAGAAGTCATGGCCTATGCTGACACTTATGAAAATCCATCTGTGTTGACATCTGCGCTTGGTGCGGCGCTTCAGAAGCTTGATATTTATGATGAACGCCGCCAGACCATCATGACGGTGAATATGTTACAGCAATATAAATCCCTCAGGCGCAATCGCCAATTTGGCGTCATGACCAAAACCTTCACCCGTATTTTTGCCGTTATGGTGCTCCTGCTTGGGGTGTGGACGGGCGGTGTTGTGCTGCCGCAATTCTTTGAAAGTCAGCGCATCAGCCGTGACTTTGAAAACCTGCGAACCGATGCCGCCAATATCAAGGCGCGGCTTGACGGCGCCACCGAAGGCCTCAAGGTCTCTGGCCGTAACATTGACCTAATGCGCACGGTCCGCAACCCTTCGGGCAAGACGTATCTGCTTGAAACCTTGCCTGACTTAATGCCTGAAGGCGCTGAATTGGCCTCCATGACCATTGTTGAATCGAATGTCATCGAAATAACAGGTTATGCGCAAAGCGACAAAGTGATCTTCTTTTTTCAAAATGAACTGGCGGCATCTGGCCTGATTGATGGCATCAGCGTGGCCACCGACACCCAAGATGATTTTATTCAATTCACCCTTTCTGGCACCTTGGCGATTACGGAATAATGGCACGTCTTCCCTCACTATTTCGGCGCAAAACGCCTTTAGCCGCCACCCCAGCAGCCACCCCAGTCGCTACCCCAGCAGCCGCCACTTCGGCCGCCCATCATACGATACAACCTGAACAAACATCATCAGCTGATATGGCCGCCAACCTATCTGCTGACCTGCTGATGCCTGAAACCCGCAGCTTACTCAAAAAGCTATCGGACAGATTGGGCTATGGTAGCCGCAGCAGCAGCGCAAGTGATGCGCCATCAACCACGCGTGATCTGGACCAACCGCCATCTGACGGCATGTTGAACCTCTTGCGTGACCTCAGCAAAAAACTGTTCCCGCACCGTCACAATACCGATGACACCGCAGTTGATACCTCGGTGTTGCTAAAAAAGCTGAAAGAAGACCTCAGCGCCCTGACCCCCAAGCCGATCACGGATATCACACACCCTACCGCTCAAGACATCATGGCTCATGCAAATCTAGATACCAATCTAGATACTGGGCTTGATGCTGATGCAGCGGCAACAGTTACACAATCCAGCGCATCCAGCAACATTGGCGGTGACACTAAGCCTGACCATGCCAGTAAAGAAGCGCTTTCAAATCCATTTTCATTGGTCAATATCAACCGCGGCGCGGCGTCATCCATGCCGATCACCCCTGCGGCAGATGCGGCAGATATTGCAGAAACGCCTAAAAAACGGTCACGTCGAAAGCAGCAAGCTGAACGTGCCACCATCAATTATAAGAAGAAATTGATACAAACGCGGTTTTCGCGCCGACGTTTTCTGCGTGAATATCGCGGCACCACCATTGTCGCCATGATCTTCAGCTTCCTGTTATTGATCGGTTTTACCGTTGGCACCATTGTCACCAATGTCAGCTTCGTGATCCCGCAAACCCGTATTAACCAAGATGCCGCAAAGCAATCCGAAGCCTTCCGTAATGAAATTGATCGCAACCAGCCAAAATTATCTGGCCTATTGCAACGCCGTCAGGAACTCGAAGAAAAGCTACAAACCCTGACCGATAATTTTGTTAACGTGAACCAAATCCGTGATGATTTTACTAATTTTCTCAATATCTTGGATGAAGACCCTCGTGTTGAAGTATCTGAACAGACCATCGAAGCGGTTGAAAACCAACTGCCAAATATTGAAGCGATCAATGTCAG
>CBFIAO010000152.1:0-2984 GCA_965660595.1 Puniceispirillales bacterium (SeqCode) | reverse complement strand
ACTTACCTGTGTAATACAGGATGCGCTCTGATGTGGTTGTTTTACCGGCATCAATATGCGCCATAATCCCGAAGTTACGGTAGCGGTCCAGTGTATACTCTCTAGCCATGACGATGGTCCCTGTTGAGATAACGGTTAAAATTTACCAGCGGTAATGAGCAAAAGCGCGGTTCGCTTCGGCCATCTTATGTGTGTCTTCACGCTTCTTAACAGCAGAACCGCGGTTATTAGCAGCATCCAGTAGTTCGGCACTCAAACGGTCAGTCATGGTGTTTTCACCACGCTTACGTGAGCTGTCGATCAACCAACGGATGGCAAGTGCTTGTGCACGCTGTGGGCGAACTTCAACCGGCACCTGATATGTTGCACCACCAACACGGCGCGAACGTACTTCCAAGTTAGGTCGCACATTTTCAAGCGCATCGTGGAATACCTTCACAGCTTCATTGCCGGTACGTTCAGTAATACGGTCGAATGCACCATATACAATCTTTTCAGCAACAGAACGCTTACCATCATACATTAGGCATGACATGAATTTGGAAACAACGGTGTCCCCAAACTTTGGATCTGGCATAGCAGGGCGTTTAACGGCCTTATGACGACGTGACATCTGTCTACCTCTTTATTTAGGACGCTTAGCGCCGTATTTCGAACGACGCTGGCGACGGTCAGCAACACCTTGAGTATCAAGGGTACCGCGAATGATGTGATAGCGAACACCCGGCAAATCTTTTACGCGGCCGCCGCGGATAAGAACAACTGAGTGTTCCTGCAGGTTATGGCCTTCACCTGGAATATAGCTAGTAACTTCAAAACCATTAGTCAGGCGCACACGAGCAACTTTACGAAGCGCTGAGTTAGGTTTCTTCGGCGTTGTTGTATAAACACGTGTACACACACCGCGTTTCTGCGGACATGCTTCCATCGCCGGAACTTTATTTCTGGCCAAAGGACGTTGACGTCCATGGCGGATCAACTGGTTAATCGTCGGCATACCAGACTCTTTCCCATCATGTTTTTAGCCAAAGGAGAATAGTCCACCCTATGTGGACCAATCTTTGGCATTAATCACCATCCTTGCGGATGAAACCGAACCCGGGAGACCGGGTATGTCCTCATATTTTGGCGTCAGTGTCTGTTTCAACTTTACGTCCAAACACCACCTGCACCTTTGAAGATTGCCGGAAAGTAATGTTTTCCCTGCCTTTGGTCAAGGGAGAAATGCATTTCCGGTCATATTTTTATTTTCATGAAAAACCCCGAGGCTACCCGGGGCATTTCTAAATGTTTTAATCATTCTATCCGAATCGGCTTATGCGTCGGTAGAATCGCCTTCTTGCGCCATTTCGTTGACAGCTTCTTCGGCGGCCAATGCTGCGGCTGCAAGCTCTTCTGCACGTTCATCAGCAAGGGTTTTATCACGTGATGCCGCAATTGAACGCAGGCGCGTCATGACAGAACCAGTGCCTGCTGGAATCAGACGACCTACGATGACATTTTCCTTCAAGCCATCAAGGGTGTCTTCCTTGCCGGAAACTGCAGCTTCGGTCAAGACACGTGTTGTTTCCTGGAACGATGCCGCAGAAATAAAGGAACGTGTCTGAAGTGCCGCTTTAGTGATTCCCAATAGAATTGGGCTACCCTGCGCTTCTGGCAAACCTTCATCACGGGCGACTTTGTTGGCTTCATCAAACTCTTCACGGTCAACCTGTTGGCCCACCAGTAGTGTTGTTTCACCAGCATCAGTCACTTCGATCTTCTGCAACATTTGACGGACGATCACTTCGATATGCTTATCGTTGATCTTCACGCCCTGCAGACGATACACATCCTGAATTTCTTTAACGAGGTATTCAGCCAGCGCCTCAACCCCTAGAATGTTCAGAATGTCATGCGGAACAGGGTTACCATCAAGCAACAAGTCACCACGGCGGATCACATCACCTTCCTGCACAGCAAGAAGCTTGCCTTTTGGAATCATGTATTCCTTTGCCGCGGTTTCATCTTCTAATGGCACAACACGGATACGACGCTTGGTCTTATAATCCGCGCCAAATTCAACACGGCCATCAGTTTCACTGATAATCGCAAAGTCTTTTGGCATACGTGCTTCAAAGAGTTCAGCCACACGCGGAAGACCACCTGTAATATCACGTGTCTTTGATGACTCACGCGGGATACGTGCAAGGATTTCACCTGCCTGTACCTCAGCACCATTCTCAACTGAGAGAATCGCACTGACAGAAAGGAAGTAACGTGCTTCTAGGCCATTGCTGAGTTCCAGCACTTCACCATTAGCATCACGCATTGTTAATCGTGGACGCAGATCCTTACCCTTCGGCTGTGACTTCCAGTCAATAACCTCACGGTTTGAGATACCTGTCTCTTCATCGGTTACTTCGCGCATGGACACACCATCCACCAAGTCAACGAAATTAACATTACCTTTAACTTCGGCAATCACTGGGATTGTGTATGGATCCCATTCAACGAGACGAGCACCTGCTTTTACTTTATCACCGTCATTAAAGAACAGCTTTGAGCCATATTGCAGACGGTAACGTGAACGTTCACGTCCCTGTTCATCAGTTAACATCAGATCAGTATGACGCCCTTTGACAATTTCCTTGCCATCTGGGCCTGTCACCAATGACGCATCTTCAAGTTTGATGATACCGTCAATCGGTGCTTCAATACTGGACTGTTCAGCACCACGCTGCGCTGCACCACCAATGTGGAACGTCCGCATGGTCAACTGTGTACCAGGTTCACCAATAGACTGCGCCGCGATAACGCCAACAGCTTCACCAATGTTCACTGATGTACCGCGCGCTAGGTCACGACCATAACACGCACCACATACACCAACTTTGGTATCACATGTTAGTACTGAACGAATTTGGATCGAGTCGATACCTTCATTTTCGATACGTTCCACATCTTCTTCATTGATCATAATGCCTTTTTTAACAAGCACTTCA
>CBFIAO010000151.1:0-3001 GCA_965660595.1 Puniceispirillales bacterium (SeqCode) | reverse complement strand
TTCCGTTTCTTAAGGAATAAGCTCACCGATATGTTGCCGCAACTCAGCGATACTAACATTGAATATTGCTGGCTCGGCAATGTGGCGTTTAATCGGCGTCTCTTGCCTGGGATGTTTCAATCTGATGGTGTTTACTATGCTGCAGGTTATGCAGGTTCGGGCACGGTTTGGGCACGTTGGCTTGGCAAAAAAACAGCAGAGCTTGCGTTGGGCGTAACAGGTGGGCCTAATGGTGTCCCTCCAAGCGTCTTTAACAATACCCCGCCAGCACCAGTGCCTTTATATAACGGCACCCCATGGTTTATGCCTTTTGTGGTGGGTTTCTTTGCTGCCCAAGATAAAATCAGTGAATGGGCCCAACGCCGCCAGTAACCAGCGCCGCCAGTAACCAGCGCCGCCATTAATATAACCCATTTATATAAATGAGATCGTCACCATATGGGTACGCGTTTTGACTTCCTCACCATCAGGTCTTAGAGTTAATTAAACACCAAAAGAAAGGTCCCAATCATGCCACTTGTCTTTGATATTTATGGCACATTGCTAGATGTTGACGCAGCTGCACGTGAAATGGCGGCACGCAAAGAGGCAGAAGGTGACCAGAGTTTTGCGCAAAACTGGATGCATCTTGCGGCAGGGTGGCGTCAGCGCCAGCTAAGTTACTCATGGCTTCGGTCATTGATGGGCCGTTATGTTCCGTTTTGGCAAATAACTACCGAAGCATTAGATGTTACGATGGGTGAAATGGGCCTTAATGATCCTGAATTGTGTGAACATCTCTTAAACCTATATCTTGACCTTACGGCCTATGATGAAGTTACGGCCCAGCTCACTGCCTTTAAAGACAAAGGGCACAAGCTGGCCGCGTTGTCCAATGGCAGCCCCGACATGCTGGAACGTGGCTTAACGTCATCTGGTATTGGATCACTACTTGATGCTGTGCTCAGCGTTGATGCGCTAAAAATTTACAAGCCTGATCCAAAAGTTTATGCATTGGTGACTGACCATTTCGGGTGTGCCGCCAGTGACGTGACGTTCTTTTCTTCAAATAACTGGGATATTGCCGGTGCAGGCAGCTTTGGCTTCAAGACAATTTGGGTGAATCGTGCAGGTAAAACATGGGATGACTTACCAGAACGCCCTCACCACATTGTTGGCAGTCTTGCCGAAGCTGCTGGATTAATCGGATAAGCGTGAATACCCCCAAGCCGATAAGGCTAATGATCTATAAAAGTTATTAAAATTCGCCTCTTGGGGCTTGCATATCTGCGGCGGCTAGGGTAGAAGGCCCAATCCACTTTGTCTTTATCTGCTGCGACGCTGATGTTGATGCAACAGGTATTGGGGGTGGATATTGTTTTGTTTAAACTTAAATGCTTGCGCGAGAAAGACGTCATGGCTAGAGTGTCACCCGCACAATTTGTAAGGCAGGTTAGGCAAGAAATTAGCCGGATTTCTTGGGCTTCGCGCCGCGATACGCTATCTGCGACCTTAACGGTCTTAGTGATGACGTTCATTGCGGCTGCGTTCTTTTTGCTTGTGGATTGGGTTCTGTCGAATCTGGTGCAGCTTGTTTTAGGTTTGGGCGGATAAACAGTTATCTAACATAGTCATTTGATTATGTTGGTTTTTTTGGTTCCGGAGCCTTGGTCAGCCATGGCTCCTCTATCATTGAGAGATGATGTAATGGCAAAGCGTTGGTATGTTGTTCACGTGTTTTCGGGGTCCGAAAACAAAGTGGCACAGTCAATCAGAGAACAAACCATCAGTTATGGTCTGGAAGACCAGATTGAAGATGTGCTTGTGCCTACTGAAGAAGTGACTGAAGTTCGCCGTGGTGCCAAGGTATCCTCAGAACGTAAATTTTTCCCGGGCTACTTGCTCGTCAAGATGGAACTGACCGATCAGTCCTGGCATATTGTCCAGTCACAGAATCGAGTTACAGGCTTCCTTGGCGCAAACGGAAAGCCTGTTCCAATCACTGAACGCGAAGCCGAACGTCTGATCAAGCAGATGACGGAAGGTGTTGAGCGTCCATCAAGCAATATTCTGTTTGAAATTGGTGAAGAGGTGCGTGTATCAGACGGCCCATTCGCATCTTTCAACGGCTATATTGAAGAGGTTGATGAAGATAAGGCACGTCTAAAAGTGACGGTATCTATTTTCGGGCGGTCCACGCCGGTTGACCTTGAATATTCACAGGTAGAAAAAATCTGATCCAATACTGTCGGTACGTTTTACCGATAATGATCCAAGGGACTGAACAATGGCTAAGAAAATTGAAGGTTACATCAAACTGAACATTCCTGCTGGCGGGGCAAACCCATCACCACCTGTTGGTCCAGCTTTGGGTCAGCGCGGCGTAAACATCATGGAATTCTGTAAGGCATTTAATGCAGCTACAGACAGCCTAGAAAAGAATATGCCTGTGCCAGTGACCATCACTGTGTATCAGGATAAATCATTCACATTTGAAATGAAGCAGGCACCAGTCAGCTTCTTCCTTAAGAAGGCTGCAGGTCTTCCTAAAGGTGGCCAGACTCCAGGCCGTGCTGTCGCAGGCAGCGTGTCCATGGATCAGGTTCGTGAAATTGCAGATAAAAAAATGAGCGATCTGAATGCTATTGACCAACATGGTGCAGTTCAGATGGTTCTTGGTTCGGCCCGCTCAATGGGCCTCGAAGTAACGGAGTAAGTTATGGCGGGCAAAAAACTTAAAGCGGCGTATGAAAGCATCGACAGCGCAAAACTTTACAACCTCGAAGAAGCAATTGGTCTTGTAAAGCAAAACGCATCAGCAACGTTTGATGAGACGATTGAAATCTCAATGAACCTTGGTGTTGATCCACGTCATTCAGACCAAATGGTGCGCGGTGTCATCGCGATGCCTCATGGCACAGGTAAAACAATGCGCGTTGCCGTGTTTGCACGTGACGATAAGGCAGAAGAAGCGAAAGCTGCTGGCGCTGATATTGTTGGTGCAGAAGACCTTGCTGAAGAA
>CBFIAO010000150.1:0-3011 GCA_965660595.1 Puniceispirillales bacterium (SeqCode) | reverse complement strand
AGCGTTATTTTTGACGCAACCGCCACACCAGATGTGGACGGTCAAACAGTCAATTATGAAGTTACGGTTGGGGGTGAGTATGTAGGCATCGACGGTGCTGGCCAAGTTACGCTCAAGTCTAATGCAGATAGGGAAGCGCTTCAAAGCTTCTTGGTCACGGTCCGTGCTACGGTTGGTACTGAAAGTGCAGAACATACTTTTTCTGTCAGCCTTACAGATATTAATGATCTTGCCCCAAGTATTATTTCATCGTCTCTTACTATTAATGATGGTGATACCGGCCCTATAGTATTAACTACGCGCAATCTCAATTTTGATGACGGTGACGTTACACCAGTGGCCCCAGCAGATGTTGAGTACACAATTACTCAAGTGCCTGCAGGTGCGGTATTATCAGTAGATAGTTCACCGCTTATTGCAGGCGGCACATTTACGCATCAAGATATACTCGACGGACGCATTAGCCTCACAATTAGCAACCAAGTTGCTCTGGATGGACTTTCGTTGACGGTTTCTGATGGGACAAATGTCAATAACGTTGCTGTCAATTTTAATATTGATGTACGCGAAGTGGCAGATGTTGAGACTATTGCTGCAACGCCTGTAAGTGCTGCTAACGTTGTCAACTTTTCATCAGATGCTAGAAGTTTGATTATTGATACTGGCGATGACAATGATGACATTACAGCTGCCCAAGGGTCAGACATTATTACTGGTGGCTTAGGGGATGATGCGATTGTTCTTGATGCTGATACCAGCGATGGTGATGGCGCTGGTCAAGATACAGTTGTCTATAATTTTGCTTCAGGGACAACATTTACCGCATCTGATGGTGGCGACGGTATTGTAGGATTCAAGCGTGGTGAAGATACATTTAAGTTGCAGACCGTTAGTGATGAAGCTGAACTTTCAACGCTTGAAGGATTTTTAGCCCATGTGAGCGGCGCAAACAAAGAGTCAAGTCACGATGATTTACTTGTTGTGACACCAAACTTTGATTTCGAAGATGATGGTGCTGGCGGGTATGATTTCTTCTTAACAGGAGTTACCTTCCACTTCCAAGATGCAGGCACATATGGTGCAGGCCGATTGGCACAAGGTTTTGTGACTATCACGTTTGATGAGCGACTAACATGGGAAGATTTCCTCAGTTTGGTTGCTATTGATAATGGAGATGGGACAACTGACGTTAATTTTGATTATGGAAGAGGACACATCATTGATCTGTCTGTTTTACCTAATCTAATGGGTGAAGGCAGTCTTGGTTACGAAGTTACTGCACCTGTTGCCCCTAATACTGCGCCTGTATTTGATACTGTTCCAACGGACCTCAGCATTGCTGAAAATGAAGATGGTTCAGGGACAGCAATAGCGGTTGGTTCAGTAACGGCAACAGATACAGATACTGGTGATACGCTGACCTACAGCATCACTGCTGCGGTTGACCAAGATGGTAATGATGTCACAGGCTTTGTCATTGATCCAGGCACTGGCGCCATTACCTATGAAGGTGGTGGTCTTGATGCAGAGGCTGTTACTACGGTTACCTTGACGCTATCAGTTACTGACGGCACAGATAGTGCAGATACCACGGTTAATATTGCGGTAAGTGATGTTAATGATGTGGCGCCAGTTATTACGTCAGGTGCAACAGGTACGGCACTTGCCGAGAATACAGAAGTTGCAGCTGATGCCGTTATCTATACAGCGGTTGGTACGGCAGATGTTGACGCGATTGTCTGGTCATTAAGCGGTGCTGATGCAGGGCTCTTTGACATTGATGAAACTTCTGGTGAAGTTACGTTTAAGGCTGCAACCACGCCTGATCATGAAGATAAGGACAGCTATAGCTTTAACGTGGTGGCCACGTCAGGTTCGCTCAATCCTGTTGAACAGGCTGTCACGATTGCGGTTACTGATCTTGATGAAGGTGATGCAAGTTATGTCATTGATGACAGTGATAGCGGTGTTGCAGAACATATTTCAGATGTGTCATCCTTGGGTGAAGGGTCAACTTTATACGCTCGTGTTGGCACGCCAGACCCTGATGGTAATGGCACGCCAAGCTATCAGTGGAAACGTGACGGCGTTGATATTGCGTCTGCAACAGCAGCGTTATACCTCTTGACGGCTGCTGATTTGGGTGCAGCTATCACGGTAACGGTTACGTATACGGATGATAGCGGCACGGATGAAGAAGTGACGTCTGGCGGTGTTAATATTCCAGCCGCAGCCGTTAATGATGGTGATGCCACGTTTAGCATTACTTCAGACAGTGATGTTGCCGCGCCAACCGTTGGTGATACCTTGACGGCTAATTTGGACAGTTCAGACCCTGATGGTGATGGCACGCCAAGCTATCAATGGTATCTTGTTGGTGGTGCGGATATAACTGGCGCCACTGGTGCTAGTTATACCATCACGGATGCAGGCCAAACAATCGGTGTGCGTGTGACGTATACTGACGGTGAGGGGCATGCCGAAAGTATTGAGGTTGCACTGGATGTCGCGTCAATTGCGGCAACACCATCAGGCCCAATAACCATTGTGGACGCAACAGCATTTACATTGGCGGAAAATCTATCACCTAATGATGAGAATGTGCTTGACCTATCTGGCGCGAGCGGCCCGCAATTGATCCAAGGTGGTAATAAGCGAGATACTATCACGACCTCGTCCCATGGTGATGTGGTGATTGGTGGTTATGGCGCAGACACCATCACCCTTGGTGACGGTGCGGATACGGTTATCTATCGTTTCTCAAGTGATGGGTCTTCATGGGTAGGTGTTGATAGCCTAGATACGATCAATAATTTTGAACGCGGTGTAGATAAGCTTGTGCTTGTTGATGTTGATGATACGCCGGTTGATCTTGCAGGGTTTATTAGTGGAGGCTTTTTTGTTCTTCCTATCACGGCTCGGCTTGACCAGGGATATGTTGATGGCATTGAGATTCGTGTCTATGCGCCTGGCTTTCCTGATGGCCCCGACGGAGGTGGTAACGCTCAAGG
>CBFIAO010000149.1:0-3198 GCA_965660595.1 Puniceispirillales bacterium (SeqCode) | reverse complement strand
TGATGAAACTGAAATGGGGCCTTTATGTACACCTGCACAAATCGACCATATTGAGGCTCAAGTGGCAAAGGCCGTTGATGAAGGTGGCATTATCATAACAGGCGGTAAACGGGCAGACAAAGATGGGCTTTATTTTGAGCCCACCATCATAGAATGCCCACGTCAGGACTTGACCATTGTCGATACTGAACTTTTCGGGCCAGTTTTATCGGTACTTCGTTTTAGTGATGAAGATGAAGTAATCAGCATGGCGAATGACACCAAACATGGGCTTGCTGCAGGTATTTTCACACGCGATGGAAAACGCGGGATGCGTATGGTCAATGCTATTAAGGCTGGGATTGTCTGGCTTAACACTTATCGCGTTATCTCACCTATTGCAGCCTTTGGCGGCATGAAAACATCTGGCTATGGGCGTGAAGCAGGCATGCAAGCAATGTATGACTACACGCGCCCTAAAACAGTTTGGATGAATCTATCTGAAGACCCTATCGCCAATCCATTTCAACCTCGTTAAGCAGCTGATTTAGGAGAACATGATGAAATTCCACCTTGCTGTGAATCTTGAACGCATGTCACCAGATACATCTATGCTTGACGTTCGTGACAATACTATTGAAATGGTACAAATGGCTGATGCTGCTGCTTTTGAAGTTGCATGGGCTGCGGAACATCACGCAATTGAAATGACAATCGCACCAAACCCATTTCAAATTTTGACATGGTGGGCAGCAGCGGCACCTAATATCAGGTTGGGTTGCGGCGTTGCTAATGCTTCATATTGGCACCCTATTAATATTGCTGGTGAAGCGGCATTGGTCGATCTTATTTCTGACGGGCGACTTGAATTTGGCTTAGGCTCTGGCGCATACCAACGTGAATTTGATCGGATGAAACCAGGGCTGGATCAGAAAGATTCATGGCAATATATGCAAGAGATGTTGCCGCTTATCCGCAAATTATGGAAAGGCGATGTTGAACATAATGGCCAATTTTGGCAATTCCCTGCAGCTACATCTTGCCCAAAGCCCGTGCAAGACGAAGTCCCATTCTGGGTTGCGGCACGTTCGCCTATCACTTTTGATTATGCCGTTCAAAATGACTGCAATATCTTATCGTGGCCGCTGACTCTGCCCATGTCTGAAGCTGAAAAATACCGCGACCATTTAGATGCCTCTATCGCGGCGCACAACCCTAATTGGTCAGGAAAATTTTGCATGATGCGGCATGCAGCAGTTTATGAAAATGAGGCTGATCGTGAGGAAAGCCTTAATGCAATTCAACATGTGCTTGCTCAATTCGGCAACCTGATGATGAAAAAAGGCGCCGTCAATAATGGTTTCCCTGAAGCGGTGCCACTTGAAGAACTTGAAGGTAATGTGCGGGTGGATAAAACCGCCTTGGAAGAAAATCTGCTCTTCGGTACGCCTGACCAGGTGATAGAAAAACTGAATACCTATCAATCGATGGGGGTTGATAGTTTTATTTATTACGCCTCAATGGGCTTAGACATGGCGCTACAGAAAAAGTCATTGCAGCTCTTTATTGATAAAGTCATGCCACATTTTAATGACGCTAAAAACGTCGCTTAACATCACAAAATTAGAGGATCTATAATGCCTGCAGAAATCAGACGCACCATCACTAATATTCAGCACACTTATTATGAGGGTGGGAAAAAGGTAGAAACACCAACATTATTGGTGGCCGCTTTAGCCGTGATTAAAAACCCTTGGTATGGTCGTGGCTTTGTTGAAAACATGCAGGAAGAAATCCGCGATGTTGCCCCTGAAGTTGGGAAAACATTAACCGAGATGGTCTTAGCCGTCACTGGCGATGATATTGAAGGATATGGTAAAGCATCACTTGTTGGCATGGGCGGTGAATTAGAACACGCCATGGCCATGACGCATACCCTATGGTTTGGCAATCAATTCCGTGATGCTGTTAACGCAAAAACATATCTTGTATTTTCAAACTTACGTGGTGGTGCAGGATCTCCTGTGATTATCCCTTTGATGGATAAGCATGATGGTGGTCGACGGTCTCACTATCAAACCATCCATGTCAATATTCCAGATGCCCCTGCCGATGATGAAATTATTGTTGCCCTTGGTGGTTCTGTTGGGGGGCATCCACATCACCGCATTGGCGACCGATATACCGACCTTAAAGAAATGGGGCATGATCTGGACAATCCTGCTGGGGTGTAAATTGAATGTCACCGCAACACAACATCTACAAAACAGATGACGGAACAAGTTATCAATATGATGGATCTCGGGATAATCCTGCGATTATTTTGATCCATGGATTAGGGTTGTGCCGAAAAATCTGGGCTCCGTTTATCACGGCGCTAAGCCATGCGTATTATGTTATCACCTATGACCTTTATGGCCATGGTGATAGTGGCGCCGCGCCGGCACAACCATCCCTGTCATTATTCGCCCGGCAAATAGCGGGGGTGATGGACCATGCCAAGATTTCATCCGCTGATATAATTGGGTTTTCTATTGGCGGGATGATTAACAGACGTTTTGCGATGGATTTTCCAGATCATTGCAAAAAATTAGTCATTCTTAATTCACCCCATCACCGGGGTGACATTGGCCAGGCTCAAGTTGAGGCACGTGCAGCCAAAGTTCGTGATGAAGGAAAAATGGCCACGCTACCCGCCGCACTTGAACGTTGGTTCACACCATCATTTCGAAAAGACCACCCTGATGCATTGCGTGATGTTGAACATTGGCGGCAGATCACTGATGATGAAAGTTACGCAGGGTCAGCATGGGTATTGGCCAATGGCGTCATTGAACTGATTAACCCAGAACCTGCCATTAATAAGCAAAGCCTGGTGATGACATCCGAACATGATAGTGGCAGCACTCCTGAAATGAGCCATGCTATTGCCCGCGAAATTAAGGAAAGCCACACCATTATTATCCCTACGCTTCAGCATTTAGGGCTGATCGAAGATCCTCACGCCTTTATAAAACCGATCAAGCATTTCTTGGAAGGATAAACCCCATGAGCATGAAAAATTTATCTGGCGGCCAAGCTGCTGTCGAGGCCTTAAAGGCAGAGGATACTGACGTCGTCTTTGGCCTCATCGGCTCAGCGACAATGGAAATGTTTGATGCGTTATATGATGCTGAGACTATCAATTTTGTCGGCGTTCATGATGAACGTACCGGCGCA
>CBFIAO010000148.1:0-3245 GCA_965660595.1 Puniceispirillales bacterium (SeqCode) | reverse complement strand
ATATGATCATCAGCAAATTCAAGAGGGCTTCGCACATCAATAATGGCATCAAACCCATGCTGCCAATCTGTTGTTTGCCTGATGGGCGCTACCATATTGTGCTCACTTCAACTTGTGCGTTGCCATCATCTTTAAACCAGCCCATATGAACCGCGTCACACCCGGCCTCATTCAATGCCGCGGTGATCGCTTGCACGTCTTCATGCGGCACCACCGCCATCAAGCCGCCACCTGTTTGCGGGTCATATAAAACCGCATCAGGCATATCATCATCCTCATCACGCAGGTCAACAAATGGCGCCGCCGCCTTATTTTGTGCCGTGATCGAGCTTTGAACGCCATCACCTGCCAGCTCTTTAACACCATCAATCAAGGGTAGGGCGGTGGTGAAAAGCTCTAGTGAGCCATCACCCTGCCCAATACTCGCCAGCAATGAAAGTCCATGACGCAACACCCCAAAACCAGTCACATCTGTCATGGGGAAGGGGGCAAATTGTTGCATGACCCGTGCCGCAATACCATTTGATTGGCTCATCACATTAATGGCCGCATCACGCATATGCCCTGTTGCCAGCGCATGACCTTGGTTATGACCGGCCAGTGTTATCCCAATCCCCAGCGGTTTTGTTAAAATCACCGCATCACCATCCTTTGGGGTGTATGTTGGTGTGCCATCGGTAAATCCGGTGACGGCAAATCCCACCTGCATCGCATCAGCCTGCGCCGTATGCCCACCAGCAATAAACGCACCTTCTTCATGAAATGCAGTCATTGCACCGGCCAGTAATTGGGTGATGTCATCTTTCTGCAACGCCGCCAGCGCCGTCGGCAAGGTCAATATCGCCAACCCATGATGGGGCGCGGCGTTACTGGCATGAAGATCACTTAACGCATGCAATGCCGCGATCCGCCCCAACATAAAAGGGTCATCAACCAAGGCTGAAATCGCATCCACGGATTGCACCATAACGCCATCACCCACCATGTTGGCTATCTTGGCGCCATCAATCATGGCCGCATCTGCGGTCACATCAACGTCCAAGACATCGACCTTCGCCACGTTGCGTAAATACGCACTTGCCGCTGTTAATGCAGACGTCAAATCTCCCCAACCTGTCTTTGCCCCGCAGCCTAAGCACCGCATGGCACCCAAGGCAGGGTCTGCGCTATTACTACCTTCTGCACCATTTTGTGGGCCATCTTCTACAACGGATTTGGCTAATGGTGATGGTGGCGGCGGCGTCATTTCAGGTAATCCGCTGAATTTCGCAATAAACCGCGTATCAATCCATGTTTTTAATCGCCACGCCCATGCTGACGGCGACAAGACAATATTGCCGCGTATCGGTAAGGCGCGGCCACCGCCAACCCCCACTAACGCTAAGTAATTTCGTTGCGGTATCCATGATGTTAATTCAGCCCCCACCACATATGCCCGAAGATTGCGCGTTAAAATCGCGCCTGCACGAACGGCAAAAACCCCGGCTTTTGGTCGGGGGGCGGTGGTCACTGTTGCAATATCACCTGCGGCAAATACATCAGGATATTGCGTCGACTGAAGACTAGGTCCAACCGCAATAAACCCATTATCATCAAGGGCAAGCCCAGTATTTTTCAAAAAATCAGGCGCTTTGCCAGCGGTCACCACCAGCGATTGATCAGATGGTATCATCCGGCCATCATCCAGCACCACTTGATCAGATGAAATCACCGTTGCGCCAGCATTAGTGATGACCTCAATCCCTTTTTCTTCCATTTCTGCCATTAATAACCGCGCCGCACGTGGTGGGAATTCAGGCATAATGGATGCACCGCGGTGAATAAGCGTAATCTTCACATCCCGCAATTGTGATTGCATGAAATGGTTTAATGACAACGCCACCTCAACCCCTGCCGCACCGCCGCCAATAATGCTGATATAATTTGCGCTGTTATCACCATCCATCACGGGCGAAATTCTATCCAATAACGTGGATATAGGTTTTACCGGAATGGCGTGTTGTGCCGCTCCTTCAATCATATTTAAACTTGGATTGGACCCGATATTGATCGACAGCACATCATAAAACATCGCTGGTCGACCTGCCAGCGTGATGACCTTTGCCTCAGGGTCAATGCCCGTGGCCGCGGCATGAATAAACCTTGCGCCTGCCTGCCGTGCCAAATGGCTCAGGTCTATGGTGATATCATCAGCCCTAAAATAACCTTCCAGGTACCCGGGCAACATCCCCGAATATGGCGTCATCACATCACGGCTGACCAAGGTTACCCGCAACCCGGAAATAGGCGACATCACCAGTGACTTCAGCACGGCGATTTGCGCATGCCCACCCCCCAGCAGCACCAGATGCTTTAATTCAGGTTCTTTTGTTGTGTCACGCAATGGGTTTCTCAATCTATCCGTTAGTATTACGGCTTATGCTTGGCTATTGGGCCTTCTGGCGTTAACTCTACCACCAACACCGCAATAAAGATCAAACCTGCACCCACCATGGCAATAACCATCATGGACTGGCCCAGCAATATCCACCCTGCGATCGCCGCAATCACGCCTTCAAGGGATAGGATAATCGCTGCCGCCGCATTTGAACAATGTTGCTGTGCAATAAGCTGGAGCGTAAACCCTAACCCAGTCGACATCACCCCTGCAAATAATATCTCAGGCAGCACCGCCATCACGTCTGCCCAGGTAAATGTTTCCAGCAAAAACAAACAGATAAAACTTAACACTGCCGTGATCAGGATTTGTGTAAAGGCCAGTTGAAACGGTGCGTTTGTGCGTTGTGCCATCCAGCCAACTAACATGATATGCAGGGCCCAGAACACGGCCCCAATCACCACCATGATATCACCAATAACCGCATCTTCAGGTGATACGCCAGACATCATCCATGACCCGACCAGAAAAATCGCCACCGCAAACCAACGCCATGGCCTGATATTACGTGAAAACAGCACAAACCCCAACATCGGCACCAATGGGACATAAAGCGTGGTCAAAAATGCGGTATTGGCCACCGATGTAATACCAAGGCTAACCTGCTGCAACATGGACCCGATGAACATGATCACGCCCAACATCACCGCACCCCATAAGATATAGGTATGGTCCCCAATATGGGCCCCAGTATGCTTCCCTGAATGGGCCCCAATATGGACTACGGCAGCGTCGCCATTAGCATCACTTAACCGTTTCCGGGTGAGTTGCCATAGCGATACCCGCCGCATTTCCCATAACGCTAACG
>CBFIAO010000147.1:0-3246 GCA_965660595.1 Puniceispirillales bacterium (SeqCode) | reverse complement strand
TTTAAAACGGTCAGTAAAGGTACGGCCATGTTGACGCGCCAGTAACGTGGTGGGGGTAACAACTGCCACTTGAAACCCTGCCATCGCCACCGTGAACGCTGCACGCATGGCAACTTCAGTTTTACCAAAGCCAACATCACCGCACACAAGACGGTCCATGACGCGGCCTGAAGATAGGTCGGTGAGCACATCATCAATGGTATCAAGCTGATCTTCGGTTTCTGCATAAGGGAAACGCTGGCAAAATTCTGCAAATGGCCCTGGGTCAGGGACAATAGGTTCTGCACGGGCGGCCTCACGCATGGCAGCAATCTTGATCAACTGATCAGCGATATCTTTAATCCGGCCTTTAACTTTGGCTTTACGTGCCTGCCATGACGCCCCGCCCAACTTATCGAGATTGGCATCACCGCCTTCTTTACCAAAGCGTGACAGAAGATCAATATTTTCAACCGGCAAAAACAGCTTGTCGCCACCTTGATAGATCAACAGAAGACAATCATGATCAACACCGCCAGTGCTGATTTTCTCAAGGCCCTCATAACGGCCAATGCCGTGATCAACATGGACAACCAAGTCACCTTTGGTCAGGCTAGACACTTCACGCAAGAAATTTTCACCCTTGCGACGTTTGCCCTGTGGACGGGCAATTCGTGTGCCATAAATATCTTTTTCGGTAATCACCGCCAAACCTGGCAAGGCAAAACCATCTTCAATAGGCCACACCGCCGCATAAATGTGGCCTGTCTTCAGCCCATCTAGGGTTGCGGTGGGGGTGATCCCTAACCGTGATGGAAGATGTTCTGCGATTAATTCATCCATACGGGCACGTGAGCCTTCAGTACCCGCCGCCAAGATAACAATGTTATCTTTGACTAAATCCTGAATAGCTTTGGCCGCAACAACGCTTGGCGATGGTGGCACAGTACCAGTTCCAGTACTAGTACCAGTGCCATCATCATCATGATCGCCATTTTGATGACTATTGGCGATTTTATATTCAGCGGCCGCATTGTGAAAAATTGCACCGCGGCGGCCTTCAAGGTCAAAGCCAGTATCGGTAGCCCCTTCTTGTTTACTGAACCGTGATGACAGGTGCAGGATCATGCTATCTTGATCAAGGGCGTTTTCAGTGAGGTAGAGTTGTGCTGGGTGCACAGGCCGCCAAATATTATCCGTGTCTTCATCAAGACTTGAACGTTGGTCATAAAAGTCATGAATTTGGTCAAGGCGCTGGCTTAAGGCTGCCGGCACATCCGGGTCAACGAGGACTGGCGCGTCATGAAGATAGGCTGAAAACGCCACAAGGCGGTCATGGAATAATGGCAACATATGTTCCATGCCCGGGTGATGGCGCCCTTCAGACACAGACTGGTAAAGCGGGTCTTTACTGGCAGCTGCACCAAATTGTTCCAGGTAACGTGACCGAAATGACGTGATAGTCTCATCACTTAGCAATATCTCACTCACCGGAAATAAAGTCAGCTGGGATATTTTATCTTTACTGCGCTGAGTATCTGCATCGAAAGATTTGATGCTATCGACTTCAACATCAAAAAAATCAACCCGCACAGGGTCGCTATACCCCGGGGGAAAGACATCAATAATACCGCCACGCACCGCAAATTCGCCTGGTTCACGCACCGTATCAACACGCCGATAGGCATTTGCACCTGCAAATTTAATAAAGTCACGTTGTGGTAGGTCTTCGCCAACCTTGATCCTAAGGCTAGCGCCATCAAAATATTCAGGTGGCGGCACTTGCTGCGTCCAAGCATTGATGGTGGTCAGCACAAAGCGAGGCTCCAACGGTGCTGCATGCAATTCTGCCAAGGCTTTCAGTCGTTGTCCTGTCAGCACGCCATTCGGTGAGACACGGTCATAAGGCAGACAATCCCATGCAGGAAAGGCCAATATCTGATCTTCGGGGATACCAACAAGCAACAAGGATGCTTTCATCTTATCCATGGCGCTGTCATCAACCGCAACCATCACCGCACGGCCATCATGACGCTGGGCTAAATGCGTTAATGCAAGTGCATCAGCACCTTCAGGCAGGCCAAATACCGTGCCGGAAAGGCTCGCATGCCATTGATCAAAGAAATTGAACATCTATTCGTCCTAATGCGGTGACGTCACACCGTCTTATGATGGATCACGTGCTTGGCACCAATCAATAAGACGCGTTAACACGGCGTTATCGATATTGGCAGGCACATCGGATTGCTTGCTGACCCATGACCAGATCGCAGGATCACCAAAGTCCAGCACATCTTCATATAAATCAAGTTCATGGTCAGTGAGCAGAGGCAATACATCACGCGAAAACCCGCCCAGAAGTTTATCGGTTTCTTTTGTGCCAGTGTAGGATGAGCGATAAATTAAACGACGAATGCGGTTTTCACGGCTTTCGTCGCCATGTGTATTGTCGTCGTCATGTGATGGTGGTTGTGTCGTCATCGAAATGTAAAATCTATATCTTTTAGGGATGATCGCATTATGCAAAGTTTGTAAATATGATCTATCATGGCATGATAAAATTACAAGACACATGCAATAAATATCCAAAAGATATAAATGACGTATCAAAGAAAGCCAAGACATGCCCGCGGCAGATCAATATCAACGCTTCAATAGGCCAGAACAGCTTTACGCTTTATTTGCCCGACTGATTGCGTTGCCTGGTGTCGGGGACAAGCTGTATGCCGTGTTGCGCAAAAAAATTGGTGATCATGTGATTGATCTGCTGCGTCACCTGCCTGTTGATGTGATTGACCGGTCAAAACGCCCTGCTATCGGCCAGATTGAACATGGCAGTGTGGTAACGGTCGAGGTGACCATCACGCGTCATGATAAACCGCCACGTGGGGTGCGCCGCCCCATGAAGGTCTTTGCGGAAAACAGCACCGGTCAAATCGAAATCGTGTTTTTTCATGCCAAAGGTGATTATGTCGAAAAGATATTGCCTATTGGGGCAACACGCTTGATCTCAGGACGTGCAGAATGGTTTAAAAATACCGTGCAAATGGCCCATCCTGACCATGTGATCGATCCCAATAAAATGGCGGATATCCCGACCCATGAAGCGGTCTACCCCCTGACGGCAGGGTTAACGCCAAAAGTCATGGCAAAAGCGATCAGAAATGCCCTGGAACGTCTGCCTGTGCTGGAAGAATGGATACCAGCTGATGTTATGACGCGTTTCCACTGGCCAACATGGCATGAGGCGATGGCAAAAGTGCATCA
>CBFIAO010000146.1:0-3263 GCA_965660595.1 Puniceispirillales bacterium (SeqCode) | reverse complement strand
GGTATGCGTGTATACCCGCCTTCATCCAGCATTGTATTTAAGTGGCTAATATGTGCCGGGCCAACTTCACAACACCCGCCAATAATATTAGCGCCCATATCTAACCATTCTCGCACAAATACAGCATAAGCTTCAGGGCCTAAGTCTTTTCGGGCTTCAAGAAGATCAACACTTTTACCTGGCTGTAGCTTTTGGATGGAGGTAAAACCGTTGGCATAACCGCCAAAACGAAGGCCTGATTTTGCCAAAATCGGCATGCCATTAGTGACAGCTTCTGGGATTGAGCAATTAATCATCACGCCCGTTACGCCGGCATCAACAGCAGCGCCAACAGCATCTTCCAGCGGCTCACCTGAACGCAGCGTATTGCTCTTATCATCTTGAATAGTGAAGCCAATATAGACAGGTTTGCCAGATGTCATCGCAGCATCCATGCCCGCGCGCGCTTCTTCAATAATGCCAATGGTTTCAATAAACATCGCGTCAACATAGGGCGCTTGCAGATCAACGATTTCTTTATAAAGGTCATAAGAGGTCTGATAATCGCCAGCTGCTTCGGTCACATAGCTTGCAAAAAGTGGCGGCAAACACGACGTAATTTGCACGCGATCTTCAGCCCCTGCATCAGCACGCGCCTTGACGACAATCTCACGCGATAGGCGCTGGGCATCGTCAAACCATTCTGGGAAACCGTTCAGCTCAAGCCGTGGCCGCGTCGCGGTATAGGCATTGATGCAGATCGCATCTGCACCTGCGTTGATATAGTCATGATGAACCGCCGCAACAATTTCAGGATGTTCCATCATTACTTTGACCGACCAGAGAGGATGCGCTGGCTTATCATAACGCGCATTAATTTCTTGGCCGAGGCCACCATCGAGCAAGGTTACACCTGACATATCACGTTCCTATTGCATTAAAGTTGTTCATACAAATTCCTACGACTAGGCCTGTTGTAATAATTCCTCAACCATCATTTGAAATTTTTGCGATTTCAAAATTTCAATATCACGTTTGATCATATCTGGTTCAGGCAAGGCATTAAGGTCAACCCAGCGACGTTCACGTGTACATTGCTCAGGCCATTCGTCAAGCACCTCTTCAATCAGCATGGCAAAAAACTTTATCTTTTGAAGACAGGTATCAGCGCCAGATGTCGCTGCGTTGACCTTGATTGACGATGGTGACAGTGCGCCTTTAAGGCCTGCTTCTTCTAGGGTTTCGCGCTGTGCTGCTTGACGTCTTTTTTCGTTCGGATACACCGTCCCTTTTGGGAGTACAAATTTACCCTTTCGCCTTCGTGATGACACAAGGCAAACCATCACCGTGCCATCAACGATTTGTATAGGAATTGTGCCTGCTTTTTTCAACAACGCCATTGCTCCATTATTACCATTAAGGGTGATCATGTAATCATTGACAGGCTAGGTCAAAGACTATTTACATATGCCTAATCTAACACTTATCAACAGGTAGTTATCATGCACATGATACGGGCCATCATTATCATATTAACTTTTCTTTACGGTCATGCAGCACATGCTGGGCAAGGTCACCAGCATGACATCAAGCATGGCGCATTAACGTTGAGCGATATCCGTATCAAAGCGTTAATGCCGGGGGCTAAGGTTTCAGCTGGATATTTGGACATCATGAACAAGGGAAGCCGCGATGACACATTAATTGGCGTTTCGCTGGCGGGCGTTACCAAGTCTGAAATTCATTCCATGGAAATGAATGGCGGCATTATGAAAATGCGCCCTGTTGAGGGCGGCATTATTATTCCTGCCGGTGATACGGTGTCACTTGCACCAGGTGGATATCATTTGATGTTCATGAATATTCAAGATTTTCCTGCAACAGGTCAGACAGGCAAACTTACTTTAACTTTTGCTGAGGCTGGCACCATTACAATGGACGCGCCCGTCAAAAATATTAAGCCTTCGCACAACAATGCCCACAACAATACACACGGAAATAATCAAAGTCATAATCAAGGGCATGCACATCACGACGAAGATGGGCATTTCTTCGGGAATCTTTGGTCATCTTTCTTAGGCTTATTCGCAAATGATAATAACCACAAGCATTGACCTGAGCCACCTTTTCGGTAAGCTATTTAAATCGTTAACAACCGGAAGGAGGTGATCCCATGTCTAGTGATCGTTTTGAAAATTTATTGAAGATGCGTGAAGTTGGATTGGTGGGCAGCCTCATCAGTAAAGGCTGAACGACCCTAAACAGTGGTTTAGGACTTCAATAGAAATTCACATCACGAAAGAGGGCGCTATCCAGCGTCCTCTTTTTTATTGACCAAACACTGACGCCATTAAATCTTCATAAAATGTTTGGTCAGATGTAGTGAAAAATGACGGATGATCACTATCAATATCAAATACAGCTATCAACGTTCCTTGAGCATTAACACATGGCACCACCAATTCAGATTGGGTAGATGAAGAACAGGCAATATGCCCGGGGAAGTTATCCACATTATCCACCAGCTGCGTTTTCACCTCACGCGCGGCAGCACCGCAAACACCACGATCAAATGGTATCTCAAGACATCCATGACCGCCTTGATATGGTCCGATTTTGAGTATTTCTGGGGAGGTAACACGGTAAAAACCTACCCAATGAAAACCATCACGATTCTGGAACACTTCACACGCAACCGTTGCCATTTTGGCAATCACATCTTCTTCACCGTCAATCATGGCGAGGATGCGAGCCTTGAGTTCATGATCAGAAATATTGCCCATGGTCATGGTCCTTATGATTTACTTGAAAAATGGCGTGCCATACCGTCTTATGGTATACCATCTTAAAAAGCTGGATCACAATTAGGATTTTACAGGTCGCATTATGGGTTATGAACAGGTCAGCGTCGTTGACGAGATTATGAATATTGTAAACGGCATCACTAGCTGGGCGATCAAGATCATCTCCATCGTGGTGAATGTAGCGATCGAAATATCTAATATGGTAATAGGAATGTTTTGATCGGCACGTTGTTAAACATCAGTGCTAAACAACACCAATCAACACAAGCCGGATACCCATCAACAAAAACGCAATCATAATCAATTTGCGGAATGTTTCGGTGTTGATGGTGCTACGTATCTTCTCACCAATGCGAAAACCAATCAATGATAAGATAAGCCCAACCAGTGATGGTAGTAGTAACGCTGGCACCAAAAGTTGAATGGTGCCAAGGGCAATGCCCAGCCCTAAACTGCCCACCATAAACAAGAAGCCTACCA
>CBFIAO010000145.1:0-3340 GCA_965660595.1 Puniceispirillales bacterium (SeqCode) | reverse complement strand
AGGCTGTACTCATTGTTCAGGCCATCAAACCCTGCCGCCATCTGACTTGCGAGATAGAGATAAGGATTGGCCGCGGGTTCACCTACACGATTTTCAATGCGGCTACTGCGATCATCTGCATAACACAAAGACCTTAGTAAGGCGCCACGCCCATCTTGGCTCCAACATACACGTTCTGGCGCCAATGAATGAGCACGAAACCTCTTATATCCTGTTATTGTTGGTACCGCGAACAGCATCATGGCTGGGATATGGTGCAGCAGCCCTGCCACCCATTTTTGACCATTAGAAGATAAGGCTTCATCACCTGTTGGGACAAAGAGGTTATTGCCGTCGAGGGACGTCAATGATTGATGCAAATGCCAGCCACTAGCAAAACTGCCATCAATCGCAGGTCGGCACATAAAGCTAATATGATAGCCGTGCCGCGCAAGCACTTGCCGCAACGCATTCCTGAGCAGTGCAACATCATCTGCGGCCGCTATTCCCTGCCTTACACCGCAAGTAAATTCAATTTGGCTTGGGCCAAACTCAACCTCAAGGCTTCTAAGCGGTATATCAAGCCCTTCGCAAGTTGACCTAATCAGCTGAAAGATTAGCTCAAGATCATCGGCATAATGCTCTGTCAGCAATTGAAAACCACGATTTAATATCTCGACGTCAGGCGGTGTGCCAGGTTGGCCAATATCATGTGCAGAAAGCGGGGTATCAAGACGTTTATAGACATGAACTTCAAGCTCAAGCCCTGCATTAAACACATAGCCGTTTTCAGCAAGTTTTGAGGCCCAACGGCGGGCAATACCCCTTGTATCAAGCGGTGATGGCATGCCATCCTTGTGATAAATATCTGCTTGTATCCAGGCGGTTTGGTCAAGCCATGGGAGGATAAAGAAACGATCGGGATCAGGCATTAAAACAATATCGCCAATACCCGCAACGCCTGCCAACCCTGTCTGTTCCGCCGACCAGACAGGTAACACCGTCCGATGCGCAAGGTCTTTCAACAACAGGCTGGATGGTGCTGTCATGCCTTGCTCAAACAATGAGGTCAGTTGATCTGCCGCAAATGACTTTCCACGCATCACCCCATGTTGGTCAGCAAAACTAACACGAATGGTCTTAATCCCATCAGCTTTAACCTGCGCGATAATATCCTTAATCCGCGCATTTTGCTTGTCATCATATATGCCGTACTTTGCTGCGAAAGACGCCATGACTACCACGCATCTTTTCTGCTGCGATGGTACATATCAAGCCATTCTGAACGGTCACAGCCCGTTGGCATAATACTGTCGAACCATTCCGGCCCAAGTGAGCCTTTTCCCAACCCCACATGAACAGGAAGGTTCATGGTATCGCCCTTCAAACTACTATCCATTGAACGCAACAACATCGCACGGTACCTGCTAATGGCGACGTCAGTTCCACCTAAATGTTCTTTGCTGCGGTCGGAAATAACCCCAGGGGATTCCACCGCCCATTGGTCATGAACATTAATATCCATGCCCATGCCGGTATAGGTGACGTTTTCTTGTTCGTCTGGATCATAGCCCCAGTTATTCCACCGTCCAAGCCGTGGTTTATAATCAGGCAAGCTGTATAATTCTAGCCGCTGCTCACGCATTAGGGTTTTATCAACTGGATCGGTATAGCTGGTAAATTGTGCGTACCAGTAACATTTGTGATCATCTATTGGCACATGCCACTGAGTGATGACCATGGTTTTGCTCATGGGGATGACAATAGCGTTGGGGAACAGAAGGTCCGTTACCCGAACATGTTCCTTATCATCGCTTAGCTTTCGGCGCGCTTCTATCTGTAGCCCGAAATCGGTTTTTTTCACATCAATCACAGGGTTAGGGAAATTCCTCATAATCCATGTGACGGGTACGTCATCATCACCCGTGCCGCTTCTAAATTGTTTGCCGTAAGATGAGTCCGTATCTTCATCCGTCAGGTAACGGTGCAAAAAGGATGCATGGGCTGGATCAATACCAACTTCAACCGCTTGTAAATAATTACAGTCAAGAAAGCCCTTAAATGCAAAGACATGGCTGTCAGGTGCATCAAGGCTATCAATGGATGGTAGCGATGGTGGGTCACCTGGCCCCATATAGGCAAAAATCATCCCGTTTCGTTCAACACAAGGATAGTTTGCTTGACCGAAATGGCGTTTACGGTTGTTTTCAGGCTGTTCACCTGGTTGCTCAAGGCACGTGCCATCAGTGTCAAATAACCACCCATGAAATGGGCAACGTAATCCTGAATCTTCCAAACGGCCAAAACATAGGTCAACGCCGCGATGTGGGCAATGGCGGTCAATCAGCCCAAGGGCACCCTTGCCATCTCGAAAAAGAACAAGATCTTCCCCAAAAATACGAACAGGCACAACGGGACGCTTACCTATCAATTCATCTGATAGCGCAACAGGATGCCAATATCGGCGCATTAATTCGCCACCATCGGTACCCTGATTTGTCTGTGTAAGACGTTGATTAATATCGTGCTTTACCAAAGACACCCCCATCAAATCACTTGAATTATTTCAAACTTCATTGGGCCACTACAGCAATATAATGATCAGTATAATTCGTGATCACGTGCTGAAAGCGTTATGCCATATAACGACTTTAGGGAATTAATACGCAACTATCAATCATCTAAAAACAACATTAAGAAGACTGATATTAAAATATCTATATTTTAGAAATTTACCGATTTGCTTCATCTGAGCAAAATGGCGACCCGTACGGGATTCGAACCCGTGTTGCCGGCGTGAAAGGCCAGTGTCCTAGGCCTCTAGACGAACGGGTCTTAAGGCTGGGTATTTTAATATCTACATTACCCGATGAAATCAAGCCCGAAGATGCTGGAAAATGTATATTTATGTTATTTTTTTAATAATCACTATTTGTATCACCCATGGTGTTCGCGAATATCATCTAAGATAAATTGCACCGTGGTCCGGCCTTGGTAAACATTACGCGAAACTTTCCCCAACACATCAATAGGACGACCATCGGTTGCATGGTCAAGCACAGTTGCTATTGGTGTTCCTGCGACACGGAACGCTACCGCATTAATTGCGCCTGTTTGGTCTTTAAGGCGCATACTACGATGCGCAGCATCACCACCAATAGAACGCAGCCCATTTACTTTCACAGCTTTAAGCAAAAACGATGGTTCTGGAAACCCTGTTCCATATGGCCCCAAGCGGTCCAACCAATCAAGTAAGGCTAAATCTGCCGCACCAGCCGCAAGTGGTGCATCAACAACACGTTCAATAATTGGCTTTTCCTCACCAAATTCTTGATAGAATTCTTGCCTTGCCCGGGCATTC
>CBFIAO010000144.1:0-3350 GCA_965660595.1 Puniceispirillales bacterium (SeqCode) | reverse complement strand
TTCTTTAAGATGAAATTCAACCATTGGCTTGGGGAGAAGATCACCTGTTTGAATCGGGATATGTGTGCCGCCAAGCCGCTTAACAAGAGATCCAGCGGCGATATTGCGCACCACAACTTCAATTGGGATGATAGATACTTTTCTTATTAACTGCTCTCGTTCATCAAGACGTTTGACAAAATGAGTGGTGATACCTGCATCTGCCATCACGCCCATGATGTACTCGGAAATCAGATTATTGAGCACACCTTTGCCCTTGATCACATCATGCTTAAGCGCGTTATACGCAGTGGCGTCATCTTTGAAATACTGTATCAAGTGCTGATCATCAGGACCTGAAAATATGGTTTTAGCTTTACCATCGTAAAGCTGTCGGCGGGTCGTCATGCGACTTAATCTACCTGATGTTGTGTTGCAATAAATTAACTACACTCTATATAGAAAATTTCTCGTATTTTGTAAATCCGAAACCCTAAATTTGGCAAATTAACTGAAGACGCGATCAAAAATCATGTCAACTTTTGCAAAATGTTGGTCAAGGTCAAACAATGCATCTAGCTGATCTGCAGTTAGTACGCCTGCTATATCAGTATCTGCTTTTAGACGGGCGAGGTAAGATCCACCTTCATGCCAAGTTTCCATAGCATTTTTCTGTACCACACGATAAGCATCTTCCCTGCTCATACCGTTTTGGGTGAGCGCAAGTAACACTTGCTGCGAGTGAACTAGGCCGCCGAGCTGATCAAGGTTTGCTTGCATTTGTTCTGGATAAACCACCAGTTTTTCAATAACTGAGGCCATGCGATGCAGTGCAAAATCAAGCGCAATGGTTGCATCAGGTCCAAATACGCGTTCAACTGATGAATGTGAAATATCACGTTCATGCCAAAGTGCAACATTCTCAAGCGCAGGTGTTACAGCAGCGCGAACGATACGTGCAAGTCCGGTCAAGTTTTCGGTCAAGACAGGGTTGCGTTTATGCGGCATAGCCGATGAGCCTTTTTGTCCTGCTGAGAAAAATTCTTCAGCTTCACGCAATTCAGTGCGCTGCATGTGGCGAATTTCAGTGGAAAGACGTTCGATTGACGATGCAACCACCCCAAGCACAGCGAAGAACATGGCATGGCGGTCACGAGGAATGACCTGAGTTGAGTGCGTCTCTGGGATCAGGCCCATACGTTCAGCAACATGCGCCTCTACTTGAGGATCTAAATGTGCATAAGTCCCAACTGCTCCTGAAATCTTACATGTGGCAATTTCATCACGTGCAATGATAAGCCGTGCCTTGGCTCGTTTAAATTCTGCATAAAAACCAGCAAGTTTTAAACCAAAGGTTACAGGTTCTGCGTGGATACCATGGCTACGTCCAATCGTTGCTGTGTAACGATGCTCTTCAGCTCTTGTTTTCAGGGCAATTAGCAGTTTATCAACCCCATCAATCAGCATATTGCTGGCCCGCATCATTTGCACGGCTAGTGTCGTGTCTAGCACATCAGATGATGTCATGCCTTGATGGATGAAACGAGATTCAGGACCAACAAATCCTGCAACACTGGTTAAAAATGCAATGACGTCATGTTTCGTTTGCTTTTCAATCTCATTGATTTCATTAATATTAAAATCTGCTTTTTCCCGGATCACCTTCGCAGCTTCTTCTGGGATGGTGCCTAATTTCGCCAACGCGTCACAAGCATGAATTTCAATATCGAGCCAAATGCGAAATTTGCTTTCTTCAGACCAAATTTCTTGCATTTGAGGACGTGAGTAGCGCGGGATCATCTGCGAACCTTATAGAATTTTTAATAGATAAAATGTCTATAGCAATATCAGGCTTATATTTCTAGTCTGACTTAAATAAGGCCGAGTTGTTTAAAGCTTTCGTGTTTAGACTGGCCAATAATTATATGATCATGCAATTTGATCTCAACCGTTTGTAACGCATCTCTAATCGCATAGGTCATATTAATGTCTTGCTTAGATGGTGTGACATCGCCTGATGGATGATTATGGGCAATAATTACACTTACAGCATGACATTTTAATGCCAGTTTGACAATTTCACGTGGATATACAGAAACCCGATTTACGGTACCAGAGGCCAGAATATCATGTTGTAGTAATTTGTTATTTGCGCCAAGAAACAATGCCACAAAGCATTCAGTTTCACGCAGCCCAATATCAAGTTTGAGAAAATCAAGCACCGCATCCCATGATCTTAATATCGGCGCATCATCAAAAGCTTCTTCTTTAGTTGTCCGCATAAATAGTGCTGACATCGCATTTATAAAGATTGCTGCATCACGGCCAATGCCGTCAATTTCTGTTAACTCATCAATATCAGCGGCAAGTAGTTGCCGAAGTGTTTTGAAGCGGGCCAATAACGCCTTGGCGATTGGTTTGGTGTCGCGTCTTGGAAGAACTGCAAACAGCAATACTTCAAGCAATTCATAATCCACCAGCGTATCTGGCCCATGCATGAAGATGCGATCTCGCATACGCTTACGATGATTCTTATGGGGTGGTGATGCTGGCTTATTACCGGATTTTAATTCTGGCATAGGTTTTTTCGCGCTATGAACAATTTAGGCAAAAAACTATAGGCCAAAGTAATAATAAATTATCCTAACGATGATCTCATAAAATATCAATTACGACATATTATAAGGAGGCATCGTTAAGCCCTCTGGTGATAGGGTGAAAATTTCACATCCATCTTTTGTAACGCCAATAGAATGTTCAAATTGAGCTGATAGGCCGCGGTCGCGAGTCACTGCAGTCCAGCCATCTGCCAGTATTTTTACTTGCCACGTCCCTGTATTGATCATCGGCTCGATCGTAAAAATCATTCCTTCTTTGAGGACCATACCATCACCTGCGTTACCATAATGCAGTACAGTTGGTGCTTCATGAAAGCGTTGCCCAAGGCCGTGACCTGTAAAATCGCGCACGACAGAGAATCGTGCCGCTTCGGCGTAAGTTTGGATTGCATGCCCGATATCACCAAGTGTTGCGCCAGGCTTCACCACATGAATAGCGCGCATCAATGCATGATATGTTACTTCAGTCAGGCGCTTTGCCTTTACCGATGGTTCCCCAACCCAATACATGCGACTGGTATCACCATACCATCCGTCAACGATGGTTGTGATATCAATGTTAAGGATATCACCATCATGCAGCACTTTTTCTGATGGAATACCATGACATACGACATGATTTACAGAAATACATGTGGCCTTTGGAAAGCCTTTATAATTAAGCGGTGCTGGTACCGCGCCATGGTCATTTATAAATTCATGGCAAAGGTCATTAAGGGCAAGCGTAGTAACACCAGCTTGGACATGAGGTGT
>CBFIAO010000143.1:0-3430 GCA_965660595.1 Puniceispirillales bacterium (SeqCode) | reverse complement strand
GCTATGGGCATTCCTTCGGCGTATTTTCGCATTATCATGGCCGCGAAGCTGGTCTCGAGCTGCGGGAAGATATTGATACTATACTAGAGCTTGGCATGGTTATTTCGATGGAACCTATGTTGACCATTGCGAATGGTCAACCTGGCGCTGGACGCTATCGTGAACATGATATTCTTATCATCACTGAAGATGGGAATGAAAATATCACAGGGTATCCCTATGGCCCTGTTTTCAATGTTGTGGGCTAGCTCTAAAACAAACTAAATAAATGAGGGCTGATCAGGTTTTCTGCTCAGCCCTTTTTTATATGATATTGCACGAGATACTAAACCTGACTAGGCTTCAGCTATGATTTTATCTGAGTGGATAACACTGGCACTTGTTTGCCTCATGGGTGCGTCCTTGCCTGGGCCAAGTCTTGCGGTTATTTTTGCGATCACCCGCATGCATGGGAGAGCAGCTGGATTAATGGCGGCATCTGGCCATGGTTTAGGCATTCTTATCTATGCTTTTGTTGCGGCCACAGGTTTATCTTTTTTGATTACAAACCATGCAGAAATATTTTTTGCATTACAAATCATTGGGGCATTAATCCTGCTATGGCTTGGTTTTAAATTATTCCAAGCTTCTTTTTCAAAAGAGCTGCGATCATCAGAAAATGAAAATAACCTCCACAAAAATATTGGTACAGGTCTTGTTAATGGTTTTGTAACAGGATTTTTAATCGCAGCATTTAACCCTAAAACAGCAGCATTCTTTGTCTCTATATTCAGTCAGTTTTTGACACAAGATCAACAATTTGCAACGCATCTTGGCATCGCCCTATTGGCAGGGTTCATTGATGTATCTGTATATGTTATTTATGTTATTGCGTTTACGACATCTGTTCTTATGAAATGGATTGACCGAACCCAACACATTATTGAACGCGTGCTGGGCTCTATATTGATGATATTAGGGCTTAGCCTCATCATACCTCAGGTGATCACACTTATTTAATCGTGCGGCGGCGTGCTGCAATAGAAAGAAGAACTATGATGTTTGAGAGCTTTATCACCGCATTCATCATTTATTTTGTTGTTATTGATCCAATTGGCAATGCACCAATTTTCATGGCGGTCACGTCACAACAGAACCGCACACAAAAGATAAAAACAGCGGTTGAAGGCACGGCGGTTGCGACGGCAATCATGCTGTTCTTTGCGTTATGTGGCAGCTTCATTTTACATTATCTAAACATCACTACTGCAGCCTTTAAAATTGCAGGTGGGCTTATTCTATTCACTGTTGCATTGGATATGTTGACGAGTAAACGCCAAGCCCGAAAAGAAAAAGATACCGTTAACGTAGATGCTGGTGAGGGTGGTAAGTCAAAAAAACAAGCGCATCAGGATCAAGACAATATCGCAATTTTCCCGCTAGCCATTCCTTTACTAGCTGGCCCTGCTGCCATTATGTCGGTGATGGTGGTATCTGCAGATTTAGGCAATACTATTGCCACGCAATTGACGGGATATGCAGCATTACTGGCCGTTATGTTAGCGACTGGATTAATATTAAGTTTAACGGCAATGGCTGAAAATTATATCGATCCGCGGGCAACAAATGTATTTTCGCGTATTACTGCAATTATTCTGGCGGCATTATCCGTGCAATATGTAATTGATGGATTAAGCATTTTAGGTCTTATTTAAAAGTTAACTTTATCTTGGCACATTATCGCAACGCCAGCTACCAACCATGGGTTTGAGCATTAGCGATTTTGTATATTTACCGAGCATGAGCAGTTATTTTTCCTAGTCATGCTTTTTTTCTTACGTCAGAGTAATAATATTACTTTTGAAAAATAAAATATTGTCGCTGAAGAAACAGTGTTTCCATGCACTAGATTTGGCATGAAGGATAAGGTGATGACGGGTATAGAAGATACGATTGATAAGCATACTGACATCCGAGATGCCGTCGCCAAACTATGTTCGCAGTTTCCCGGTTCATATTGGCGTGACGTCGACCGCGCATCCGCTTACCCCCAAGAATTTGTCAATGCACTAACAGAGGCCGGATGGCTGGGTGCATTAATTCCTGAGGCCTATGGCGGGGCTGAATTGCCATTGTCAGCTGGCGCTGCAATTTTAGAAGAAATTCACCGTTCAGGCGGAAATGCCGGTGCATGCCATGCACAGATGTACACGATGGGGACCTTGCTGCGCCATGGTTCTGATGCGCAAAAGAAATTTTATTTACCTAAAATCGCAGATGGCAGCTTACGCCTGCAAGCCTTTGGGGTAACCGAGCCTTCATCAGGCACGGATACCGGCGCGTTAAAAACCACCGCCAAGCGTGATGGTGATGATTATATCATTAATGGCCAAAAGATCTGGACCAGCCGCGCAGAATATTCTGATTTGATGATCCTTTTAGCCCGCACCACACCGCTTGAAGACGGTATGAAAAAGACAGATGGGTTATCAGTATTTTTAGTCGATATGCAACATGCACGCCAGCATGGGATGACCATCCGCCCAATCCGCACAATGATGAACCACGCCACCACTGAAGTATTTTTCGATAACCTTAAAGTACCTGCCAGCAATATGATCGGCGACGAAGGTAAAGGGTTTCGCTATATCCTTTCAGGCATGAATGCCGAACGTATCTTGATTGCCGCCGAATGTATTGGTGATGCCAAATGGTTGATTGATAAATCGGTCAGCTATGCCAAAGACCGTTCTGTATTTGGCCGTGCTATCGGACAGAACCAAGGTATCCAATTTCCCATCGCGAAGGCTTATACCAATATGCGTGCCGCAGAATTGATGGTGCAAGAAGCCTTACGCAAATATGATGCCGGTGAAAACCCTGGTGAAGAAGCAAATATGGCCAAAATGTTAGCCGCAGATGCATCAAATGAAGCCGCCAATGTTGCCATACAAACCCATGGCGGTTTTGGTTTTGCCGAAGAATATGATGTTGAACGCAAATTCCGTGAAACACGGCTTTATCAAGTGGCACCAATTTCCACCAATTTGATTTTGTCTTATCTATCAGAGCATATTTTAGGGTTGCCTAGATCATATTAGCGCTGGGATCATATTAGCGCTGGGATCTTATTAACGATGTTAATATTTACCGCGTTTTTTTGCACCTTCATAAAAAACACCGGCAAGCGCATTGCGGATCGCTGTAATTTCATCACCTGAAAAAATATCAATCGGTGCTATGAAACCATCCTGTTCGTATTGGGCAAGTTGAGCTGTGCTGAGCTTAACGTCTTCCTCATATAGTCATGTTGAAGATTTAATCAGCAGCGATCAGCCAAGGCAAATAAAATTGATGCCAAGATTTTATGGTAATGATCAGCGTGTTCAGAGAGGGCTAGAAACGCCCTGTCTTGACCGCATAATCAACCGCGATACCGTATTGTGGGTCA
>CBFIAO010000142.1:0-3472 GCA_965660595.1 Puniceispirillales bacterium (SeqCode) | reverse complement strand
CTTTCAACATCTGGCGGCATTGCGCTTGGTGAAAATGCCAATGGTGATGTTGTTTTTGTCCATAGTGCCAAAACCGAAATCTTTGCGCTTAATGCTGAAAACGGCCAGATGATTTGGTCTGTTGACCTTGGTGTGTTGCTGGGCGGTGGGCCTACCGTCAAAGACAACACGTTGCTGATTGCAGATACCGAAGGCCGTGTTTACGCGCTTTCGACCCTTGATGGTGAAGAATTATGGAACCGTATCGGTACGCTGGAAGACACCAGCATCACCGGCACGTCTTTCCCTGCGATCAATGGCAATGATGTCTTGTTGACCGGCAGTGATGGTGAATTTTTAAACGTAACCTTAGAACAAGGTAGCTTTAACTGGGGTGAAAATTTAACCCCGCTTGAACTTAGAACAGCGCTGGATGGTATTTCTGACATCAAGGCGCATCCGGTTCATGATGGCGGTTTTGTTTATGTGATTACCCATGGCGGTTTTATGTATGCGTTTAATGCCCAAACTGGCCGTATTATTTGGGAGCAAACCATCCAAGGGATACAAATGCCATGGCTTTCGGGAAAGTCAATTTTTGTCACGACTATTGATGGCCGCATTGTCGCCCTGCGCCGTAATGATGGCGCAATCCGCTGGGTGACAGAACTGCCTGGTGCATTTGACCCTAACCTGCCGGTTGTGGAAGATGGTGTGAGCTATACTTCAGCTGTGGTGGTGTCCGGGAAGGTGCTGGTGGCATCAAGTGAAGGCAAATTATTTATTTTAGATGCCGCGACAGGACGTATTGAAGACGACTTGTCGACGAGGGGTGCGGTTTATGCTGCACCTATTGTGGCGAATAATACGATCTATGTGCTTAATCAATCAGGTGATCTGATTGCCTGGCGCTAGGTCATAAACTGGCGTTATTTTATGTCTTATACTATTGCAATTGTTGGCCGCCCCAATGTGGGCAAGTCGACACTGTTTAACCGTCTGACTGGCCGTAAGCAAGCGATTGTCGATGACCAACCCGGCGTTACGCGTGACCGTAGGGAAGGCGCGGGACGGATTGCTGCGCTTAATTTCACCTTGATTGACACAGCAGGGCTTGAAGAAGCAGGTGAAGGGTCGCTCGAAGATCGTATGCGCCGCCAAACAGAACGCGCCATCAGCATGGCTGATTTGTCGTTAATGGTATTTGACGCACGTGAAGGCATCACGCCATCCGATGCATTTTTTGCCAATCAGATACGTAAGGCAGGATCAGACGTTATTCTGGTTGGGAATAAATGTGAGGGACGTGCTGGCCAAGCTGGCATTGCGGAGGCATGGGGACTTGGCTTTGGCACACCTATTCCGCTTTCTGCTGCCCATGGTGAAGGCTTGGGTGACCTTCATGATGAAATTATCGAAGTAGCTGAACGTCAGGGCCGGATGTCAGATTTGGTCCAAGATGACGATGATGATGACATCTATGCTGAAGATGAGTTAAGCCCTGATGAAGAAGAAGGCGATGGCGTTTGGATCGATAAGGGTGCTGAACGCCCGATGCGGATCGCGGTTATTGGCCGCCCAAATATGGGGAAATCAACACTGATTAACCGCCTGTTGGGTGAAGAGCGCCTGTTGACTGGGCCGGAAGCAGGCATCACCAGAGACGCGATTGAAATTCCACTTACGGTTGAAGGCCGTGATCTGATTTTAATTGATACCGCAGGCATGCGCCGCCGTGCCCGTATTGGTGAAGACTTGGAAAAGCAGATGGTTGATGATGCGCTTAATGCCATTCGATTTGCCCATGTCTGTATTTTATGTATTGATGCGCGTGAACCGCTGAATAAGCAGGATCTTGCTATTGCACGTCTTGTCTCCGAAGAAGGTCGCGGGCTCGTGATTGCTGCTAATATGTGGGATGATGTTAACGGCAAGAATGAGATAAGAGACGAGCTGCGGTATCGTTTAGACCAATCATTAGGCCAAGTGCGCGGTGTTCCATTGGTTAGTATTTCCGGCCTTAAAGGGGGCGGTGTGCCAAAGATGATGGATGCAGCATTTGATATTTACAAACGCTGGAATATCCGCCTGTCGACCTCACGCGTGAACCGCTGGCTTGAAGGAATGCTTGAAGGTCATCCACCACCATTGGTGCAAGGCCGCCGGCTGCGTATCCGCTACGCCACCCAGATCAAGACACGGCCGCCGACATTTGCATTATTCGTCAGCCGGCCAGCTGATCTGCCTGACCATTATTTGCGTTATCTTGCTGGCGGCTTGCGTCAGGATTTCGATATGGATGGCCTGCCCATACGCATGGTACTGCGTAAAGGCAATAACCCTTACGTGAAATAAAACCCAAAGACAAAGCGCTTACGGGGTATTTATATTAAGGCTGATGCGCGCAGGATTTGACCATGATATGGGCAATCTTCTGCGGCTAATTTTACAAATGCTGGGGCGATGTCTTCAGGCTGCGGCATTGCATCAAGATTTGCGCCAGGAAATGCGGTGCCATACATGGACGTGCCAACCCCGCCCGGGTCCAGTAAGTTGACCTTGAGCGCGGTGGACTGTACTTCTGCTGCCCATGAAAGGGTGAGGGCCTCAACACCTGCTTTGCTGGCTGAATACGCGGACCAGAACGGGTAATCACCGCCACGTGCGGCAGATGATGTTACCACGACGGCGCGGCCTTGTGGTGAGGTTTGCAATAACCCATCAAACACACGAATCATGCGCCATACGGCCGAAAGATTAGTGTCTATCACTTCATCCCATACGTCTTCATCGAGATGTGACGTTGGCGTTAACACCCCCAATACACCAGCATTGGCGATCATGATATCAAGTTGCCCCCAGCGTTCTTTAATGGCGGCGGCAAGATTGGTCAGTGCAGGCCGGTCACGCAGGTCCATTTGAACCAATGTTGCTTGGCCACCTGCCGCTGAAATCTCATCATCCAATTCTTCAAGCGCACCAATGGTCCGACCAGTAGCGATGACATGAACGCCTGTTTTTGCAAGTGCAAGTGCAGCCGCACGGCCAAGACCGCGTGACGCACCGGTAACCAGTGCAATACGTGGATTGGTCATGACTTAACCTCACGAATTTGGGGGGTGTAGGATTCTGTTTGTTCAGGTGCGATTGGGTATTCACCTGAAAAACATGCATCACAGAATTGCGGGGCGTCAGGGTTGCGGCCTTCGGTGACGTCTAATGCTTTGTAAAGGCCATCCATGGAAATAAAGGACACGCTATCCGCGCCAACTTCAGTAGCAATTTCTTCAGGGGTCAGCTTGGCCGCGATCAATTTATCACGGTCAGGCGTATCCACCCCATAGAAACAAGGATGCGTCGTTGGCGGTGAGGCAATGCGCAGATGAACCGCGGTTGCGCCAGCGTTTCGCATCATGGAGACGATCTTTCGTGAGGTGGTGCCGCGCACGATACAGTCATCAACCAAGACCACGGATTTCCCAGCAACAGTTGC
>CBFIAO010000141.1:0-3532 GCA_965660595.1 Puniceispirillales bacterium (SeqCode) | reverse complement strand
TCATGCGTGATGTTACTTTCGCGCTGTTTCATTATCAATGGGGATCGTTGCAGGGAAAAGAATAGGGGCGCCATCTAGATACCGGCACGCTTCTTCACAAGCTTCGATCTCCATCTGTGTTCGACAATCAACAGTCATCGAACCCATATGTGCTGTTAGTATAATATTAGGACAGGATGTGAGCAAACCTTCATACGGTTCTTGCTCAAAAACATCAATAGCAGCCCCAGCGATATATTGTTCGGTCAGTGCAGTGTGAAGGTTTTGCTCATCAATAATGCCGCCCCTCGCGGTATTGATCACCACCGCGTCAGAAGCCATGGCCTTTAACTCGTCAAGCCCAATCATGCCTTTGGTATCAGGGGTTAGTGGCACATGAAGGCTAACTATATCTGCCTTTTCATAAATCATATCTGGTGATGCAAGGGTGCATCCATCAGCCTCAGCAAGGGCCATTTTAGCGGGGTCTATATCATTGACCAACACATCACATACCCCTAATCCCCGTAACTTCTGTGCCACAAGGCTCCCGATCCGGCCATACCCGAACAAGCCCACCACCGAATGGTCAAGCCGTTTGCCGAAATGACGAACCCATTGATGGCCACGCATCCCTTCGGTGGACCATGTAATATGGCGAAGCACATCAAACATCAAACCAATGGTCAATTCTGCTACCGCTGGTGATGGGGCATCTGGCGTATGACTGACGATAATGCCGCGCGCATCAGCTGCCTTGAGGTCGACAGAATCAAGGCCAATACCAACACGGCAAATCATTTTCAGATTAGGGGCAGCATCCATGGCCTCAGCAGTGATGTTTTCAGTGCCAGCAATTAAGATATCAACATCACTGATACGTTCCATCAACATCTCAGTAGTCAGCTTGCGGCCGGTATCATTGATGCTCACTGTGCAGCTGCGTTCTTCCAGCATGGTAATGGGGCTATGGTCATGGACACCAAAAGGGATGGTGGAAATAAAAACGGATGTCATGGTGTCTGATGCTTTCAGGACGCGCTGATCATGTTGAGCGACGTCTCCAATAAAATTTTGGTATCAAGGCTGCACGCCATAAACCGAAACCCCTTCTCAGTGGCATCTACTACGTCTTCTTGGTTTGGATTAATGACGTGAATGCCGAGTGGGACATTATGGGTGCTGGTAACCTCTTTGACCGTAGCAATGGCATCTAAGAAATCAGGATGTTCAAAATTGCCTGTACAGCCTAATGATAGCGACAGATCGAACGGGCCTAAGAACACCCCGTCACAGGCATCATGCGTGGCAATGGCTTCAAGGTTGTTGATACCTTCAACGTCTTCAATTTGTGCGATTAAGATCGGATGATGCTGTTGCTGTTGGTAATATTCATCAAAGCTCAGGCCATAGAGGTTGGCGCCATGAAGCCCCATCCCACGTTGCCCATGGGGTGGGAACCGTGTGGCGGCGGCGGCATGTTCAAGGTCATCGACTGAATGTGTCATGGGCAGGATAAAACCGTCAGCGCCAGCATCCATCAGGCGACGCATCTGGTCAATGGAACGTGTTGTTGGTCGGCATAATCCCAATGCTGATGATGCCGATAACATACGCAGATGCTGTTCAGCTGCGGTGATGGAAATCCCTGAATGTTCAAGGTCTATCAATACCCAGTCAAAGCCCGCCGCACCAAAAATCTCTGCAATTTTGGGGTCAGATAACGTGATCCAGGCCCCCAACGTTGGCGTGGTGCTGGACAGCTTATCCCGGAACTCAGGATATTTTTGGATATTAGGGTGCGCCATCAAATTATCATCAACCTTTGCTTAACCGTCATGTTGATTAATCATAAACATTGATGTCAAACATCTCAATTTTTTTCGGTGGAGGCAGGGTATTGAGCCGCAGCCGTGGTCGTGCGCCCGATTTCTTCCATGTGCCTTGCTGGTTATAATTGGGGTCAGGTTTTTTCCAGTTTTCACCATATCGATGTGCCAAATACCGGTCCGTATCTGCGGCGATACGCACCTCTATCCCGTAAAGTGTGATAGGCTTTAAGTTCAAAAATAGGTCTTCATCAAAACGATGGAAGATAGATGACGTCGTCCGCAAATAAAGTGGCATATACCCCCAGAATAATGCACGCCGAACGGCAAGTGGTAGGCACCGTGACAGCATTTTCCATTTAGTGGTGCGCGGCTTCAACAACTGCGCAAGGTAGCTAAAAATTAAACGTTTTGCGGGTGCAAACATACCAACCGGGTTATGTATCCAGCGCATATAAGCAGCCCCACCATGGCGTTTATAGAGATAAATGTCGATATCCATCACATGCTCAGTGGTTGGGTCTTTCAGGCGTAACTGGATGATGTTGTCAAGATACGGCAAATCTTTCTGGAAGATTACCCGATAGGGTGTTGCTGAAAAAAAATTAACCCAGTCTTGATGGCTTGGACAGTCATCATACCAAATAGCAATATCGATATCATGGTCCCAATCCAGCAACTTGCCGTCACGCCACGCGGCTAGTGCAGTGCCAGCTTCGATCCAAAATGTGATACCAGCCTTATCAAAAAATCTTTGCACAAGATGCAGCGAATTAACGGTTTTATCTTCAATCGGAAAGCTGGCCATGACCTCAACCTTTTTTGATCAGTTGTTTATCAGTGATCTCGTAAACCTGATCAGCCAACTCAAGCAATTTTGGGCGATGAGTGATGATGATAATGGTCTTTTTTCCTTTAAGTGATTTGATAAGCTCAAAAATATGGTCTTCAAGATCAGCATCAAGCGCGCTTGTTGGCTCATCTAAGATCAAATATGGGGCATCATAATTCAGCGCGCGGGCGATCAGTACCCGTTGTTTTTGCCCACCAGACAGCATATTTCCACGTTCACCGACAATCGTGTCATAACCTTCATCCAGCTCGTCCACAAAACTATTAAGCCGCAGTGTTTGCCCCAGTTTTGCAACATCCTTCGCAGATAAGTTCAGCTTACCGGCAATGTTTTCATGAAGGCTGGAATTAAACAAATCGATATTCTGTGATACGAGTGAAACTTGCCCAAGCAGGTGTTGAGAATTGATATCTTTCACATCAACACCGTCAAACATAATGTGGCCTTCATAGCCAGTGCGAAGCCCCAGCAGTGTTTCAATCAAACTGGTTTTACCTGACCCCGATGGACCCACCACCGCAACAATACTGTGCTCGGCAATCTCAATATTAACCTCATGTAAGATCGGGTTGCCATCACGGTCACGGATAGTCAGCTTGCGGGCGATGATATCACCACTTGGGATACTTCCAGTGGTGTTAGCCTCGACCTCCTCCTTCCGGATAAAAGGCATTATGATCTGAAGTGATGCGGTGTATTTACGAACTGCCATAATTGATGAAGATACCCGCGCACTACGCTGCAACATGCGTAAGCCAACCACAGCAAACAGGGCCATCATGGACACCAGTTCACTTAATTGTTCTGGCGATTGGCTTTGTGTCACTAATATCAAGCTACAGAACCCAACCACAAGGAACAGTTCAATAAA
>CBFIAO010000140.1:0-3540 GCA_965660595.1 Puniceispirillales bacterium (SeqCode) | reverse complement strand
AGAGCCAGCACCGATCATGGCGCGGTCACCGATAGTTAAGGGCGCAACAAGTGCAGTGTTGGAGCCGATGAAAGCGCCTTCACCAATTTCGGTTTTATGTTTGTTGACGCCGTCATAATTACACGTAATGGTACCTGCGCCAATGTTACTACCTGCGCCAACGGTGCTGTCCCCCAAATAGGTAAGGTGATTGGCCTTGGCAAGGTCACCCATGGACGTGTTTTTGGTTTCTACAAAATTACCAATTTTCACGCCTTCGCCAAGAGTTGTGCCAGGCCGCAACCGTGCATAAGGCCCTATCACGCAGCATGCGCCTAAGATGGCACCTTCAAGATGGCTGAAGGATTTAATTTCACTGCCTTCACCCACAACAACATTCGGGCCAAAAACAACATGTGGTTCAATAATCACATCTTGTTCCAGCACGGTATCATGGTGAAGAAAGACGGTATCAGGTGCGGTCAATGTAGCGCCGCTATCCATAGCGGCTTGGCGGAGCCGGTCCTGCATGATGGCTTCTGCATCAGCGAGATGACGGCGGGTGTTGATCCCCATCACTTCATCACCGTCAGCGGTTAGGGTGATCACATGATGGCCAGCATCACGCGCAGCGGCGATACAATCAGTTAAGTATTTTTCACCTGAATTTTCATTGTATGAAACCGCATCAAGTAAGTCGAACATCATTGGTGCCCTAAGGGCCATGATGCCTGCATTGACAAAAGTGATCGCTTTTTCAGCATCAGTTGCATCTTTTTCTTCAACGATCTTAACCAGATGACATTGGTCATCCGTGACCATGCGGCCATAGCCTGTTGGGTCTTCGGCATTAAAGCCAAGACATGCGATGGCAGCATCAGGGTCTTCCGCCAGTGCCGCCGTTAAGGCGTGATAGGTATCAGCATAAATAAGCGGGGTATCAGCAAAAGCCACAAGTACGATGCCGTCAAAATCTTTCAGGGCAGTGCGTGCTTGTTCCACCGCATGACCAGTTCCGTGCGCAGGATGTTGAACCGCAGACGGCACTTGGCGGCCGCGTTGAGCCTCATAAGATTTGAGAAAGTCATTGATCGCATCACTGTTTTTGGGGGTGATAACAATTTGATGTTCGGCACCTGCTGTATGCGCACTGTCCAAGACCCATGCTAATAGCGGTTTGCCCCCAAGGCGATGCAGTGGTTTAGGTAAATGGGACTTCATACGTGTCCCTTGGCCTGCGGCCAGAATAATAGTCGCGATGTTCATTAGTCTTTTATAAAAGTTTTCCAGCATAATTAAAAGACGGGATGCAAAATCTAATGACAGAAGTTGGCGAATGATTGATGCCGGGGCAAAAACCGTATAAAACAGCTAGAGTTTACTGCTTATTACGCATTAAGGATTACCATGTGTGGAATTGTTGGCGCTATCGGCCAAACTGATACGGCTTCGGTCCTTTATCAATCATTGCAACGTCTGGAATATCGTGGGTATGACAGTGCTGGCATTTGTACGGTTGATGGCGGCGCATTACAGCGGCGTCGTGCGGTGGGCAAACTGGCTGAATTAGGCCAAGTGTTACAAAACGCCCCCTTAAATGGCAATATTGGTATTGGTCATACCAGATGGGCGACCCATGGCGGCGTTACCGAAGAAAATGCGCATCCCATCATGTCAGGGGATGATTTGGCCGTCGTGCATAACGGTATTATTGAAAATTACAAAGACATTAAGGCTGACCTGCTGGCAGCGGGGTATAGCTTTACCAGCCAAACAGATACTGAAGTTTTAAGTCATCTTTTTAAAGACGCTATTGCCGCGACTGACAGTTTAATGGCCGCCACTGAACAAGTGCTGGCACGGATTGAAGGTGCTTATGCTTTTGCCGTGGTTTGTGCGACATATCCAGACCAAATCGCGGTTGCGCGGAATGCATCACCACTTGCAGTTGGCATTGGTGAAGGGGCCAATTTTATCGGGTCTGATGCGATGGCGATGGGGGCAATGACGCGCCGCATTATCTTCTTAAAAGATGGGGATTATGGTGTGTTGACCGCAGATAGCATCACCATCAAGGATGAGGCTGGAAAGCCTGCGCAACGTGAAGTGGTGATGGCGGCGGCAAGCCCTGGGTTAATTTCAAAAGATGGCTATCAGCATTACATGGAAAAAGAAATCCATGAACAGCCTGAAGCTGTGGCACATACCTTGTCGGAAATGACGGACGAGCATGGCCAGCTTCATCTTGATTTGGGCAGTCCTGAAGATATGCAGGGGTTGATGATGTTGGCGGCGGGCACGTCACATAACGCTGCCATGATCGGTAAATACTGGATCGAAATGCTGGCAGATCTGCCGGTAGTGACTGAAATTGCATCTGAATTTCGTTATCGGCATCCATCGTTGCGACATTTGGATATGGCCATGGGGATATCGCAATCTGGCGAATCCCTTGATACGTTGATGGCGCTGCGTTATGCCGCTGATCATGGGGTGAAGACAATCGGGCTTGTGAATGTGCCGGATTCCACCATTGCTAGGGAAACCGACCTGCAATTAATGACACGCGCAGGGCCAGAGATCGGGGTGGCATCCACTAAATCATTTACCGCGCAATTAACGGTATTATTGGCCATGGCCGCGGTGATCGGCCGTGGGCGCGGGGTCATCACGCCGGAAAAGGCAGACGAAATCCATGCGCAGCTTAACGCCGTGCCGCGCCTGATGGGTGATGCCATGCGCAGTTTTGACGATATCAAGCCGTTTATTGCCGTGCTGAGCCGGGCGCAATCTTGCCTATTCTTGGGGCGTGGGGCGCTGTATCCGCTGGCGCTGGAAGGCGCGTTAAAGTTGAAAGAGCTGAGCTATATTCACGCTGAGGGTTATGCCTCAGGTGAGATGAAACATGGCCCGATCGCGCTGATCGAAGACGGCCTGCCGGTGATCGCCATTCTGGCGGATGATGAACATCTGCCGAAAGCAGTGTCAAACTTGATGGAAGCGAAAGCCCGCGGGGCAGAAGTCTTGGCAATCTCTACGGTTTCTGCTGCCGCCAAGATTGAAGAGCTGGACCATGTTGTCACTGTGCCGGATTGTGACCCGTTGATTGCGCCGATTGTGCTGTCGATCCCGACACAGATTTTGGCCTATCTGACGGCGGTGCATAAGGGCACGGATGTGGACCAGCCGCGTAATCTGGCGAAGTCAGTCACCGTGGAGTAGATCATTATGAAATATGGTCTATAGATCACCATATCCCAATATAAAAACGCCCCGATCAGATGGGGCGTTTTGTGTGTTGCAGTATCATTTTTACGGATACATTTTCGATGCTTTGGCTTGACCAATTGTGCCGCCGAAGCTGCTTTTTTTAGATTTTGCCGAAGCTGTCCACCGGTATTTATGTTGGCCGTTTGGCGGGCATGGTGATTTATAATCAAAGGCCCCTGGTTCAATGGTGGATTGACCTTTGTATTCAACCCATCCACCGCCATGGTTATAGCCAGGAACATTAAGGTCAGTTAATTTGAAATAAATCCATGTTGTTCCTTCGGGCACATT
>CBFIAO010000139.1:3024-3552 GCA_965660595.1 Puniceispirillales bacterium (SeqCode) | reverse complement strand
TATCAGGGTGAAACCGTTCAAGATACGTTGCGGGTCATTGTCTATGATGCAGATGGTCTAACATCTAGCGTTAGAGAGGTTGTTGTTGATATCACGGGTACAAATGACCAGCCAATACTAGATGCGGTTGCAGGTGCTTCCATCAGTGATAGTGGTGTATCAACCGCGGACAGCGTTATTAACTCAGGCGTTCTATCAGGTACATTTACGGCAACTGATGTTGACCGCACGGATACTCATACCTTTAAGGCGGTTATTGGTAGCCAACCTGCAGTCGCAGATGACAGTCAGAGCGGATATAGCCACCGTGTTGATGGTGTATATGGCGATCTCTTCTATGATGATGACTCTGGTGCATATATTTATATTCGTGATGAAGCTGCGATTAATGCGCTTGACACTGGAAATACGCCCGAGGATAGGTTCACCATTTCAGTGCTTGATAACAGGGGCGAAGCTAATTCAGAATCTGCCACTCAAGATTTGGTGTTCAGTCTGATTGGAACCAACGATCTGCCAACATTATCA
>CBFIAO010000139.1:0-3014 GCA_965660595.1 Puniceispirillales bacterium (SeqCode) | reverse complement strand
GAGGTTGATGCGAAACAGATCAATGAAGATGAAACTAATCCTGTCACAACAAGCTTTGAATTTGGTGACCTTGATGGAGATGATCCTAATATTGGATTGACGGTGCGTGCGTTTGCATCTGGGGGTACAAGTGAGCCTGGCACACCGGCTTATTCTGATGGTGGCAACACAGATTTATCCAATGGCTCAAATACGGTTGTTGGGACTTATGGATCATTCACGGTCACCCGTAATGATGGCAACGGTCAGTTATCTGTTAGCTACGTGTTGACGCAAGATCTTAACGAGCTTAGTTCTGGTGACACCGTCGTCGAAAAACTGACACTATATGTCAATGATGGTGATGGTTCTACCAATCCGGAAACCTTTGTTGTCACTATTCAAGGTACGAATGATGCGCCGACAATGTCGTCAGTGTCAGGGCAAAATTACGGGCAAGACATTACCGAAGATAGCGGGGCTTCTATTACGGCACTCTATGATTATGACGATATTGATGGAAATGACCCTAATAACACTCTTAATTTCCGTGTTTTTGTTAATGCTGAAAACTTCATACAATATGGACATACAAACTCTGGTTTAAGGGTATCTTTTGCAGAAAATTGGCAGACGCAAACACATGATGCTGCGTATGGCACGTTCACCTTCACACGTGATGACAGCAATGGTCGCCTAACCGTCACATTTGACTTAGATGACAGTAACCCAGATGTGCAGGCACTAGGTGCAGGTCAGTCGCTTCAGCAAGGTGTGACAATTTATGTGAGTGATGATGAAGGTGCATTTTCAGCATCCAGTAATCGCCTTGATTCACAGTTTTTCCATATCACTATTCAAGGTACGAATGATGCGCCGACATTGTCATTGGCATCTGGTTCAAGTGGGACAGGCAGTGTAACCGAAGATAGTGCTGCAACCGCCGCGACCACGTTTGATTTTGGTGATATTGACGGCAATGATGGTAACGATACCCTTACGGTGCTTGCATTTGCATCCGGGGGTACAAGTGAGCCTAGCACACCATCTTATGGTGCAGGAGGCAGCACAACAGTTTCTGGAGCTTCGACCACGGTAACTGGGACTTATGGGTCATTCACGATCACCCGTAATGATGGCAATGGTCAGCTTTCAGAAAGTTACGGTGCGGACAATGCCAATAATGCGGTGCAGGCACTTAGTGCAGGTGATACCGTCATCGAAAAGCTAACGATTTATGTAAATGACGGTGATGAAACAACGTCTGCACGCACGTTTGTGGTGACGATTACAGGCACGAATGATGCGCCAACAATTAACGTGCAAACCGCATCTGGCGATGTTGACGAAAACGATGCTGGTTCGGCAATTGCAGGTATCAGATTTACCGTAAGTGACCCTGATGCTGGTACAACGTTTAGTGCCAATAGCTTTACTATTACATCTGCAGAAGGCGGTCTTACAAATCAGGAAGCAAATAGACTATTTGAAGTGGTGAACCTAGAGGGTGATGATTATGGCATTAAGCTAAAATCTGGTCAGTCACTAGATAATGAAGCAAAATCGTCTTATCAAATTCGTGTTACAGCTTCTGATGGAACTGCAAGTTCATCACCAAACACTATCACGATTAATGCGAACAATGTGAACGACAACCCAGCTGTGCTTACGCGTAATGGTAATCAGGTCTCACTGACAGAAGGGACGTTCAATAGCCCCACCAACACGGGTTATACCTTCACGGCAACAGATAGAGATGGTGGTACGCCAGCATTATCCGTTGATGACAACCGTTTTGAAATTGTAAATGGTAACTTGCGTATCAAATCTGGTCAGTCGTTTGATTATGAAAACCCGGCTGACCGTTCTATCACGCTGACGATCCGCGCTGCGGATTCAGGACAGGGTGCTGGCACAAATAGTGATGATACGGAACAAGTTACCATCACATTTGGTAACGCTAATGATAGAGCGCCGACTATTACGTCTGGCACAACTGGTGCTGCACGTGTGGAAGGCACACAAATTAGCACCAACACTGTTGTGTATGATGCTGAAGGTACATTTGATGCGACGGCTATTCAGTGGAGACTCAAGTCTGGTCAGGATTCGAACCTCTTTAACATCAATACTGGTAACGGCCGCGTAACGTTTAAGTCTGCAACCACGCCTGATCATGAAACCAAAGATCGCTATACCTTCACGGTGGTGGCTGCGTCTGGTGCGCTTTCGGCTGAAAGACAGGTGACCATTGCGGTGACGGATATTAATGACGAAGATCCTGTTATTACATCTTCGCCAACAGGAACAGCACTGCCCGAAGACGTTGCGGTTTCAACCAGTACTGTCATTTATGATGCGGATGCTACATTTGACCTCACGCCTATCACGTGGTCACTTTCAGGTACCGATGCTGGCTTGTTGGATATCAATAGTGATGGTGAAGTAACTTTCAAAGCGGCAACAACACCAGACTTCGAAAGCGGCAAAACAAGCTATAGCTTTAACGTGGTGGCGACATCTGGCTCACGTACCGATACGCAAGCCGTCACGATTGCGGTGACGGATGATCCAACCGACAACACCCCGCCATTATTTGCTGTGCCTGGCACGGTATTGCCTGGCGGCACAGCGGGACAAGATACGCTGACCGGTACGTCTGCCGCGGAATTGATCCAAGGTGGTGATGATAATGATATTATCACCACTGGCGGCGGTAATGATGTGGTCATCGGCGGCCATGGCGGTGATACCATTACGCTGGGGTCAGGTGCTGAAACTGTCATTTACCGCTTTGAAAGTGATGCTGACACCCAGTCGGGTCAATGGCAAGCCACTGATGGTGGTGACGTGATCAATAATTTCCGACGTGGTGTTGATACATTAATCCTTGTTGATGCCAGCAGTGACAGTGACCCCATTAATGATCTGGCGGAATTCATCGCGGATGGGGGTAAGCCGGCTGTTACGATTGTGCTGGGTAGTGGTGTTAATGCAACAAATATTGCGTCAGTCATATTATCTTTTTCAACATC
>CBFIAO010000138.1:0-3588 GCA_965660595.1 Puniceispirillales bacterium (SeqCode) | reverse complement strand
CCAAAGATTCAGATCGCTCTTTGGTGTATGCGGGTTGCTCATTACCATGCGTGCAAGTGTACGCTCTTTGTTGATCTTGAGAAGATCGGCATGCCATTGATTGACAGGCTGATCGGTATCAAGCAAACCTTTTTGCTCAACACGTACAGTGCCACGGCCCGCGATCTGTATATCTTTGTTTTGTGTTTTCCAACGGATCCCGTTTTCATTTACAAATGATTTAAGTGCATAATCAGGTGCATTAAGGTGATCTTCTTTTGCAACTGGTTGTGCGGATGCCTCTTGAATCAAACGCTGTGCGCGCTTGAGATCACCAAGTTGCTTTTCAAACTGAGATAGTTTTTCAGTTGATGTTTTTTGATGAGTTTTGATCCCCTCAAGGATCGCTTTTGCCTCATTTACAAGTGTTTTATCACTCATGGTTACTCCTAATTGGATAAAAGAGCAGCTAAGAAATTGCGCTCTTGTGGGGTTAAAAAGTCTTTCTCTTTGTCCTTATCTTTGTCCTCATCCTCATCCATATAGCCGCGATCATCCTCATCGGGATCAACGTCATCATTATCAGGATCGATCATGTCCTCCTCAAAGGTATCATCATCAGGATCAAGTTCCGCCTCTACATCATCGGGCATGTCATGGCGTGCATATGTTACAACAACAACATCATCACGCATTTCAACATCAATGATGTGCTTGAGGTTTGATATTTTAAAAGATCGGTTTTGCATATTATATCCTTTTGCGGCAACGGCCTCACCATTTGCGGGTATTGTCACGATTGAGATTTCTAATAATTCGGCTTTATCAAAGTATTGCCCGCTTTGCCCGTGTGCGGGATGTGACTTTTCAAGTGTCGATCGGGGTGTACTATTGATCGGATTGAATCCAACGCTAACCGCATTGAGAAAGCCCGCCTTTGTTTTGCGTGCAACCTCTTTGGCCTGTGGATCATCCATATCAAACTCAACATCGACCATTAATTGCCCATCGACAACATCAACAACGCCTTTACCTATGGGCAAGCTGTTGGCATTGTGATTGAGAAGGATCACGGGGTTTTGTTTGTACTTCGATAGATCCCAACCGCCTTGATTGATCACGTCACCATATCGATCCGCGTTTGCTGTGGATGCCACAAAAGACACTAGATCGCCCTTTGATGCACCTTCACGCAGTATTTCACATTGTAGGTTTCTTATATACATAAATGCCTCTATATGTGTATATACATCATTGTACACCTAATTGCAATATATACAAGAATTACAAGTATTAGCAAATAATCGAAAAAAGATAAAAATAATGTTTGACTCTAATATCAATATACTATATTGTATTGAGGCGGGGCAATGATGCACCGACAAAAACAAAGGACAAACAAAATGACAATCGAAAATTTGATAAAAGAAAATACAGAGATTCTTCTAACTATAAATTTGCTAAACAAACACGCATGGCAAAGCAAAGACGCGGCAAAAACAATCAAACAATTGCAGATTAAAGTAATTGAGAATAGCGAAAAAATCGATAAACTCAGTGATCAAACCACATCTTTTTATTCACAGCACTAACAACAACTTCAAACCAAAGGACAATAGCCATGACATATATTATCAAAACTGAAAATTCACACGAACAATACGACAATGAATTTGAATTTATACATAGAATGTACAATCTACAATTCCATAAAATAGCATACACCTTTGAAGTAAAAGATCGATTTAATAACTCAAGTCTATCAATAGAACCAAAAGAAAAGCTATTTAGCAATTAATCAACCAACAACAACCCGCCCGCACATGCGGGCACAACCAAAGGACAAAAACAATGAAATGCGTAATTATCACATATGAATCAGGCAAAACACAAGTATTCCTAAAAAGCGATCCCGCGTTGTTTGATGAAATCTTGCACTCTCACGATTGGATCGTCTCTCTTGAACAAGCGGAATTTGTACAACCACAGCCCAAAGAAACAAAAGGGGGTGAGTAATGCACACCCTTATATATATCGCGGCTCACATCGTCAAGCCGGCCCTTATCATTGCCACAATCATTAGCTGTATTGTAGCCGCTTACATCATCACCACAACCAAAGGAACAAAGACCATGAACACACATCACACAACACGCAGCGTGCGCAAACTCATCAAAGCCGTTGGGCGTGTCAACACCGCAAAATTGCTTGAATCAAAAGGCTTGACGCTCAAAGATTTTGGTATTATGTAAAACCTGAGATTTATGTCTCTAATATTTTTGTTTGTGCCGCCTCTTTTTGGGGCGGTTTTTTTTATTTTTGAAAAAAGATCAAAATACTCCTTGCACCAATATACTATATTGGATAATATAAAAGGGAACCCAACAACAACGGACAAACAAAATGATCGTATCACTTGAAAACACAACAAACCTTAAAGAATCTTTCCAATACAACTTTGATTTTTATGCTTGCACATATAAAGGCGAATCAAAAAATATGACTCTTGAAAACGGTATAAAAGAGGCCTGTGCATGGTTGGAATCAATAGCGGCTGATTCACACTATATTATTCTTTGTAATGAAAAAGGAGAAATGTCTTTACAATCTTGTCATGTTGATGATTATGAATCATTTATGAACAAAACAGCATATATTTTATCATCATGCAAGATTGTTGGAGGATGGAACCTTCAAGGAAATCTTGAAACATTCATAGCATAGACAAAACAAACCACGATACACAGGCCGCATCATGCGGCCTTTTTATTTGCGCTTGAAAAATAGATCTGTACACTTTTCAAGCACATCACCCTCAAGATCACCGCATGCGGCCTGTATACTTTTTGTGTTGCTTATGTTGGCAATCTCGTTGCAATCGCCTTGTGATGTTTGAGCATCGATCCCGCGTTGTTGCATGCGGCAAAATAACTCTCTACACAATAGATCGCCTTGTGATTGCTCAACGATAAACAAAGGGCTACAAACATCTTTTACAAGGTCAAGATCCGTGAGTTGTTTTTGTACCTCAACTTGACCCTTTGCAACCTCATCACCGCCAACGGCAACAATAACCGGATCCGGCTGTTTTGTGGCAAGTTGTACACCCATCACGCCACCCGCACCCAACGCGACACCAACAACGGCCGCAATGATTACCTCTATCATCTTGTCACCTCCTATCATGCAAAACCCATACAACAAACTCAACCAACATAATCACGCACACAAGTACAATGATCCAATACTCCACAGGCAATCCATACAAAACCATATCAATCACCAATAACGGGGATCAAGGTACATCTACAATTTATATCCTCAGATGCAATGCCAAACGCTGCGGGGCTTTCTGTGCGATCGCCTGTACTTGGTACCACAAATTGATCATTGACATTGACTATTTGGCCGTCAAGTTCCACATGTGTATCACGCACTTTATCATCACGCGATGATAGCCACTCTTTGCGGATGTTGATCCCGTTGTTTTGTGCAGATGTATACGCTTGATCCGTTGCCATATTCACGGCCTTTGTTGCCTCAGTGCGTGCAATAGTACGGGCACGCTCAGCACCAAATATCGAGCGTTGATCAATGCTCTTTGCAATC
>CBFIAO010000137.1:0-3664 GCA_965660595.1 Puniceispirillales bacterium (SeqCode) | reverse complement strand
AACGCGTTGGTTGGTGACAGCGCTGCCCCTAAATCACGCAGCAATACCACTCTAGCCCGCAACGCATAGGCGATAGGTGCGCCCAAGGCTTCAGGCACGAGCGGCCCCCATACTGCCCCATGATAACTGTCATCTGGCGTGTTGAAATGTGGCTGTTGTTCGGGATGCTTTGTCCAATCAAAATTCCCTGAATCCACGATCACTCCACCGATAGATGTGCCATGCCCGCCAATATATTTGGTCAAGGAATGCACCACAATGGTCGCGCCATGGTCGATAGGACGGCAGGTGATGGGGGCGGCGGTATTATCAATGATAAGTGGGATGCCTTGTTCATGACCTAATGCGGCAACTTTGGCAATAGGAAAGGGGATCAATTTTGGGTTGGGTAAAGTTTCCCCAAAATATGCACGCGTGCGATCATCGCTTAATTCGGCAAAGCTTTCAGGCCGTGCCGGGTCCGCAAATCGCACTTCAATCCCCATTTTGGACAATAGGTTTGAAAAGAAATTATATGTGCCGCCATAAAGATGCGGTGACGCGACAATGTTATCACCAACCGACGCTACGTTTTGAATGGCGATGGACACGGCAGACGACCCTGATGACACTGCTAATGCCGCGGCGCCGCCTTCAAGTGCGGCCACCCGTTCTTCCAAAACTTGCGTGGTTGGGTTCATGATGCGTGTGTAAATATTGCCAAGCTCTTGCAGCGAAAATAACTTTGCTGCATGTTCCGTGCTGTCAAATTGGTAGCTCGTGGTCTGATAAATAGGTACGGCCACGGCGTTTGTGGCGCTATCACGGCGATGCGATCCAGCATGCAACACTAACGTTTCGACATGTTGTGGTTGGGTATCCGTCATTTGTCTTGCCTCTGTCTTAATCAATGAATTGGCAACACTAAATGGCCATTTGTTCCATCTATCAATATAAAAATTACTAAATTTTCCATATATTCTAATGTATAATAAAAATATGGAACAAAATTCATGAAAACTGGAATGTGATGGAATGGATGATATTGATCTAAAATTGGTAAAACAGCTTCAGGCTAATGCTGACCTCCCCTTGGCCGAGCTCAGCAGTAAACTTGGCATGTCCAAAACCACATGCTGGAACAGGTTGCAGCGGCTCGAAGAAAAGGGTGTCTTAAAAGGTCAATATATGCGCATGGACCGCATGGCGCTGGGCTTGCCGGTGGTGGTTTTTTTATCCATCACGGTGGGGCGTCATTCTCCTGAATGGGTGGAACGCTTTCGGGCGGTGATCGATCATGCGCCAGAAATTGTCGAAGTGCATCGCCTCACGGGTGAGGGCGCGGATTATCAACTTAAAATCGTCAGCCCTGATATTGAAACCTATGATCGCTTTCAACAGCAACTTATCGGCAAGATAGATTTCACATCCATGTCGACCCGCATCTCACTTAAAGAGATAAAACACAGCACCATGTTGCCGTTGCATCATTTGGAAAAAGATCAGGCCTAACCCAATTTAAGTTGATGAAAGCGCTGCCGAGATTGCTTTAAATGGCAGGCAGACACAGGTATGCCGGCTGGTAAAATCACGCACGGCCAGAAATGCCTCTTGTGATGGCGCGATGGTGGTGTTGGCGTTGCGGCCAAGCCATGCGGCTAGTTCATCATGCAACCGTGTGAATTCATCACGGTGACGCCCCCGGGCTATTGATATCAAGAATCCGGCCGATGCTTCACATAAGGCGCAACCTTGGGCGGCGATCCCCAACCTTTGCACATAACCATCATCATCCAGCATGATATCAACATCAACCAGATCACCACATGATGGGTTCTTGACCTGTGCTGAATAAGGCGCTTCATCCAGCCGCCCATGTATGCGCGCCATGCGTGCAAATTTTAAAATTTCATCTTGGTATAACTGGTCGGTGCCCATGTCATAACGTCCAATCGATGATGGTGCGAATATATCGCCTCAATCTAGTCACATGGCTTACCTCACGTCAATAATGCCCCGCGTTAATCAAGTCATGATGGCGGCATTAAATACGGTGCGCTTGAAATCAAGGGTGGATAAATACGGCCAATTCTATATAACCGCCCATATAACCGCCCATATAACCGCCCATATAGCCGCTCTTGACATGTTTAGGATGTCCACCTGAACAATTTATAAAGGACTTCTGCAATGCGCAGCTTTCAAGATAAATTTAATGAATTCCTATTCGGTCAGACGCATGGCGTGGTAACACCGCCTCGGTTAACGTCACGGCAGGTCAGCACAGACCTGCTTTCTGGTTTTACCGTATCGCTTGCGCTAGTCCCCGAAGCAGTGGCTTTTGCCTTTGTTGCAGGTCTTGCGCCATTAGCAGGGCTTTATGCTGCCTTTATTGTTGGCTTGGTAACGGCGCTTATGGGTGGCCGTCCCGGGATGATCTCAGGCGCAACAGGTGCGCTTGCGGTGGTGATGGTGTCATTGGTCGCCAGTCATGGTGCGCAGTATCTTTTCGCAACCGTCGTCTTGATGGGGGCATTGCAAATTTTTGCAGGGGTAATGCGCTGGGGTAAATTTATTCGGATGGTCCCTCATCCGGTGATGCTTGGTTTTGTGAATGGCCTTGCCATTGTTATTGGTCTGGCACAGTTGGAACAGTTCAAAATCACTGATGGTGCAGGTGTATCTGTTTGGCTTTCTGGCACGTCACTTTACTTCACGCTCGCCTTAGTGGCCGCTACAATGATCATCATTTGGCTGACCCCACGCCTGACTAAAGCCATTCCTGCACCATTAATGGCAATTGGTCTTGTGACAATCGCTGTGCTTGGCTTTGATATTGATGTGCCGCGGGTGGGTGACCTCGCCAGCCTTTCTGGCGGCTTCCCAAGTTTTGTCATCCCCATGGTGCCGTTTAATTTAGAAACCCTTCAAATCATCCTGCCTTATGCTGTTATCTTGGCGGCGATTGGCCTGATCGAAAGTTTGCTGACCCTTAACCTTGTTGGTGATATGACAAACCAACGTGGCGGTGCGTCTAAAGAATGTCTTGCCCAAGGCTCATCCAACCTGATCACAGGCTTTTTTGCGGGCATGGGGGGGTGTGCGATGATCGGGCAATCCATGATCAACGTAAAATCTGGTGGCCGTACCCGCATTGCTGGGGTTGCTGCTGCAATGTTTCTTTTGTCATATATCGTCTTTGCCGCATCTTACATCGAACTTATCCCGATCGCTGCGTTGACTGGCGTGATGTTTATGGTGGTCATTGGTACCTTTGCTTGGGCATCCATCAAAAGCATCACCAAAGTTCCTGCATCTGATGCGATTGTGACGATTGCCGTCACCGTGGTCACGGTCTGGCAAGATCTTGCCATTGCGGTGGTTGTTGGCGTGATCATGTCTGCACTTGTTTATGCATGGAATGCCGCCAAACATATTAACGCATCGACCCGGCCTTCTGTTCGTGAAGAAGGCGCCTTAGTTTATGAAATAAAAGGCCCGCTATTCTTTGGCTCAATCACCTCATTCATGGAACTGTTCAAATTCCATGATGACCCTGATGTTGTCATTATCGACTTTGCGCAATCTCGGGTGGTGGACCAATCCGCATTGCAGGCAATCGAAGATATCGCCGCTAAATATGATAAGATGGGCAAACGTGTCATGTTGCGCCATTTAACGCGTG
>CBFIAO010000136.1:0-3725 GCA_965660595.1 Puniceispirillales bacterium (SeqCode) | reverse complement strand
CAGAGATCATTGGAAAGGTGTTAAGTGATAAAATGTCACCGCGCTCAAGGACACGGCCTATTACTGGATTATCATCACGTGCTCCTCATCTTGCGGCATTGCTTAAGTGTTAATATTCGTATTTTCAGCAATCATTGAAATCATTTCAAACATGATGGATGTTGCCACCATTGACGTGATTTGATTTGGATGATCCTTTGTTGGCATTAAGCATACAACATCGCCGCCAATAATATTCATGCCGCGCACGGCATGAAGTAATTCTGTGGCTTCATCGATAGAAAATCCATTAACGCCAGGCTCAATATTTGCTACCGCTGGCGCTATAGTTGGGTCAAGGCAATCAAGATCAAAAGTGATATAAACTGGCCGCCCATCTAAAACGCTTTTGATTTGGCTAATCACATCTGCCGCGCCGCGGGTTCTGTATTCCGCCATCGTCACTACGTTATATCCATAGTCATAAGAAGGTTGAAGCCAGTCAAGGGTTCTAGGATGGCCGCGCAGTCCAATTTGCATAGAGCTTTTAGGGTCTACTTTTCCTTGGTCAGCTAGGTATGCCCCCCAATGCGCCGCGGATTTTTTGGCACCTAAAAAGTGATCTACTTTTGTAAACACATCTGTATGGGCATCAAGATGTAAGAATGAAACTGGTTCTCCGTTTGATAGGTTGCCGCACCCTAAGGCTTGAACAATTCCACCAGTGATGGAATGGTCCCCACCTATTGAAACAGGTTTAACACCTGCTTTATCAATGTGTTGATAAAACGCAGTAATGCGTTCGATGCAATCTTCATTATCATTAGCTCGTGGGAACGGAACATCACCCGCATCAATAATATTGGCTGACGACCATGGATCAATTTCAAATCCGCCATGGACACGTCGCTGTAATGGTGAAATGTTTCGAACAGACCTCGGCCCTAAATGTTGGTCACGTTCTGTTGTACCATTTCCCGCGGAATGAGGAACGCCAACAATAGCAATATCAGTATTTTCAAAACTAGCTTGGTGTGGGCATCTGAAAAATGTTGGAACACCCCACCAATAAAGATTTTCCATCATGCTACGATCATGTTCATCAGCCATTTTTACTTTCCTTTTAGCTACCTAAAGTTATCATGACTTTTTAGATGTGGTTGATGCAAGATTTATTAACTAATGGCTCAACTGGAGACGTCATATGAAGATCACAAAAATTTCAATTTATAAAACACATTTACCCTATGTTGGAGGCATTTACGCATGGGGTGCAGGAAATGAAATTGATATTGCCATGGCATCAGTTGTCGTTATTGAAACTGATGCAGGGCTTGTAGGTTGTGGAGAGTTTACCCCATGTGGTGAAAATTATATGATTGCTCACTCAGAAGGGGTATCTGCAATTGCCAAATTAATTGCGCCACGCTTATTAGGCCAAGACCCGAGACAAGTATCTGTAATTGAACACATTATGGATAATTCAGTTCAGGGGCATGGGTATGCTAAATCCCCATTTGATGCAGCATGCTGGGATATCCTTGGGCAAGATTCAGGTCAACCAGTATGGATGCTTCTCGGTGGTAAATTAACAGATGGCGCGCCAATGTATCGCGTGGCCCCTCAAAAATCTATTGATGAAACAGTCAAAGAACTTAACATGCATCGTGCTTCAGGTTACCGCCAGTTTCAAATCAAAGTTGGTGCAGACTGGCAGGTAGATATTGATCGTATTCGTCATCTTGTGCCGTTGCTGAATGATGGGGAAAAAGCAATGGCTGATGCTAACCAAGGCTGGCGTGTTGATAACGCTATTCGTGTCGCACGTGCAACCCGTGATTTAGATTATATTCTTGAGCAACCATGCAAGACATATGAAGAATGCCAACAAGTGCGCCGTGTTGCTGAACAGCCCATGAAGCTGGATGAATGTGTCACAGGTATTCATGTAGCCCAGCGCATTGTTGCAGACCGTGGCGCTGAAATATGTTGTTTGAAAATTTCAAATCTTGGGGGGTTAAGCAAGGCACGACGAGTGCGTGATTATTTTATTGATAATAGAATTGCAGTTGTTGCTGAGGATACTTGGGGTGGTGAGATAGCCTCAACAACTTTATCACATTTTGCCGCGTCTACACCTCAAGAGTATTTACAAAATACTACTGATTTAATGAATTACAATACTCGGTCAACTGGTCTTGGTGGTGCATATTCTTCTGCTGGTAGGCTCTATGCTCCAGACGAGCCAGGCCTGGGTGTTAAGCCAGATTTCGACAGTTTGGGCGCACCCGTTGCGGAATATACTCTTGGATAAATACGGGCTATTTTTTAGTAGCTAAGAATCGCTTAATCCATTAAATTAACAACATATATGGTCCCCGAGTGCGTTTTTATACCAGATTTCTGTTTTGCAACTTTTTTTACAAAAAATTAAACGGTTTTTACTTGCAGGTTTATTCTTAGCCGCAATTTTTACGCCATCAGTATCATTGTCTGCGGATTGTGCAACACTCCCATCTCGTGTTGCCATTCATTATAGCTTTGAATTAATAGCGACTGATAAGCAAAAACTGATGAATGGGTTGACGTTTGATTGTCGCAATGATCTTGCTGTAAATGATATTAGCGAGGTTATCAAAAACATTTTGGTCAATGCTGGCCAAGAAATTGATGCTGTTGAGCCATTCAGGCTTTCATCGATAAATGAAGATGTTGGGCAAAATAGCGTATTAAATTTTCTTGTTTCAACACCGATTGATGATGCGCAAACGCGCACCGTAATATTACCATTAGCACTGACCAATAGACCTATCAGTGATTTTGTGAATTTTGCCTCCGTTAAAGGTGTGCAAAAAGTGGGCGAAGAAATCGTCTTAAGATTTGCACTTGAGGCGCAAACAGCATCACAATTTAATGTGCGGCCCTTCATCACTTGGAAGCGTGATGGAGTCATAGTGCCTAGTCAAAATACTGCGCGTTATTTGATCGATGCAGATGATGCTGGCGCCACTCTATCAGCAGAGCTTCGACTGGAGAATGCTAAAGGTGTTGTGCTTGCAGTTGAGGATTATGTCGCATCTGCGCCTGTAGAGCTTACGCAAATGCCACCAAAAATTATTGGACTGCAACTTAATGGTGATCCGGAAGAGGGGCAGGCGTTAACAGTTGCCTTTGAGATTGATAGAGGTGTTGGTAATGAAGGTGATATCCAAACCGCCATCAAATGGATGCGCGATGGTAATGAAATACTCGGTGCGCAATTGCCTCGCTACAATCTCACGGCAGCAGATATTGGAAAAACTATTAGCGTGGAAGTCACGCCATCTTCTCTGAACGGATTTGTTGGTGATGTTGGTCGAGCTCAACTAACAAAACCAATACAAGCAAAGCCACTTGCGCAAGGTAAAAAAGTTTCAAGCCTCTCAATGGCTGATATAGCACCGCAAGAGGAAGGTGCACTGAAGAAAGGTGTCACGGCATCTACATCGCTAACTTTAGAAAAAGTTATTGAGGATATAAACCAAAATGTCACTCAGACCGCACCTACATCATTAATAGAAAAAAATGATGCACCATCACTGTCAGCACAATCTATTTCAGTTCCACCTTCAAAACCTAAAATCGTGGAAGAGGCCGCGGCGCTTAGCTTGAGGGACGCATTTGAGGATAGGTTGGTTGAGAAAGATGGTCTGCAACCCGCGCTAATTTTGGAAGATGAAAAACCAAAGCCAAGTGGCCCTTTGGTA
>CBFIAO010000135.1:0-3725 GCA_965660595.1 Puniceispirillales bacterium (SeqCode) | reverse complement strand
CCTAGGTCTGAAATCAAATTGATACTACCAGTATAATATTTGTTACCGCCAACAGCAGAGTTGTCACCCGTATCACGCGGGCCAATACCGCCAGAGTCAAAACCGCGCACTTTACGACCACCAATGATGAAACGTGTTGAACGCGCTACCTTTTCACCTAAGCCATCTATCATGCCTGCTTCTGCATCAACACCGATAACTGCACGTTTAAAGAATAACGGATGTAAATATTGACCGCGCACAGTTGAACGCAAGTATTGAACATCACCGCCCAATCCGGCGACACCTTCTTTAATTTGCCATAAGTAACCTTCGCGGGGGTCAATGCGGTTATCACGTGTATCTTTGGTCAGTGAATATGATACTTCAGACATCAACAGCGCACCTTCATCACCACTCGTTGACGCAGCTTTTGTTGATGACGTCTTTGTCTTTGTTTCCGCCAAGACATAACCAAGTCTGTGATAATAATCACCAAAAGCACTAAACCCAGCACCAAGCTCTACACCAGCTTGCTCAAGGGTAACATCTGAATATTTACTATCGGTTTGGAAAACATCAAAACTACCCAACAGGTTGCGGTCAAATAAATATGGTTCGGTAATACCTGCACGGAAATTTGTGCGCTTATCTGATAATGTCAGGTTGGCACGTGCGCCGCGGCCAGTTCCGAGGAAGTTATTTTCACGGATACCGACGCTAATAGACCCTTTGTCAAAGGTTGAATATCCAAATCCAACTTGGAAGCTACCTGTGGTTGTTTCTTCCACGTCAACATCAACCACAGATTGATCTGCACTTGAGCCCGGCAAGACATTGACTGAAACTTCTTTAAAGTAACCAAGGTTACGCATATTACGCTCAGATCGTGTTAGGCGCAGTTGGTTAAAGCTATCACCTTCCACCAGCTCAAACTGGCGCCGGATCACGCTATCAAGGGTACGGTCGTTACCTTTAATATTAATTGCTTCAACATAATTTCTGCGCGCCGCACCAATATTAATATTAACATCTAGCGTCAGATCTTCTTCATTCAGCTGAATATCAGGCACGACATCAACAAAAGCAAAGCCAAGCTCACCAAGCTTATTTGTAATTTGTGACAAGCTTTCTTCCATGATGCGGATGTCATATTCATCACCGCGCTGCAAGACATTGGCTTCTTCTAGCAAGCCCTCATCAACACCTTCGATCTGACTTTCAATATTGACGTCATTAATGGTGTAAATACCACCTTCGTTGACAACAAATGTAAGAATAAAACCTGAACGGTCAGACTTAAGCTCACCCTTAGTTTGAATAATCTCAACATCGGCAAAACCGTTTTGCAGATAGAATTGACGCAACTTCTGGGCATCAAGCTTCAACCGTCCAGCGTCATATTTGTCATCCGGTGTAAACAACACATACCATTTACTCTCACGAGACTGGATCACACCTTTCAGAGCGCGGTCGCTATATTCTTCGTTACCAACGAATTTAATTTTATGGATTTTTACCAGTGGACCTTCATTAACTTCAAAAATTAGGTCTACCCTTTTGTTTGGTAACTCGATGATTTTTGGCTCAACTGTTGCTGCATAGCGGCCTGATTGACGATAAATTTCAATCAGCGTTGCTTTAGTGTCGAGTGCGAGTTTGCGCGTGAAGACGCGGCGCGGCTTTATATCCAAAAACTCAAGCAGCTGCTCATCCGCAAGAACATCATTACCTTCAATAGAGATACGATTGATGATTGGATTTTCATCAACCGTAATAATCAATGTGTCGTCAGCAATTTCTAAGGAAACATCATTAAACAAATCTGTTGCAAATAAGCTTGTTAAGACGTTGTTTAATTCTGAATTTGTGACCGTATCACCAACCGACACCGGTGAATACGCAAGGATTGTCTCAGCATCGATGCGCTGTGCGCCAATAACATCAATCTGGCTGATGACAACCGCATCTGATTGGGCCCGAGCGGGTAATGTAAACATTACACCAATGGAAAGAATTATTGATGTGGCAATCGTTACAGCTGATTTTAAAAAACGATCTGAAAAAACCCAATTAAGCATGGCCATAAATCCTCGAGAAATTATGAATACACTATAGCCATCTTAACGTTATGGGAAAAGACTTAACATTCAGACATAACGACATTCGTTACATCAAAAACGGTAACCAACAAAATGAGGGTGAGCAATAACGCCATACCAGCACGCATTAAGATTTCTTGGATTTTTGGCGGTATCGGTTTGCCCATAATGCCCTGAAGGCCAAAGAACATCAAATGACCACCATCTAGGGATGGAACAGGCAGCAGATTAACCAGCCCCAAATTGATCGAAATAATAGCAACCAATGTCATAAAACTAATCAGACCTTGGTTTGCCGCTTTACCTGAAATTTCTGCGATTTTTACGGGGCCGCCAATCTCGCCTTTATTGGCATTACCACTGGCCAGGCGTCCAATTCCCCGCAACATAGCAAGCGACATGGTAAAACTATCGACTGATGCCGTGGTCAATGCTTCAAAAGGCCCCATGGCACGCAATTCACCCTGAACCGACACCACACCAAGACGGCCATATGATGTCATCAAACAAGCATCTTCTACAGTATCTGGCACAACAGGAAGATCAACATCACGGCCATCACGCTTAACGGTCAGGGTGATGGGCTTACCCGGGCTTTCGAAGATATAAGTTTTTAACGTATTGAAATCATGAACTTTACTGCCATCAACCGCTAAAATAAGGTCACCAGGCACAAGCCCTGCTGTTTCAGCAGCACTGCCAGATTGAACATCACCAACTTCAGTTGAGATGATCACTTTACCCGCGGCAATATAAACACCTGCAATAATCACAATCCCTAAAATGAAATTTGCGATTGGCCCCATGGCAACAATAAATGCCTTAGCTTTTAAACTTGCTGATTGAAAGCTGCCCTCAAGCATTGCACCTTCTTGGGTGGGCGCTGATGTAGCATCGGCATCACCCGCCATCTTGACGTAACCACCAAGGGGAATTGCCGAAAATTTCCAGCGTGTTCCATGCTTATCAGTTAGGCCAAATAACTCTGGCCCAAAGCCAACGGAAAACACTTCAACCGTAACACCTGAACGGCGTGCCGCCCAATAGTGACCCAATTCATGAAAAAACACGACGGGTGTCAACATCACCAAAAACGCAATAATATACGTTAAAATTTCCATGAAATGTCTCTTTTATTAAGCTGTTTTATATCTGCTAAGCCATTCATCACATAATATCCTGACTTCACGATCTTTTGCCAATATGTCGTCAAGATCACCGCGTTCGGTATAGTCAATATGCTCAAGCATATGTGCATTAAGCACCGCGATATCAAGAAAACTAATCTTTTTATTCAAAAAATATTCTACGGCCATTTCATTCGTAGCATTTAAAACGGTGGTGGCCATGCCACCTGCCCTAATAGCATGCCGCGCTAGATCAAGGCAGGGAAAGCGTGTTGCTTCTGGGTGACTAAACTCAAGACTACCAAGCTGTGCAAGGTCAATCTGCCCCGGCTTCCAATTCAATCGTTCAGGCCACGCCATCGCATATGAAATTGGAACCCTCATATCAGCCGGCCCCATCTGAGCCAACGTCGTGCCATCATGATAATTCACCAGACCATGCACCACTGATGTAGGATGTATCAATGCATGAATGCGGTCCTCAGGTAAATTGAATAATACCGCAGCCTCTATGACC
>CBFIAO010000134.1:0-3740 GCA_965660595.1 Puniceispirillales bacterium (SeqCode) | reverse complement strand
CAAAATATGATGTATTGGCGTAATAAGCACGTCTTGCGGCACGTATCTCATCATCACTGCAATCCGTGATATCAGCTTCAATACCAGACATTAGGCGCTTGCTATGTGGGTCTTGTTCCAGCGCGCTATGGTCAGACGGCATATCAATATCGTCATCATGATAAAGGTTCCACCATTCAGGACGCGCCACATAAGGGTCGTGAGGGTGAATAAAACTTGCCACCATGCAAAACGGCTCTGTCTTTTCCATGGCGTATTCAAAAATCTTACGTCGGGCGAAAAACGCCACTTCTTCATCATATTCAATCTGGAACGTGGTGGCGGCTTCTCCTGCTTCTTTCACGCTGTCCATATTATGATACCACTTGTCGATACGTTCATCAGGCTGTTCCCAATCTGGCGTCCATGCATGGTCAGATGGGTAAATATCAGTGGTGATCCGCTCTTCAAAGCCATGCATTTGGTCTGGTCCGACAAAATGCATCTTTCCAGAAAGACATGTTCGATATCCAGCACTGCGCAAATAATGGGCAAAAGTCGGGATGGTCGCCGGAAATTCCGCTGCATTATCATAAGCGGCAATATTGGTGATCAACTGTCCTGCCATAAAACTAAAGCGTGACGGCGCACAAAGTGGTGAGTTGCAATACGCTGCATCAAAACGCATACCGCGTGCAGCTAATGCATCCATATGCGGTGTTTTCACCACAGGGTGGCCATAGGTGCCGGTAAATTGTGGCGCCAGCTGATCAGCCATAATAATTAAAATATTAGGCCGCTTACTAGCTTGCTTAGCAGATGATGAAGACATGATTACAGTTTTAAATTCCCAAAATATGAAGTTTTATTAGGAATAAAATTTTCATCCCTGTCCAACAAAAAACACGTGCCCAATAAAATTTTATAAAATCAATTATGTGTGATGGATAAAATTTTTCTTGCTGAATAGCCTCATTTAGGAAAGCATATAAGTTAACAACGATATAAAAGTTATAGGGAGGCCATAAATGACATTGGCAAAAAGTATATCTTCAAAACTAGCATTCAGTTTAATAGGCGGGATAATGGCAGTTTCTTCTGCATCTGCGCTTGATATGGGTGCTGATAAACCTATTAAATTGGCAATGAACGAATGGACAGGCCAACACCTTTCCACCAAAGTTGCAGGCGCGATCTTGGAACGTGCAGGCTATAATGTTGAATATGTAACGGCTGGTTATGGCCCTCAATTCATCGCGATGAGTGAGGGTGATTTACATGCCTCATTGGAAATTTGGACATCTAACGCCCCAGGTCAATTTACCGAAGCTGCTGAAGCTGGCAATGTAAATGACATTGGTGCCCTTGGCCTTGATGCACGTGAAGGTGTTCTTTACCCAGTGCATATGAAAGAAATTTGCCCGGGCCTGCCGTCATGGGAAGCATTGAATGCTTGTGCGGCAAAATTTGCATCTGTCGAAACTCTGCCAAATGGCCGTTTGCTTGATTACCCTGCTGATTGGGGTTCACCAGGCAAAGACCGCTTCGATGCAATGGGGATGGACTTTACCGCTGTACCTGCAGGTTCTGAAGGTGCATTGATTACTGAACTTGAAGCCTCTATTGCTAAGAAGTCACCATTACTAATGACGTTTTGGCAGCCACATTGGGCGCTAGCCGAATACGAAACAGAATGGGTTGCATTGCCAGCCGGTAGTGATGAATGTTACAGCGACGCCAGCTGGGGTGTGAACCCTAATGCAACTGGTGACTGTGACTTCAGCCCAACACGTATCTTCAAGACCACGTGGTCAGGCATGGCAGATATGTTCCCACTCGCACATCAACTTCTTGTGGATTACACCTTTGACGCCACCAGCCAGCAGAACATGATGGCAGCGGTTGATAGCCGCGGTGAAGACCTTGATAAAGTTGTCGCGGCATATATTGCGGCTAATGCTGGTGCAATCGATGCGATGATTGCCAAAGCCAAAGCAATGTAAAAATAATCAGAATGGGGCGGCACCTGTCGCCCCTTCTTTTTTATGTTTAAAAAATAAATCATGAAACCTACCCCGAAATTAGAATGCCGATCTGTTTGGAAAGTCTTTGGTGATAAAGCTGAGGCTGATATCAAGACAAACGCATCTGCATCATCAGAACGTATCAATCAAATAGCGGATGAAAAATCTGGTATTATCGGTGCATGTGACGTCAGCTTTACTGTTGCCCCGGGCGAACTTTTTGTCATTATGGGCTTATCTGGCTCCGGCAAATCTACGATACTTCGTTGTATCGCCCAGTTGCAGAAATCCACCCTTGGCTCGATCTTGCTGGATGGTGATGACTTAGCACAATGCAGTGATGCAGAATTGATGGAAATCCGTCGCCGTAAGATGGGAATGGTATTCCAAAATTTCGGCCTTGTACCTCATTTTACGGCACTTGAAAATATTTCTTTTCCCTTGAAAATTCGCGGTGATGATGCTGCCTTTTGCCAAGAAAAAGCCCTTGAGATGCTTAATCTTGTTGGGCTTGATGGCCGCGGCGATAGTTACCCGCAAGAGTTATCAGGCGGTCAGCAACAACGTGTTGGTATTGCGCGCTCTCTTGCTGTTGACCCTGAAGTCTGGCTGCTTGATGAACCGTTCAGCGCTCTTGATCCGTTGATCCGTCGTCAACTTCAGGATGAATTGCTTGACCTGCAATCAAAGCTGAAAAAATCTATCGTGTTCATCACCCACGACTTTGATGAAGCGGTGCGCTTGGCTGATAAAATCGCCATTATGCGTGATGGCATGATTGTGCAACAAGGCACAGCTGCTGAACTCTTGATGAAACCTGCTGATGATTATGTCCGCAGCTTTGTGCGTGATGTTGCGCGCCTTCAAGTGCTTAAGCTTAAGGATATAATGTCGCCAGCAACTACCAAACCCAAAGGTGCTGCCGTGATGGATTTGGGATCTAATCTTGAAGCCGCGATGATCGCCATTGCTGAAGGCGCCACTGGTATCGCGGTTACGGATGGTGGCACCTTGGTGGGCAAAGTTAGCCGCAAGGACATCACCACCGCGATTGCATTAGATTAAGGTGAGGGGGCAGTTTAGGTTGGAGGATATATCCGCGTGATGACTATGACGACTTCAATGACCACAATGCGCACATCCATCCTACCATTGGCGGTGATGGCGGCGGTTGCTGCTGCGGTTATCTGGCCTGAATATATCGCCTTGCTTGAACGTGCTATTTCACCCACCGATGCAATTGCTGATGGCATAAATACCGCGATAGCTGGTTTTGTTGGCCTGGCTAAACCGTTTCTGCGCACGCTTGCTGATGGTATTGATTGGGCCGTAAGGCTGTTGCAATCACTATTTCATATTCTGCCATGGTTTGGTGTTGTTGTCCTGATCACCATCTTGGCATGGCGGCTTAAATCTACCGGGCTTGCGGTGTTATGTGGCGGTGCTGTTCTTTATATGGCTTTATCCGGCCATTGGTTTAAATCCATGAATACCTTGGCCATGGTGGGGGTATCCGTACCTTTAGCACTTACCTTTGGTTTTGGGCTTGGGGTATTGGGGGCAAAATCACGTCGCGGCCATGCTGCGATCATGCCAATGTTAGATTTCATGCAAACGATCCCGACCTTTGCTTACTTGACGCCAATGGTGTTTTTATTTGGTTTCGGTCCGGTGCCAGGGGTATTGGCCAGCATGATCTATGCGGCACCGCCAATCACCCGTAATGTTATTTTAGGG
>CBFIAO010000133.1:0-3781 GCA_965660595.1 Puniceispirillales bacterium (SeqCode) | reverse complement strand
GTTGAAAAGTTGTTTTAAATTTAGCTAATTTGGTCACATGTATCACCAAATTGAAACCAGACATAAATTCACGCAATCCCGAAATAAATACTTCACGAATAAGGATTGAAGCTGCTGGAATAAACATTAACCAACCCCAGCTATCTACGCTTGCTAATGCCAGTAGCGTTACGGCTACAAGTAATTTATCAGCAATTGGATCTAACATGCGTCCCAAAGAAGATACCGCATTAAGCTGCCTTGCTAGGTAACCATCAAGCCAATCTGTGATGGCTGCAAGAGCAAAAATAACAACAGCAATTAGTCGTATCAAAGGCGTATCAGCCATTATTAAAAATGGCACTGCCGCGCTGCCAATAATTCGAGAAATAGTCATTATATTTGGCAAATTGCGCATTTTTATGGCCCCTAAACTTATGCTTTTACTTTAACCACAACATGAAATGCTTTCCAGTTTAATCCGACGTCAATTTGTTTGATTTAGCTTTTACTACTGTCATTAAACCAACCATAAATGACTTCGGCAACGGCGCTACTAATACCATCAACCTGCATCAAGTCTGGGATGTCTGCACGTGCAATTGAACGGGCAGAGCCAAAATGTGACAATAAGGCTTTCTTGCGTTTGGCACCAATGCCTGGAATTTGATCAAGAGGATTGCTGGTTGCTGCTTTTTGTCGCCGTGCACGGTGTGCACCAATAGCAAAGCGGTGTGCTTCATCCCGCAAGCGCTGCAAAAAGTGAAGCACTGGCGTATTCATAGGAAGTTGAAAGCTATCTTTGTCTATTTGGTGGAATTCTTCACGACCAGCATTACGGTCAGGCCCTTTAGAGATGGCAATCATGGGAACATCATGAATACCTAATTCATCCATTACCGCATGTGCTGATGATAATTGTCCTTTGCCACCATCAAGTAAAACGAGATCTGGCCATACACCTGTTTTGCGTTCAGGATCATCCTGCATCGCGCGCTTAAAACGCCGCGTTAGAACTTGACGCATCATAGCAAAATCATCACCACCAAAATCTGGCATAGCATTATCTTTAATGATGTTAAATTTCCGATATGCAGATTTATTGAAACCGTCTTCGCCAGCAACAATCATGCCACCAACAGCATTGCTGCCCTGAATGTGCGAGTTGTCATAGACTTCTATCCGTTTAGGTATATCGTCTAGGTCAAATAAATCCTGAAGTTCAGCCAGCATTTTCTTTTGGCTTGAAGATTGGGCAAGTTCACGTGACAGCGCTTCACTTGAATTGCGCATAGCCATCTGCATGAGCTTTCGGCGATGTCCGCGTGCAGGTTGCGTGATGTTTACTTTACGGTCAGCTTGTGTGGATAATGCTTCGGCAATTAAATCGGATTGTTCAGGTAAGGTGTTGACCAATAGTTCGGGTGGAACAGGTTTGTCATCATAAAATTGGCCAATAAAAGCTGCCATGATTTGTGCGGGCTCTGCTTCATTTTCATGCCGTGGGAAGTAAGATTTGTTGCCGTAGTTAGATCCATTACGCATGAAGAATACTTGCACACATGACTTTCCTTCTTTTTGCTCTAGCGCAATAATGTCAGCATTAAGCTCACTGGGCAGATTAATATCTTGATGTGCTTGGATCATTGTCAACGCGCGAATGCGGTTGCGCCAAACGGCAGCATCTTCAAATTCTAATTTTTCTGCTGCTTCGTGCATATGTTTGGCAAATTCTTCTTGGACTGCTTTTGACTCACCACTGAGGAATCTGGCGGCAAGGTTTACTTGTTGATCATATTGCCGGTGGGTTACTTTTCCGACACATGGAGCAGAACAGCGCTTAATTTGATATTGCAGGCAAGGACGTGAGCGAGCTGAGAAGATACTGTCTGAACAGGTGCGCAACATAAATGCGCGCGTTAATTCGGTAATGGTTCGATTAACAGCGCTGGCCGATGCGAAAGGGCCAAAATAGTCTGCTTTACGGCGTCGTGGACCACGATGTTTAGCCATTTGCGGGCTGTCATGGTCTTTTGTCAGCATGATATAGGGAAATGACTTATCATCACGAAGCAGAATATTAAAGCGTGGTTTTAACGTTTTAATCAGATTTGATTCGAGAAGAAGTGCTTCTACCTCAGTCCTTGTTGTGATGATTTCCATGGAAATAGTTTCTGAAACCATGCGCATCAATCGATTTGATAATGCGTTCATACGTGTATAACTATTGACACGTTTATTCAGTGATTTGGCTTTGCCAACATAAAGAGCATTACCATCAAGATCTAACATGCGGTAGACACCAGGCTGATTTGTAAGCTTCTTTGCCGTAGATTTGATGACGTCAATTCCACGTTTAAGATCAGGCTGTGGGGCTGATGCACTTGAAGGTGTCGTTGCGTTTTTCATTGTCATATCATTATCTTAAGTTATTTCCTGATATAGGTCACCCAATAGCCACATCCTAGGGGTGCATAATTTTATATGACCAAAAGGATTAGGTGCAGAGAATCGCATTATTAGACTGTTTAATAATTAATCCACCAGACCTGTGGATAACTTTGTGGATAGTCCAAGTTGTTTAGGTTAGGAATCGGAGTTTTCTGGGAAATGTGTCGATTTGCCTATATTTTAGGCAATGTAAAATTAAGTTAATAGAAACAGTTAGTTAAGACGTTTCAAGTGGAAAAAATTTGTTTTTTTATCAAATAATTTTTTGTTTATTTCAAATTTATTTCAATGATACCGATCTGTGCATAAGTTTTAATTTAATCTAATCTTCCATCATTTTGATTCTATTGAAAAATAATTTTCTTGCTTGAGTTCAGGTGCCAGCATCGATTTGGCAGACGCTATAAAACTAAACGTTTTGACGTCCCTTTTTCTTGCGTCGTTCATCTTCTTTTCGTTTGAAGGCGAGTTGAGGACCACTGCCAATTTCAAGTTCGGAGGCTTCTAGTCGTCGTATTTCATCACGGATACGAGCAGCCTCTTCAAATTCGAGGTTTGCTGCTGCGTTTTGCATTTTTTGATCAAGATCTGCAATGACATCACGTATAGATTTTCCAACAGCATTATTGCCTGCATTATCACCAATATTGACATCAACACGGTCGGCACGATCAAAAACGCTGTCTAAAATATCGTTAATTTTTGCATTAACAGTTGCAGGTGTGATGCCATGTTCTTCGTTATAAGCTTCTTGTTTGGCGCGCCTGCGATCTGTTTCACTAATAGCATAATTCAAGCTATCCGTCATTTTATCAGCATATAACAGCACGCGACCATTCACATTTCGTGCCGCACGACCAATGGTCTGAACAAGAGAAGTTTTTGATCTAAGATAACCTTCTTTGTCAGCATCAAGAATCGCTACTAACGAGCATTCTGGAATGTCGAGACCTTCACGTAAAAGGTTGATCCCGATCAACACATCAAAAACGCCGAGACGAAGATCACGAATAATCTCAATACGTTCTAACGTTTCAACGTCTGAATGAAGATACCTAACTTTGATGCCAGCTTCATGCATGTATTCAGTGAGATCTTCGGCCATTTTTTTTGTAAGCGTAGTGATCAACACACGGCTACCTTCAGCAGCTGCATCACGGCATTCAGCTATAACATCATCAACCTGATTTTCTGTTGGGCGAATAATGCAATCAGGGTCAGTAAGTCCTGTTGGGCGGACAACCTGTTCAACAAATACACCACCTGTTTGCTCAAGCTCCCAAGGGCCTGGTGTCGCTGATACATAAACAGTTTGTGGGCGGAAGGCATCCCATTCTTCAAACTTAAGCGG
>CBFIAO010000132.1:0-3835 GCA_965660595.1 Puniceispirillales bacterium (SeqCode) | reverse complement strand
CCTTCGCCATAAAGAAGATCACGAATACGTGTCAGTAATTGAATATCATCAGGCCGATAGTAACGGCGACCACCACTGCGCTTTACCGGCTTAATTTGAGAAAAGCGTGTTTCCCAAAAGCGCAAGACATGTGCAGGCACATTTAATAAGCTAGAAACTTCTGAGATATTTCTAAATGCGTCTGGGGCTTTATCAGCCATAGGTCATCCCCAAGAAGATTACTTATCGTTATTGACGCTATCACGAAGAATATGGGACGGGCGGAAGGTCAACACACGGCGAGGTGTAATCGGCACTTCTTGGCCAGTCTTTGGGTTACGTCCAATGCGTTCATTTTTGCTGTTCACAGAAAAACTTCCAAATGAAGAAATTTTAACCTTAGCGCCACTTTCAAGCGCAAGTGACATTTCTTCAAGAATTGTGGCAACAATTTCCGCAGATTCATTGCGCGAAAGGCCAATGTTTCTGTAAATCGCTTCGGCGATATCTGTGCGAATAACTGAACGTGTCATATGGAGAAGTTACCCAGTTCTATTAAAGTCGTCAAATTCAAAAAAAATAAAAACCAAAGTTTATTAAATTGCGGTCAAAACTTATGCAGGTTTTCCAACGCGTGCGAGGGCCGCGCCCCAGCTCAAACCGCCGCCAATCGCTTCAAAAGCAACAACATGACCAGGTTTGATCTTACCTTCGGTAACCGCATGATGTAGCGCAAGCGGAATTGATGCCGCAGATGTGTTTGCGTGCATTGATACGGTACGAATCACCTTATTTGTATCCATTTTTAATTTTTTCTGCATGGAATCAATAATGCGGACATTAGCTTGGTGCGGGACCAACCAATCAATATCTTCTGCTGTTAATGATGACCTTGTTAGGGCTTCATCAAGGCTGGCAGAAAGTTTTTCAACCGCATGACGGAAGACTTCATTGCCTTTCATGCGAACTTGGCCAACTTCACCAGTTTTAGACACACCCCCATCAACATAAAGAAGGTCACGGAAACGCCCATCGGTAAAGAGCGCCGTTGAAAGAATGCCATAATCTTGGTTATCAGAAGATTCCAGCACCACCGCCCCTGCCCCATCACCAAATAAAACGGCCGTGCCGCGGTCTTCCCAATCTAGGATACGGGTGAAGGTTTCAGCACCAATGACGAGAATTTTTTCAGCTTTGCCGGATTTGACCAACGCGTCCCCAACATCAAGCGCGTAAACAAAGCCAGCACATACCGCCTGAACATCAAACGCAAATGCATTACGCGCACCTAACTTGGCCTGAACAGACGCGGCTGTGGCCGGAAACGTGTCATCAGGTGTTGTGGTCGCGATCACAATAGCGTCAATATCTTCAGGGGAAAGACCAGCGTTCTCAAGCGCCATCATGCCCGCATGTACAGCAAGGTCAGATGTTGTTTCACCTTCGGCGGCAACATGGCGCTGTTCAATGCCTGTGCGCTGCCTGATCCATTCATCAGACGTGTCCATGGTTTCTGACAATTCAGCGTTCGTCACAACACGTTTAGGCAGATATGACCCTGTTCCTGTAATCAGCGCGTGCCGTAACACAAGTCAGCTCCCATTCTTTTGTGACAGTTGTTCCGCAGCATCAACCGCTTTGACAGAACGTTGCAATGATTTTTTAAGACCTGCCATGAATTCATTTTCAATCATATCAAACGCCATTTCCATCCCGCGGGCGATGCCCCTTGGGGTGGCACTGCCATGTGATTTCACCACAATACCATTCAATCCTAGTAAAACTGCACCATTATAACGCTGTGGATCCAGCTTTGAACGTAAATGCTTCAAGGCTGGGCGCGCCAATAGGTAGCCAATCTTAGCCATCAGGCCTGACTTAAAGCTACGGCGCAGTAAGGTGGTGATGAAAAAGGCCGTACCTTCGGCAGTTTTTAAGGCAATGTTTCCTGAAAACCCGTCAGAGACAACAATATCAACAGATCCTCTGGTGATATCATCACCTTCAATAAAGCCAACATAATTCAGGCCATTTTCAGGGTTGGATAACACCGTTGATGCATCACGCAAGGTATCATTACCTTTTTGTTCTTCTTCACCAACGTTAAGTAAACCAAGTGTCGGTGTTTTGATATTTGATGTCATTCGACAGAACACATCACCCATCATGGCAAATTGCACAAGATTATCAGCATCACATTCAACATTAGCCCCGAGGTCAAGCATACAGCATTCACCATCAATGGTGGGCAGATACGCGGCGAGCGCAGGGCGATCAATACCATCCAATGTGCGCAAGCCGATTAGCGCCATCGCCATCAATGCCCCTGTATTGCCAGATGACACGGCGGCATCAGCCTTACCTTCTTTAACCAAATCAATGCAGATCTTCATGGAAGAATTACGACCTGTCCGCAACGCGGCAGACGGCTTTTCATCACTTGCCACTGTATCGTCAGCATGGACAATTTCTGCATGTGCAAGTGCCTTAAACTTAGCAACAATTGATTCAATTTGAACAGAATCACCTACAAGAATGGGCGTAATACGTGGGTTTTTTGACACGGCCGCCGCAGCACCGGCAATCGTCACTTCTGGGCCGAAATCACCACCCATAGCATCAAGAGAAACACGAACAGATTTATTAGAAATTTGAGGTGACAGTGTACGTCCCCTGCGCAAATTGAACATGAGTTCTTTTATAGCTTTTTCTTTAGTTCGGCAAGCGATGCGAAAGGATTTGTCGGATCAAGTTCATCCCGTACCAAATATTCATCTGCGGATGCATCACGCGGCCAAGGTGAGGCTTCAAGCCCGATCAATTGTGCGATCATTTCCCCCACCGGGATAACGCCATTCACCACCGCTTCAACCGATACGGCCATGGGGTCAATTTCCGCTTCGCTTACTTCGGTGTCATCTTCAATAATTGCGAACCGTTCATCAACGTCAATGATCAGGCTTTCAGGCACAGGGTTTTCAGTCACCCGGCATTTTTGAATGATCGCAGCTTCAATCTTGCCCGATACATGAAACGCATCTTTGGCAATAGCTTTGAGTTTGATTCGCGCCATCAAATTCGCAACGCTGATCCAATCAAAACGTTTGGCTAATGCCGCGCAATCGTCTGGTTCGGCTTGGATCTCCAACACTAATGGCTTACCTGATACAAGCTGGTCACATTTCACGTCTAAATCAATCATTCGAACACCTTAAATATTTTGGGAGTGTTACCCATTAATTACCAATCAATTTGTCAAAAGGCGCAAGACCGCCCTTGAGCAGGTCTTGATCACTATACGCATCAAGCACCTTAACTTGAGCCTTGATGGCCTTAACAAGCCCATTTTTGATAGGATCTGTTCCATTTTCACGATAAAGGTTGCGTGCCAATGCATCTGCTAGCGCGGCATCATCTTTTGCATCAAGCGCATCAATATATACATGACGGCGGCCCATAAATGCCGTTGCCATGGTTTTGATTTTCTTGCTGACTTTATTCTCGCTCACACCAATTTCATGAAGGCTTAAATCCATATCAGCAAACATAACATCCATGACATCTTGGCCAAGTTTGCTGCCGGCGTCACCCATGGCGTTGATTCGGCGGAACACAAGCACAGACATTAAGGTCAAGGTATCAAAACGCCCGTCAAAACTATCTTCAACGCCATAGCGGGTATAAAACGACGCATTACGTGCATGCCCCGCGATTGCAGCATAGATCTGATGCGATTCATCACCGCCCGGACGGGCCCATTTTGCAACAAGTTTAGACAGTCGGTCGAACACGATTACACCTAAAGGTTTTTATCAATTAACAAGAAGGGATTGACCTTAGTTCAAGATCACTGCAA
>CBFIAO010000131.1:0-3839 GCA_965660595.1 Puniceispirillales bacterium (SeqCode) | reverse complement strand
CGCTGGTGTAATGATTGCAAATGTCATCTGGAAAGCTGCAAAAACACTTTCAGGGATAGTGCCATTGACCGTGTCGGTCGAAATATTGGTCATCATCATTTGACCTAGGTCACCCACCCAAGCTCCATCACCTGAAAAGGCGAGTGAGTATCCGGCAATAACCCATGTAACAGAGAGTATGCACGCAAGGGCAAAATGATGCATCAGCACTGAGACAACATTTTTAGATTGCACCAAGCCAGCATAAAATAAGGCAAGGCCAGGTAATGTCATGAATAATACAAGTGCAGTAGCTGTAAGTATCCATGCTGTGTCGCCACTATCTACTGCAGCATGAGCAGAAAATGGGACAGCCATAGCAGCAATAGCTACGACTGTTAGGTTTAATATTGATTTAAAACGCATCATTGTTTCCTTTATATTCAAGGTGATGTAAAACTATGTGAAACTTATAAAGTATTCATAACTTATTGTTGAAGTAATATTTTATAAACTTTGAAAAAATGCCAAAATTTGTTAAGAAATAATGAAATAATATTATTTTAAGTGTTTTATCTTGTTTTGGTTTCATAAAAAACTGGCTTATTGCTAACCGCAATTTCTTTAAGCCTTAGTTTATCTTTCGCAACATATGCTCAAGAAACGCCGTCATCACAAGCTGATGCGATCCTACAGATCAATTCTTTATATGATGAGATTTTTGAAAATCCATCTGATGTTGAATTGAATATTAAGCTTGTACGTGCCCAACTTGGAGTTGGTGATTTTAAAGGTGCATCTGGCACGCTTGAACGTCTACTTATCCTGGCGCCTAACAATAGAACAGCACAATTCCTAATGGCACGGGTAAAAACCGCTAATGAGAACTACCAAGAAGCACAATTTCTTTTGCAGGAAGTGATCAACGCCGAAGACACTAAAGAAAGCTTAAGGGAAAGTAGCATTCTGTTTTTGGAAGACATCAAAGATCGTGCGGATGGTTTCTCTTGGCAGGCAACCGTGGGTGTAAATGCAGGGATAAGCCGTAACCCAGATGCTAAGCCTGATAACCCTTCTTACAGTTTGCTTGCACCAACGATTCCAATTGATGTTAAAGGCGGTACTGAAGAATACGCTGGGCTATCTATGTCTGGTGTGTTGGAAATGCGGCTTAACACTTATGAAAAGCGTGTTCTGCGGGCAAATTTATCACATCAACGACGTGACTTTTTAACATATGACAAAGCTGATTTTGAAACATATGGTGGTCAATTTCAGATGTTAAATGATGATCGCTCACCGTTTCTTGGCGCATTGGTGCTCAACCGTGTTCGGGTGCGTGATTATGACTTCATGGACCAAATAGGTTTGAACGCAACGCAAAGCTTTGACCTTTCGCCTAGATATAAGGTTGATGTGACGGGTGATGTTGTCCGCCATGTCCATCGAGAATCACCTCATTTTTCAAATAATCAGGAAAAAACAGGATATCAGACCAAGGCAAACCTTGGAATGAATGCGGCTATTTTTGGGATGCGTGTGCGGACTGGGCTTGGCTACGAACGTAAAGAAGCCAACCGCAGCAAGCATTCTTATTACACCTATAAATTGAACGGCAGCAGCAATATGCCGTTAGGGCCACTGAATTTAGGGTTGAGCCTTTCACTTGCTCAGAAGCGTTATGACCAAGGTGATAGCGTGTTTTCTTACAATAGGCGCCGTGAGCTAACATCAACCTTTGGCGTGAACTCAATGCTACCGGTGCAAAAGATTTTTCCTACATGGGGTGATACGCTCAATGTCACGCTTGCAGGTTCGGTCAGCAAAACATCGTCAAATATTAAGAAATTTAACACCACACGCGGTGAAGTCACCTTGAACTTCATCTATAATTTTGGAGGTGAATAATGGTTATTATGCGTCATTTCCTAAAATCCATAATGACCATTGTGCTTGTATTGCCATTGGTGATGGGCCCAGCTTGGGCACAGAATATAAAAATGCAAAGCGGCATCATTGCGGCAACATCTGGCCTTGTCCGTGTGGTAAGTGAAGATATCGGGCGTGTTGCTGAAACAGGTCAAAAAATCTACCTTGATGATGTGGTGGAAACGGGTGTAGGCGGTAAGTTGCAGATCATGCTGATGGATCGCACAACCATGACGATTGGCCCAAACACCAGTTTAGTTATTGATGAATTTGTGTTTGATCCCGGCGTTGAACGCACGCTCTCAGCAACAGTGTTAAAAGGTACCTTCAAGCTTGCGTCACCATCGCTCTTTAATAAAGGCCGCGAGTCACGAGAAATTAAACTTCCTAATGCAGTTGTCGCGATCCGCGGTACCGAGCTTATTGGGTCAGTCAGTGAAGCTGCGCAAAATGTGGTATTGCTTAATGGGGCGATCACCGTTGCGAATGATGGCTTCACACAAGATATTGAACGGCCAAATTTTGGCGTGAATATTTCTGAAACTGGTGAAATTTCTCAACCTGAATTTTTCTCTAGCGAAGACCTTGGGGTCCTACTTAATCAGCTTGATGGTGGTTTGCAAGAAAGTGAGTCGCCAGAAGAAAGTTCAAATGAAGAAAGCTCAAATGAAGAAAGTTCAGCTGAAGAGAGTTCGACCGAAGAAGCGGCAAATGAAGATGGTTCAACTGAACAAGAAAACTCAGATACAACTGAAACTGGTGACAATGCACCAACTCAAGCCTCGGCTGAAGGTGAAAGCTCAGAAGCACCACCACTTCTTACCATCCAATCATCAGAAAATAGTGAAGACACGGCGCCCGCATTTATAAGGGGCGTAGATGAAGGTCCTGAACCAACAGAGGCAGAAGTAGTTGCCGCGGCAGAAGCTATTGCAGATGGCTCAGCTGATATTAATGACTTACAAGTATTATCACGTGCAGGACCAGGCAATATCGCGGCTGTCGCTAATGTGCTTGGCGTTGAATTTGACGAACAAACAGGTGAAATTTCGCCCGAAGCTGAAGCTGTATTTGCACCAACTATTAACGCCATTATCGGTGAAAATGGATTGGCTCGGCCAAGTGTAGATGGGGTAGAACTCGAAGCTCCCGCACTATCATTTAATTTTGATCAAAATGGTTTAAGTGGCGTGCAGTCTTTTGATCAGGCACCTCTTGAAGCAAATACATTCTCTTTTGAAACATTCAGCAATAATGGGTTCAGTGAAGAAAGTTTTATTTCAATTGAAGCGCCAACATTTGACCGTGATTTCAGTACATCTGAATTCTTTGCGCCAGCCGTTGAATTTGATCCCATTGTTTTTGAAGGACTTGCTGAATTTAGTAGTTTTGAAACAGAAACAGATTTCTTCTTTGAACCAACATATTTCTTCCTAATGCCTGCTGATTTTGGGTTAAGTTTTGAGCGAACAGAAGATGAAGGATCAGACTTTGAAATTGCGTTTGAGACTTTGGATCAAGAGCTAGAAGGTTTTGACGAAAGCCCTTCTGCGAATCTTGATAACCTTGTAACTGAAGCGCTAGAAGAAGTTATTGAAGATATTGCAACTGATACATCTTCAGTGCTACCTGATGGCACGTTTATGCCGTCAGGATCGGATTATCGCAGCTGGAATGGTTCTGAATGGTCAACGATTGCTCAAAACTTTGATTCTGGACAGGTTAGGTTTGAACATAACAATGTTGTTGCGAGCTTCTATTCAGGGTCATATTGTTCGGACTGTTCTGCGGTGGTGTCCAATACCGTAACGATTGATTTCAGCACAATGAAATATCAATTTGAAGGTTCGGGTGAATTCAATAAGCCGGGATATAATGGTGCTGAGTTCAGCGCCACAACCCCGCAAATCCCACTCAATTACTGGGAATTA
>CBFIAO010000130.1:0-3868 GCA_965660595.1 Puniceispirillales bacterium (SeqCode) | reverse complement strand
CCCAGATGCCGTATGCGAGGCCAATCACGCCGCAAAGAATGGCAAAATCAACAATGTTCATCTTTTTTACCCTATGGGATAGAAGTTTAGAAACAGCCTGCCCCCCAAATTGCGATGGCTATTTCGATAATCAGAACGTTTGAAAACGTTCCCCTGAAAAGGGCAAAGAAATTTGCCCCTAAAAACTTAGAGGGTTTATAGTAAAACCAGCACATTAAGGCAATTAAATAATATCGTATAAGTTCTAGACTTCTGCCTTTTGCACCAATGTTGGGGCAAAATGATCACTTAACGTGCGGCAGACATTTCTTCAATACGGAATTGGCGCGCCAAACGGTCCAGTATTGCATTAACGAAATCGCTATCACCGCCACAACTATCAGCGATTGCAGTATATTCAGTGATAACAGCACGTGCGGGCACATGCGGTGTCTCAGAAAGCTCGATCATCGCCGCGCCAATGACTGCACGTTCGACACTACCCATTCGTTCAACAGTCCAGCTGTCTTTCAGAAAAGGTGCGATGCTTGCATCAATTTCATCTTTACGATCAGTGGCATGGAAAACAAGCGTTGTGTAATGTTCGCTATCAATGCGGTCAATTTCAAAATCGACCAACAATTCAGGCAAGAAATGGTCTTGGAATTGCGGCACAATCTCCGTGACCGGAATATTGCTGTTTTTGCTTTGAAACAAGGTTTGAACAGCCGCTAAACGTGATGCGGAGCGGCGGCGCACTGATTTAGGGCGGCGTTTTTCTTGCACGTCATCAGGGTCAAGAACATCATTCATTACGCATCACCATCAATCATCGTCGCGCTAATACCATAACCTGCGGCCAAATCAGCCATAGCCAGCGCAGCACGAGCAGCATCACCGCCTTTGTCTTTGCGATTAGGGTCGGCACGCTCCCACGCCTGCTCATCATTTTCGACGGTTAGGATACCATTGCCAATAGCGAGTAACTCAGCCGTGGTCAGGTCCATTATCCCACGCGCGCTCTCATTACATACAATCTCAAAATGATATGTTTCACCGCGGATCACACAGCCAAGGGCAATATAACCTGCATATGCCGGGCCATCGCTGCGTTGTGATGCCATGGCAATAGCCCCTGGAATTTCCAACGCACCAGGCACGGCAATGCGGTCATAACTCACGCCTGCTTGTTCAAGCGCTGAAATAGCGCCTGCGGCTAACGCATCTGCAAGTTCTGTATAAAAACGTGCTTCGACGATCAAGAAGCGGCGTGATGGTGATGAAGGCATATCGTTCCCCAGCAATGATCAAGACATATTGCTTGATGCGGTGATAGACCTGTAACCCGTAATCGTCAAGCCATAGCCATCAAGCCCGACAACTGGACGTTGCGTGTTTGACAGGAGCGTCATCTCATTAATCCCGAGATCAAGCAGGATTTGTGCCCCGACGCCATAACTGCGGATGGTGTTTTCAGGCGCTTTTTCAGATTTATTTCGGCTTTTGAGCAAATCCGTCAAGGTTGTTGGGCTTGGTTCACGCAACATCACCACAACCCCGCGCCCTTCATCAGCAATCGCCTGCATCGCTGATTGAATTTCAGAACCGGTGCGGCCTACACCTGTTTCACCCAAGACATCTGTCATGATATTCATGCCATGCATGCGCACCAAGACCGGGTCATCAGAACTAATATCACCTTTGATCAAGGCCACAGGTTCGGCATAACTTGCGGTATTGATGTAGACAATCATCCGCCACTCACCACCAATTTTTGAAGTGATAAGCGTTTCCGCCCCGCGGCGAACAATCGTGTCACGTTCACGGCGCCATGCGATTAAATCTGCGATCGTACCAATCTTTAACCCATGCTCCTTGGCAAAGGGGATCAAATCAGGCAGACGTGCCATCGTGCCATCATCATTCATAATCTCACAAATTACGCCGGCGGGGGTACTGCCTGCAGCCCGGGCAATATCTACCACAGCTTCGGTATGCCCTGCCCGCACTAATGTGCCGCCGTCACGCGCCATCAGCGGAAAGATATGCCCGGGGGTGGTGATATGTGCCGCATCATATTGCGGGTTGCTGGCGACTTTGATGGTATGTGATCGGTCATGGGCCGAAATACCTGTGGTTACGCCGTCACGTGCCTCGATAGAAACGGTAAAGGCCGTTTCATGGCGGCTTTCATTGCGCTTTTCCATCAACGGCAAGCCCAATGTTTCAACACGTTCGCGATCCATGGCAAGACAGATTAACCCACGAGCATATTTTGCCATAAAGTTAATGGATTCTGGTGTCGCATATTCTGCCAGGACGCATACATCACCTTCATTTTCACGATCTTCATCATCCACAAGGATGAAGACTTCACCATTTTTTGCAGCATCGACAATTTCATCGGTTGTTGATAACTCGTATTTTATGTCATTGCTCATGGTGCCAACCTTTTCAATAAGGGCAGGATTAGGAAGATGCGTCTGTTTGGTGCGCGATAATACGTGCAACATAACGAGCCAGCATATCAACTTCAAGATTGATTATGTCACCAACTGTGCGTTCACCTAAGGTGGTATGTGCCCATGTATGCGGGATAATCATCACCCCGAAATCATTTCCATCAACTTCATTAACCGTAAGTGAGATACCGTCAAGTGCGACTGACCCTTTTGGGGCAATCATTGCCGCTAAATCAGATGGCGCACGCAACTTAAGCCGGTAACTGTCACCGTCTTTATACACATCCAGCAGCTCTGCCAGTCCATCAACATGGCCGGAGACGATATGCCCACCAAGCTCATCCCCCATGGCAAGCGCACGTTCAAGGTTAACCTTGCGGCCTTCCGCCCAATATTTAAGGCTTGTTACCGCCAGACTTTCTTCAGACACATCAACTGAAAAGCAGTCATCATTGCGGTCCACCACCGTCAGGCAAACGCCATTACAGGCAATAGATGCCCCAAGGTCAATAGCGGTGCAGTCCCAAGGCGTGTTGATGGATACACGCGCCCCACCACCATCCTTAGCGGTCATGCTGGCAACCGTGCCAATAGCGGTGATGATACCTGTGAACATCTATGCGTTATCCTTAAGTGAAGCCAAAATCCGTATCTAAATTAGATATGGTGCGCGGGTATAGATTTCAATCATATCTTGATCAATGCTTAAGGAAGATTGATGGCTGAACAAATGACCACCTGCCACCGTATCAAGTCCAAGATCGGAAATAGACGGCCGACCGTCCCCACCAATCACGCCTGATGACCGTGTCCAAATTAATTTATCCACCAGGCCTGCACGCATTAATGCGGCCAGAAACTTGCCGCCAGCCTCAACCATCAGGCTTGTGATGCCCTGATCACCTAATTGTGTCAGCATGTCATTAAGCACAGGAAAACCGTCTTCACCCGCAGCAACAGAAACAGACGTCACACCAGCCGGGGTATCCTGAACGTCGACACCGACCAAAATGACCGGAGATATATGTGCTGTTTGGGCGAGGTTACCTTCGGGCAGTAATTCAGGATGACGCCCCACCACAATACGTTTGGGTTGCGGCCCATGATAGCCATCAAGCCGGCAGGTTAATTGCGGGTTATCTGCACGCATCGTTTCACCAGATGTTAACACCGCATCATGTTGCGAGCGCAAGACATGAACATATTGACGCGTACGTGCACCAGTGATCCATTTGGACTGCCCATCGGCTAGTGCAATTTTACCATCAAGCGTGGAAGCGACCTTAACCGTTACATAAGGACGGCCAGTCTTTCGGTGGTGAAAATATGGTGCATAAAACACGGCAAGTTCGGCCATATCCATGCAGATCACGTCTATCCCAGCATCCGTAAGGCGCGCCATCCCCTTGCCAGCAACATGTGTATCT
>CBFIAO010000129.1:0-4091 GCA_965660595.1 Puniceispirillales bacterium (SeqCode) | reverse complement strand
ATATCTCAACCACTGTAGAACGGAAAATAATCCAATTTTTTACAGTGGAGACCTTGATACCAGAAATTTTTGATTTGGAAATTTTCATTACATCTTCTGATTTCAAGAAAAACCAGAATACTTTTGTGTTGGTATCAACCACTATGCAGTCTTTTTCTTCTGACATGACACCTTTGCGGCGCGTCCCACTCAAAAACTCCAATATTGCAACTAATATATTGATAATCTTTACGATCGGATTTGCCGACACTGTTCTTACATTTATGTTTGTTGACCAATCTGCCATTTTACACTCCTACTTCAGTTGATGAACTTAACTCCAAATAGGAGCGTAACAATGTTATAAAAATATTGCAAACACTCCGTCTGCGGACGTGTTCTAGACACACCAACCCTTTCGCGGGTCAGTGTGCCGGAAACGGAACCTGCGTTCGCGCCCATTGACACATCCAGTCAGAGAAACCTAATCGAATAGGTAAGGCAGGTAATCCGATGTCCTTTTACACTCCACCTAACTACGGTAGCGATGCATAACCGACTGAATGATGCCTGCATCGCTTGAAGGTGATAATTCCTTCGTCTTGTTGGTAATCTTTAGACACCAATTCCAACTTTGGTGTGTCATCATCTAATTCTGTTGCCTAACTAAGTTCTGAACCAGCGTTGCTGTTTCGCAATAGGTTTGCACACTCAAACTTTGGTTGGTCACCACCACCATCAATTGGATGGATTTAACATAGTTATTTATACATTTTGATTTCTATAGACATACGCTCGGCGACCACAGCATTGCCACAGAGGCAAAATCAGATACCATTATATTGATATGGAAATCTGTGAAAAACTAAGCGTTTTCAATAGTATATGTGCATAGCGCTGCCCTCCGAAGGCAGAGGTCAGAGGTTCAAATCCTCTCGGGTGCGCCATCACCCCCCAACCCATTCGCAGGGTCAGGGGCTTCGGCATCATCCGCCCCTTCTTGCGCCAACCAAAGACGCACTGACTAAAGATTCGCCAACTAAAGATTCATCGACTAAAAACACTCAAACCATCCAGGCAAGTGGGTGGTAACGAACAATCACTGGCCATATGTTGTTGCGTGCAGTCGCCGCCAATGATGATATTTGACAGCACGGAGATATTAGATCACACTAATATGAGCTGCTTGGCTTGCCAGCAGAATTTCCTTGGATGCCTTGCAGTCACTTAACCAAGAGAGTGTGCAGGGTTTTTATTGGATTATTCTTCTTAATACGTAAACGATAGTTGCGCCGCGCCCTCTCATTTTAATGGGGGATCTATCATGGTTCAAAATTTTGGAGGAATACTAAATCTTATCGTTTTTATCGCGCTGACTATTGGCTGGGCCATGTATGGCTTTCAAATGTCTGCCGGTATTAAGAAATTTTATGACAAATTTGGCATCAGCCATACTGGCATTATTATTGGCGGTTTTGTAGGGTCATTTGCGATGGCGGCAGTGGTCATGCATGTCATGATCTTGTTCAGAGGTGCGGAAGGTGCGTGGTATTTATTCGTATATTTTGTCATCCAAGCAGCGTTTGCGTCCTTGCTGAGTTACAGGACCGTGGCGGCAAAAGTCGCGGTTGATGAAGGCGTTAAATATACACCTGAGCCGATTGTGGCCCCGATTGTATTTGGCGCTGGATATGCCTTCTTGCTCTATAACATGCAGAGCATCCTTTACGCGTAACCATAAAGATCAGCGATATAACGCGGGTTATGCGCACGCGTTATATCACCCCAAAAAACTTATATAACAGGAGAAGAAGATGTCATTATTTGAACAGTTGGAAGCCGCGTCTGATAGCCGTGATGTTGATGCGTATTTAGCGTTATTGCATGATGATTATGTGTTTTATCGTCACCAAACCAGCACTGAAATGAGCAAAGCTGATTGGGCGCCAATGTTGCGGAATATGATGGAAAGCAGCGCCCTAGAGATTACAGAAAGTCGATGCATCTATGAAAATGACGATATTTTGGTCATGCATCAGGTGATGAACTTTCCGGACAACACGAGCGAAGCAGTCATGGTTGTGAATATGGTCAAAGACGGTAAGGTCATCCGTACCGAAACAGGTGCGACGCCGATAAAATAACGTGGCGGGATGGGCGCGCCACGCCGAATGATGATCGTCGCATTAGGACATCATAATATTAATGACATCATCCACCATGTGGTCTTCCAACCCTAAAATGGCATCGTAAACCTGCACTGCTTTATCCTCCGCCCACAAACGCGTGGTCAGGCTAATGTATTTTTCGTGCAGTTCATGTGCACTATATGGGTCTTGCCAATCCCCGCGGTTCGTTGTGACACCTGCGGTTAAGACCCGCCCATCAGCCATAGTTATGGCCACCAAGCCTGGTCGCAATGCCGGCAACTGCGCCGTCATGGCCTTGTCTTCATGCACACGCACCTTTCCTGATAATTCCATGATGGCAGGGGTGCTGCGGGCATCTTCGGTGAAACTCATCACCCCAGAAGACTGGTGAAATAATGTTGTCGCTATTGCAAATGGGATAGAAAACTTACACGCCAATACATTGCGCGGGTGTGTGTTATCCAGCTCAGCCGCAAGATTATAGCTATACACATCAATAGCCGTAATCACGTCATTTATGTTATGTGGAGCGCGCAGCTCACGGTTATCAGCCATCAAGCTAAACAGCGCATCAAGTGCAGCATGGTTAAATCGGCAACAGGCGTGAAGTTTGTAATAATTGCGGCAAACTTCATAACGTTCACCCAGCTGCTCGAACGCCACATCCGCATCAAAATTACTAGAGACCACGTTACCGAACACGGATGAAATACCGTCCTTTTCACCGCTAAAACCAGCCTTAAGCAATGCCATCGCCAGATGTGCCATTTGGTTTGATACGCCAGTATATGCATTGCGCACGGTGCCGCCTTCCAGCATGGTATTGCGGCTGGTGGCAAGGGTCAAGCTAGAGGTGATATCTATCAATCGCGCAGTATCATCAGCACTACATCCCTCTATTGCTGCTAGTGCTGCCGCGGACCCAATACCGCCCCATGTGCCATGCGGATGCATATGGCTATTCATTTGGACGGCGGCGCCAATGCGTGCGGCAACATCATAACCCAAAATAAAAGCGCGCAGGAAGTCGTCCCCCTTAACGTCACGCCCCTCAGAATATGCCAATAATGCAGGCAGGACATGCATGCCCGGATGCCCACGGGCGAATTGATGCCCTTCATCCATTTCCAGCACCGTTCCGGCTGTGCCGTGGATAAGGCTTGCCGTTGCACGGTCGGCCTTGAATTTAGTACCCAAAACAGACGCATCACCATGAGAAGACCGCGAACATTGCCCAATTAATGCCCCAATTAATGCATTGATATCTGGTTCCGACACGCCACCAATAATTGCCCCAATACAATCGGCTATGATGTATTTAGCCGCACCCATAGCGGAGACTGGTATCTGCGCAACCGTAGTTCCAGCAACAAATTTACCTAAAATGTTAGCAGGTGTTAATGTCATCTACACGCTAATATGTTATTAAAATTATAATATTTTAATCATTTTTATCTTGTCTAACCAGTGGATTATACCCTTAAATATAAATTATAAAAATTAGATAAGAACAATGTGAAAAATGGGAGTAATTAATGACTAACTCTAAATTTAACAAAAATACATCGCGGCGTACGTTTATTGGCGGCACAGCAGCTACTGTTGCATTGACCTCAGGTTTATCCATGCCGTGGATCGCACAGGCTGCGGGTAACGTCAAAATTGGTCTTATCCACCCTGCAACTGGTTGGGCTGCGTATCCTGCAGCACAGCTGCGTTACGGCGCACAAATGGCGATCGCAGATATCAATGCCGCTGGCGGTATTAAATCTATGGGTGGCGCCAAGCTTGAAGCCCTTCTCGGCGATTCACAGACCAAGCCTGAAATTGGTGCAGCCGAAGTTGAAAAGATGAACGAAGCTGGCGTGCACGCCCTACAGGGTTGTTATCAGTCTGCGGTTGGTCTTGCGGCGTCTGCTGCTGCTGCGAAATACAACATCCCGTTTTCGGTTGATGTTGGCG
>CBFIAO010000128.1:0-4158 GCA_965660595.1 Puniceispirillales bacterium (SeqCode) | reverse complement strand
ATATTTTCATGTAGATATAGCCGTGATCCTGCGACACAGCTTTGCCCTGATGCGCCAAAGATACCAGCTACGCAGCCATTGACTGCGCTATCAAGGTCAGCATCGTCGAACACAATAAAAGGTGATTTACCGCCAAGTTCAAGCGATAATTCGGCAAAGTTTTCTGCGGTGTTTCTGATAACATGTGCCGCGCTGGTTGGCCCGCCAGTGAAGGCAACCTTCGCCACCAAAGGATGGCTGGTTAACACCTTCCCGCAAGGGTCTGCATGTCCTGTAACTATGTTCACGACGCCATCAGGAATGCCTGCTTTAGCGATCAATTTGCCAAAGGTTAGCATCGGAGTTGCCCCATGTTCAGAAGCTTTGAGAACAATAGTATTGCCTGCTGCAAGTGCGGGCCCAATTTTCACAGCGCTTAAAAACATTTGCGAATTCCAAGGTACAACCGCGGCCACCACGCCAAGCGGTTCACGTTTGGTAAAGGCGAACATATCAGGTTTATCAATAGGTAATGTTTCACCTGAAATTTTGTCAGCAGCTCCACCAAAAAATTCAAAATATTCAGCGATATATTTCGACTGCCAGCGCGTTTCCTTAAACATTTTTCCAGTGTCACGAGTTTCGACTTGGCCTAATTCTTCTGAATGCTCGGCTAATAGCTGCCCCAAGTTTTTAAGGCATTTGCCGCGCTCAGTAGGTGTCATTTTTGACCATGGGCCATGTGCACCAGCATCATGAGCTGATCGGACTGCTTGGTCTACATCATCTGCGGTAGCTTCAGGGATTAAGGCCCAAGCTTTGCCAGTGCTGGGATCGATGCTTTCAAAGTTATTGCCATCAGAAGCATCAACCCATGCGCCGTTTATCAACATTTGAAATGAAACAAGTTCCGTCATGCTTTCCCCCGATAACATCGTTACTTGAGCTTACTCTGTCATGACTTTAATCATTTGGAAATTGAAATTTATCGAAAATAAATATCGAAAAATGTGATATATAATTCAAATGAAAATTGATTTATTACAAACGTTTCTTACCATTGTTGACACAGGCTCGCTTTCACGTGCAGCTTTGCGGTTGAACTGCACGCAATCCACGGTGACGGCACGACTTAAAACATTGGAAGATCATTTGGGTCAGCATCTGATCAATCGTCACAAATCAGGTATTACCCTTACGGCAGCAGGTATAAGATTACAACGTTATGCCGAAGCCATGCAGGACCTTTGGCGGCAAGCACGTCATGAAATTTCGTTGCCTGAGGCCATGGGCGTTAGCCTTAACCTTGGCGTTCACCTCAGCTGTGTACATTATATTAAGCCGATCGGGGCTGCCTTGCGGGCAAAGTATCCACAAATGGCGTTGATGTTTCGTACTGGCCGCAGCCCAGAGCTCAAGCAATGGGCAAAAACAGGCGTAATTGATGGCGCGGTGGATATTATCCCAGACCATTTGCCCAATCTTTCTTGCGCAACTTTACCGCCCATGATGTTACGGCTTGTATCAACCCGTCCTGACAGTCCAGTGATTTTTGACCCTGACTATATTTTTATTGAATACAGTAGTGATTTTGCGCGCCAGCACGCAGCGGAATTTTCATCTGCAGATACGGCCCGTCTTAGCTTTGATGCCCCGCAACAAGGGCTGGATTATTTAAGAGGGGGTGGCGGATCGGCGTATTTACCATATGATTTGGTGGCAGCTGACCTGACAGCAAGCACATTGTTTGCAGTTAAGGATGCGCCAACATTTCAATTGCCGCGTTATTTAACAATGCATGAAGATGCATCGACGCGTATGCCTGAAGTAAGCAATATTATACAACGCATCATGAAAGGATCAAATGATGGCCAGGCTAAATAATTTTGTGATGTATTTGAATGTCCTGCTAATTCTGTTGTTGCTAAGTGTTAGTTCAGCATCAGCTGCCTCGCTCAAAGATGCACGCATTGCTAAGATTGGTGGTGATTTCGCACATCCATGGGGGATTTCACTTCTGAATACTGATAGCGCATTGGTGACTGAGCGCGATGGGCGACTAACTCGCCTCAACCTCACAACTGGTGAAAGGCAAGCGATCACTGGTCTTCCATCTGTCCATGCAAAACGGCAAGGTGGATTGCTGGATGTGTTGGCTCATGATGGCATGGTATATTTCTGTTTCAGTCGCATTGTGGACGGTGGGGCGGCAACAGCACTAGGTAAGGCGATATTAATCGACCATCAGCTTGAGGCCGTTGAGGTTATCTTTACCTCTAATCTTATTTCACGCAGTGGGGTGCATTTTGGCTGTCGTCTCGCGGCCCAAGATGGTGCTATTTACCTCAGCCATGGTGACCGCGGTAGCCGTGATACTGCACAGGATATGACCTCACATGGCGGTGCGGTGGTCAAGATTGATCTGGCCACGGATGCATCTTCTATTTTTACTAAAGGTCACCGCAACCCTCAAGGAATGGCGATACACCCTAAAACCGGTGCGATTTGGGTTAATGAACATGGCCCGCGCGGCGGTGATGAAGTGAACATCCTTAAAGCAGGTGCAAATTACGGATGGCCAATCGTTAGCCATGGCCGTGAATATTCAGGTCGTCAAGTTGGTGATGGACTAAAAACCAAGGCAGGCTTTGCAGACCCTATTTGGACATGGGTACCGTCAATCGCGCCCTCTGGTATGGCGTTTTATGATGGTGATATGTTTCCAGAATTTAAGGGTGGATTATTGGTCACCTCGCTCAAATTCCGAAGCCTCTATCATGTAATACTTGAAGATGATTTGCCAAAGGTAGAAACGCCATATTTAAATCGTATTGTAGGTCGTCTGCGTGATGTAGAAGTGCTGCCTGACGGTGCGCTACTACTCTTAAGTGATGAGGCCCAAGGCGGGGTTTATAAAATCTGGCGGTGAGGCTAGCACACCTCCAACCATTTTAATTTATGAAGGTTTTGACTGAGGCTTATTCAGTGAGGCTTATTCAGTTTTACTGATGGGAAAACGGCTTTACCAGTTAGGTCTCTGTCTTAAACCACATAGTTCAGCATTTTAGCCCGCACGGCTTCGGGCCATGGGGTTGGGGTCATGCTTTTATTGCCATCAGCATCGGTGTTTCGCTTTACCCTTACCATGGTAGAGGTGGCGTTAAACTTCTCATCAGGGTCACCATCGACCTTCGCCACAACATTTACCTTCATCGACGAATTGCCCAAATGTGGAATGGTCAGGTGCAAGGTCAGCACATCATGCAAATAGGCTGGTGATTTCAAATCCATATTAATATTGATGGTGGGCACCGCGCTATCATCAGGCCCATGCATATCTTTATAATTCCACCCCAGCACATCGGCAAAAAACGTCTCAACGCATTCGGAGACCATTTCGACATAGCGGGGATGAAAGACAAGTCCTGCTGGGTCGCAATGCCGGAAACTTAAACGGATTTGTTGGGTAAAGACAGCCATGGATTATGCCCCGATATTGCCGCCTGAAACATCACCACCAGCACGGTCTACATCAAGGGTAATCTCGATCTCACCCAAGCCGTCCACGCCGCCGGTGATGACATCACCCGGGTTTAACTTTCCAACCCCAGCAGGCGTACCAGTATAAATCAGGTCCCCTGATTTCAGCTCAACAGATTGTGAACAAAACGCGATAATATCTTCAACTGACCAAATTAACTCATTAAGCCGTGCGTCCTGGCGGATTTCACCATTCACCGCCAGCCAGATGCGCCCATCGTCGAACGACTGCATATCTGATGGCATGTTATCAATCGGTGTGATGGGCGTGATAGGGGCGCCACGGTCAAAGGCTTTGCCCCAATCCCAAGGGCGACCTTTTTCACGGTGGGCAATTTGAAGATCACGCCGGGTAAGGTCAATGCCCACCGCCGCGCCAAAAATATGATTGGCAGCATCTTCACGCGGGATATTCATGCCGCCGCCGCCAATCGCCAGCACCAATTCAATTTCGTGATGCAGGTCATCAGTTAGCATAGGAAAGGGAATATGCGCCCCCGTCATAACCAGTGCATCCGCAGGTTTGGTGAAGAAAAACGGCGGCTCTTTGTCTGAAAACCCCATTTCGCGGGCATGAGCGGCATAATTTCGCCCAACACAAAAAATTCGGCGCACGGCAAATTCTTGATCACTGCCATG
>CBFIAO010000127.1:0-4194 GCA_965660595.1 Puniceispirillales bacterium (SeqCode) | reverse complement strand
TGATTCGCAACCGCTACCCAACACCACTGCTGACGCCACTGATGTTACTACTATTGATGAACTTGCTTCTTTAGTTGAAGACGCTGCCACATCTGGTCATGGTCTTAACACCACCCCACCACCTTTTGATGATGCCAAGGCTCGTATGGATAACGTGGCCCAGCTTAAACCGCCCTATCAGGCCCATCAGGATAGTTTCAATTCTGGCACACCTGAATATGCTTTCGGTGCTGCCTTTACTGATTTGGTTCGTCATGTCGTGCGTGACTATATCCATCATGAAGTCGAAGGCGTGATTAAGAATGCCATCAGCTCTGAATTGGATAATTATTTCAAAGCTGGTCAAAATAGCGATGACACAGGTGACGCTGCCCAGCGGCGTGATGAGGACGACACAACATGATGGGTTTTTTTTGGCCCAAAATATTAGATAAAAATAATAAAGCGATAATTAATAATACAATTGTCGCTTTGGCGTTATTTGGGCTTACCGCTTGTGGCGCGCCTGAACGCCTTGACCAAGACGTTGATGTTGAAAGCTCAAAAGAACTGGTGAAGGAACGTATCATCGCGCCATTAAGTGATGATAACACCACGTCAGCCTCCCTTCCCGAGTTGCAGCCACGTCGCCAGCTGCTGCAATTGCGGTATATGGATGACAGTTTGGTAAATCCTGAATTTATAGACACGCTTGAACGTTTATCGTCGGTGTATACAGGTGACACACCTCAGCTTGAGACCGCATCCCTGCCCTCCAGCCTAACCGCGACTGCTGTCAGCTTCACCGAAGATCCGTTCACGTCCATGAAAGAACAGATCAACGAAGCCCCGGCCGCGCCTGTCTATGAACCTGTTGGTGAAGAAGAAGCCGAACGCATCAACATGATCCGCAGCTCAAAACGTAAAGATATTATCATGCGTGAAGGGCTTACGTTGGAACAATCATTGTTTGAAAAACTGCGCGCACTTGATGAGATTTTTGACACCGCAGGCAAGGCGCTTGAAAACACACTCTTCACGCAATTAAAAGAGGTCGAAGACAATATTCAAACCCTTGAGGCTGATCGTATTCCCGGTGTTGGCACCACCCCGCCGGGGGCTATTTTTGGCCGCAATTTATTGCGTGATGAAAAAGGCTACCTGTCTATCCCCACCGACCTTGCTTTGATGGGAAATTCCGAAGAAGGTGCAGTGTCCAGTAAGATCGGCGTGCTGCGGGCGCAGGTGAACAACCCAGAAGTCCAGATCAGTTTCACCAACCTGCCACTGCCTGATGCGCTTCGCTTTATCGCGACTACGATTGACCTTCAAATCCTGATGTCGAATGAAGTTGATACAAGCACCGACCTTGTTAGCCTGAACATTCAGGCTGGTGCGTTATCCATCCTTGATGCGCTGCTCAGCCAATACAACATCTCTATCCTTTATGATAAAGACCTTGAAGTGGCACAAATCTATACGGACACTGAATTCCAAGAGAGGATCACTGTTGTTCGTGATGCTATTTCGACCTACAATAATAGTTTATTTCTGCGGGGTGAGCTAACACGCCTTCGCCAAGAACAGCGTGTCTTGCTTGAACTGATCGATGTGACGCGTGCCATGGTTTATGACTATGAAACGGAAACCGCAGGCACCTATTCTCAAGATGAAGTTGACCGCCTCATTACCTCCATCCCAAAAAATGATGATACGTTCAGCAAGCCTCTTGCTGAAAAACGTGCGCTTGAAGCCATCCAGCGTGACAAATCACGTCTCTTAGACATGATCTATATGGTCCAGACCTTGCTATCTGGTGACAGTGCCGCCTTCTTTGATGCGGTTGATATGATGCCGCGTGACCCAGGCAGTGAGGTCATCACCACCACCTTGAGCGAGCTGACCTTAAAGCGCCTCACCATGGCTGATGCGCTCGACAAATATGATGCTGAAACCGCCCGTGCATTAAAAGATCGGTTGGTGGTGCCAACGACCGCCTCTTCTAAAACCGCCGCACGCACCCCTAAACGTGCGAAAAACCGTATTCCGATCAACACCATTCCGGGGTTTGGCAATCTTGCTATTGCTGACCCTTGTGTTTATGAAGGCCGCGAAGTATTCACAGAAAAAGTTTCCGTTTATGGCGGTGAAAACTCGATCACCCGCATTCAGGGCATTTTGGGTGGATATTTTGACAGCAACGGCTCCAGCTTTACCGTCACCGAAGAAGAAGATGCCGATTCTGCTGCCGATTCTGCTGGCGATCCTGCCGCCGAAGCCGCCCCCGAAGCTGATGCATCGACCGAAGGCGGTGCTGATGATGATGGGGGCTTTTCACTTGATTCAGACCTAGATATCAGCGCCAGCGACCTTATCCCAGAAGTTAAGCTGCCCACACTTAATGATGATGATGACGAACCTAAACGTCCGGCTGGCTGCGGTGATGACCCTGCCGCCAATTCACCAAATTTCGTTGCGGCTGACGACTTCTCTGGCTTTGTTGTCTCCGGCTTGATCAGTGATATTGAACTATTTGTCCGCTTGGTTGAAGAATTTGATCGCCCACAACGTCAGGTGCTGATCGAAGTCTTCATGATCAACGTTGTGAAAGACTTTAACCGCAAGCTTGATCTGTCCTTCCAGACTGATGCTTTGGCCGGTAATCTGGCAGATACGGACGGCTTCTTCTTACGTCGTGACCTCACCAACCTGTCGAACAATATCACCTCATCTAACCCGGGCGGTTTTGTAACAGGCCTCATTTCACCAAACCTTCAGGTCCAGGCCTTGGTGGACTTTATTGAAACCAATGACCTAGGCCGCACCATCTCAAGCCCGACTATCTTGGTGGAAGAAGGCAATTCTGCTTATGTCACGCGCACCAACACCAAGCCAGTGACGCGTATCACCAATCAAACCGTGCTGGACAGCAACAACAATTCGGTTTCTGTGCCGACCAGCACCACCGAAGATGCCACCGTGTCGTTCCGTCTTGATGTTGCTGATGTCGCCATCAACCCGAACAATAACAATGTCAGCCTGAACTTCACCCTTACCGATGAAGCGTTTGAAACCACGCTGGCGAATGTGAATGCGGAAACTGGCCGTATTCAGGATGAAATCAGCACGAAATTCGTGGCGGCCCCTGGCGATGTCATTATTCTGGCAGGCCTCTTTAAACAAAGTGACAGTGCTGAGGCAACAGGCCTTCCGGGCACCACCACCTCTGGCCTGCCCACCGCGTTCCTGTTGGGCGGTGAAGACAGCGTCGGTAACAAGGTCGAAGAAATGGTGATCTTAATGGCGCCAACCGTGATCGAACCTGAAATTGGCAAGCCGCAACCAAACTCTGCCCTGAATCGTACGATTGGTGCGCCTGTTGCCATCGGCAAAAGCACCGCGTCTCAGACGAATGCGGAGTAATGGATGACCGCTGCCGCAACACATTACCAATCTCATGCGCTGCACGCATCAGCTCAGCCTGTTATAAATAGTAAGATGTTGCTAGCTCAGCGCTTTAGCTTTTTCATAAAGGCTGCGGGTTTCGGCAACATAAACCTCAACCTTGATATGACCAGACTGGAACAGCTCTTTCAGCGCCAGCATATCACGTTCAATCTCGGCAAGCTGGCTCAGCACCTGATCAACACCTGCATCTCCATTATGCTCATTTGGTGCCGAATGTACGGGACGTGGCGGCGATTTACGCTTTTTGAAAATCGTAAACCCTTTGCCTTCAACTTTAGGGCCACCTTTAGGGCCAACTTTAAATGCGGCATTATCGGCCTCATCACTCGGTTGGTTTTTCGGCCTGAACATTTCGCTAAATCTGGTTTTGTTCTTCGCGCCAATGTTGTTATCAGGTTCATTATCAGTGGTCTTAATAGGGCGTTCGGTCGGCCCGCGGCGCAGCTTTACCCGCGACAGGGTCATAAACAGCGCCACCAGCAAGATCAAGAACGACAGGCCGCCGCCAATCAGGATGATGATCAACGCTTCTTGGCGCACGCCAATAGAAATGAAATATTCAAACATGGCGGTAAACGCCCCGATGAACCCATCAAAAGCGTCACTAAACGCAGTCACAAAATGGCTGAAAAATTCCATCTTAACCCTATTCTAACATCGCATCTGGCGCCATATGCGCGTCTGGTTTCATCATCATACCGCGTTCGCCCATGTTGTATGCATATGGACAAAGCAACCTTTAATTCA
>CBFIAO010000126.1:0-4250 GCA_965660595.1 Puniceispirillales bacterium (SeqCode) | reverse complement strand
CCAAGCTGGTGCGGGTAAGTCACGGCTGACGTTCCATGCGCCGTCACGCGGCTTGATCGGGTATCAATCTCGTTTCTTGACGGACACGCGCGGCACTGGTGTGCTGAACCGCTTGTTCCATAGCTATGGCGCGTATCGCGGGGATATCCAAGGCCGCCGTAACGGGGCGCTGATTTCTAATGACCAAGGTGAAGCGGTGGCCTATGCATTGTTTAACCTGCAGGACCGCGGTGCGATGTTCATCAACCCGCAAGACCCGGTGTATCAAGGCATGATTATTGGTGAACATTCACGCGATAACGACCTTGAGGTGAATATCCTGAAGGGCAAAAAGCTGACGAATGTGCGGGCATCTGGCACGGATGATGCGGTGACGCTGACCCCGCCGCGGCGCATGTCACTTGAAGATATGATGGCCTATATTAATGAAGATGAATATCTTGAGGTTACGCCACTGAACCTGCGCCTGCGGAAGATTTTCTTGCTGGCGCATGAACGCAAAAAACACGCCCGCGCGGCGAGTTAAGGGCGTAGCACCGAAGAAGGTAGATCATTTACCTTAAGATGATTAAACTGGCGTAGTTGTGGGCATTGTTAAGTACGATGCGTTATCACTATTTTCGATAATTTTTAAACAACCTGTACTGCTGAAAGTATACATGCAACAGTGATGTATTGTTAGAACTAAGTCTTGAAGTTTTTGATCTTTTTCCAGTTCAGTTACATTAATGCCTAGATCTCTTGCTTTATTAATATCAATTTGCTGACCATGGCTCTGTGTATTTTCAAAATCAATTAGGCCTGAAATAATTCCACCTATTTCAGTGTCGTTTTTAGTCTGGCACATTCCTGATTTAAGATTATTGTGAGCTATTTTTTTTGCCCAATCAATTGATCTTTCGCACTCACTAATCAGGGTTGGATGAATTTTGTTCAATACATGTACCCATAAATTAATACTATCTGGGTTTTCTTTTATTTCTTTTCCTATTCTTAAAAATTCGGCGAGAAGACTCGTAGCCCCTAACCCATTAATTTGTGGATCTATTGGACCAATAGATGAATGTTTTCCCATTACGATTTCAGAGCAAGAGAGTGCTATCAAAGTTCCACCAGACATACAGGTATGTGGAACGAATGCCCTTATATCCTCAGCTTTGAACATTTTGCGCATGTAATTTATAAGTGCTTCAGTGGCGGCAATGCCACCTCCGGGTGTGTGAAGGATTAAATCAAGCCCTTTTTTGGTATCCATTCCATGAAACATCCGCATGAAAGCGTTGCGATCGTCATCATTTATCAAAAACTTATTTGTAGCTAAGGCATCCTGCATCCAACCCGAATAGTATATAATCACGTTTCTGCCGGTATGTTTACTTAATTCGCTAGTGTATTTTCGTCGTGTGTTATCAGTAGCTTGAATCGCTTTATAACGGTAACTTTCAATTTCTTGTAATATATCCGCCCAATTCGACATTCCTAACCTCTTTCTTTTTTTCTACTGGGCTAGAAGAGTTTGATACAGTTGAACGAACATTTTTTAGTAAACTAAATTGTTCAAACTGCCCATAATTTTCAGTTTTTAACATGTGGTTTGACAAAAGTTCTAAGAGTTCTTTTGTTTTTTTACTGTTTAAGTGTTCCATGATGCCTCCTTAATTTTCAAAGCTCATAAACGCATATAACACATTTGTAATGTAATCCAATTGACCTTAAGTATAATAAGTAATTGAGCTGGATATATCTTATTATAAGATGCAATAGTTAATGAATGATTAAGATTGAAAAATAAATAATCGGGAGGGCAGTTCGGTGATCATCGCCACATCGGCATTTGCGAAGGCGAAGCGCAGGAACTGGCCTTGGCCTGTGCCAAAGAAATCCCCCGGGATGGTGAGGACGCCTGCATCACGGCAGAGCTGTGCCGCCACATCAACACTACTTATGGTATTGCCTGAACGTGGGTGTTGGACATAGCCGAAATACGCCCCTTGGGACATGATCTGCCAGCCGTCCAAGCCTTCAAACGCATGTTGGAACGCGGCGGCGCGGTCAGCCATTTCTTGCCTGTTTGCCGCCCGCCATTCCGCCAGTTCAGTGATCATCGGGGCGAGGGCAATTTGCGGCGCACGCGGCGCACAAATTTGAATATTATCCATCACCTTTGCCATTTCCGCGATCAGTGATGGGGCGGCCAAGATCGCCCCCAAACGATGGCCCGGAATGCAGTAAGATTTGGAAAAGCTATAGACCCCAATAAGAACATCTTGCCATGGCTGCTGCATGAGGTTGTGCATCGGTTTTTCATCAGCGTTTTTGGCGATAGCGTCAGTACGCGGCAGGAAGTCACGATAGGTTTCATCAAGAATAAGGATGATGCCCCGTGCGCGGCAGACATCCATGATAGCGGCCAACGTATCAGCCGGGATGATGGCGCCAGTGGGGTTATTGGGGTTAACCAAGGCGACGGCACGAACATCAGGCGTGATGGCGGCGGCCACCGCATCAGGCGTTGGGATAAACCCATCAGTCGCAGATACATCAATATATCCGGTGGTGATGCCCAGCATTTTCAACGTTGCTTCATGGTTGAAATAGCAAGGATTGGTCATCAAGACTTTATCCCCTGGCCCGGCAATGGTTAGTGCGGCGGTGATAAATGCCTGATTACAGCCTGAGGTGATCATGGTGTGGTCTGCCGAAATATCAGCTGCATAAAGGGCTGAAAGATGCGCGGCGTAAGCATCACGCAAGGCAGGTTCACCTTCAATAAAACCATAATTATGACTGCCAGCATCGGCGGCGGCGCGGCCAATCGCGGCGGCAAGGTCGGGATGTGGCGGGTAGCCCGGCACCGCTTGGGACAGGTCAATCAATGGGCCATGGCGACCGTCATAAGATGATATCCAGTCTTGGACCACGGCCACCGGCGGGGCGGAAAGATTGGCGACGTTTTGATTGATGGCGGGTTGATTGATGGCGGCCCGGTTAATAGTTGAATGTGTTGATGCGGTCATGATGCTGCCTAAATGGTTCATGTGCTATTAAAGAAGATCGTCATAATCTTGTCAAAAGATTGAGATGCGCTACACCTATAATTACGACGAATTCATTGAAGGCTTTATGGTAATGTATATCTCGGTGACTGGGCTTAAGCTGACGTCTAAAAAATATTTTGTGAAGTTTTGGCGTCATGCCATTCCATCGTTCCGGCAAGCCCAGATGGCAGAAGGCAATGTCTATGCCGCGACGAAAGCTGTTGATGGCTATCAGCACACCATCACGGTCTGGGAGACTAAAAAACATATGAAAGCCTATGTTGCAAGCGGCGCGCATTTAGAGGCCATGAAAATCTTTGACGGGATAGCCACTGGTAAGATCGCAGGTTGGGAAGGTGATGATATTCCAACCTGGGATGAAGCGCTGGCCCGATGGCATGACGAAGGGATTGATGCGGGATGAGTATGCGTGTCCATTCAAACCCACGATTGCCACATTTCGAAGGTGAAGCATGGCCATGGCGCGGCGGCGATCTACAAACCTTAAAGCAATTCATCCTAGGGCGTTTCTTTAAGCAGAAAATTGCCGAGCTTAAGGATGATGGTGAGGCCATGATCCATGAGCTGGATGATGGTGACAAATTGCTGGCGGCGTATCACGTGCCTGAAGGTGAAGTGAAGGGCGGGATTATCGCCGTGCATGGGCTGACCGGTTGCATGGATAGTGACCATATCAAGGTGCTGACCGTGGATGCCTTGGCCCGCGGTTATGCCGTCATGCGGGTCAATATGCGCGGCGCAGGGCCAGCACGCCATATGGCAACGCGCAGTTATTCTGCCAAGGCAGGTGCAGACCTGTTGCCATTTATTAAGATGATGCGCGATAAGATTGGTCATAAGTTGCCACTTGTGATGATTGCGCATTCCATCGGCGGTGCGGCGGCATTGAATATGATGCTTGATTACCCCAAGAAGCTGAGCGGCTTGGATGGGCTAGTGTCGGTTGCCGCCCCTATTGATATGATGGCGTCTAATGACCGATTTAATGCGCTGCGGAACAGGGTCTATATGCGGTATTTACTGCATGGGTTGAAGAAGCTGGCTGATCAAGTGCCAGGACTTGACCCTGAGATTGTGCGGCAGGTCAAGGCGGTGACGTCCATCGAAGCGTTTGATGATATCTATACTGGCCCTAACATGGGCTATGCTGATGCCAAGGATTATTACCGCGGAGCGACGACGGCTGATCGG
>CBFIAO010000125.1:0-4472 GCA_965660595.1 Puniceispirillales bacterium (SeqCode) | reverse complement strand
AAAAATGACATGCTTGATATTGACGAAATCGATGACTTTAATTTAGCGAATACTAAAATTGAAAAACTCTGAAACACAATTATGCCTAGGCACTGCTAAATTTGGTGATCCAAATTATGGCCATGGATCTTCAGTAGATTTCGATGCACCGGAAATGTTGCTAACTACGGCAAATGAATGCCATATCACTTGGCTTGATACTTCGCCCCGTTATGGTGACAGCGAGCAGAAAATCGGGGCTGTTTCAGCCAAAAATGCTAACTTCAATATTTCCAGCAAAATTGATTCACTCAACTTGGCTGAACCAAAATTATTGGGGGTGATGCAAGACTCTGTTAAAAAGAGCCTTAATGCTCTAAAAAAAGATCGCCTAGACTTGGTATATTTACATCAGAACAACTTAGATATTCTTCAAGACCCTAGGATATCTGAAGGGTTAAGGTCAATTAAAGATGATCGTTTAGCCGCATCGGTAGGAGCATCTGTTTATAGTTTAGAAGAAATTGATGCCGTTCTCGAAAATGATGTTTTTGACTGGATACAAATTAGCGGCAATATATTAGATATTTCTAATATTAATTATGTTCGATTGCATGCCCCAAAAATGAAAATTGCGGTAAGGTCAATTTACCTGCAGGGTTTAATTCTCAACCCAACCCAGATTGGCCCCCATATACCTGAATATAAACAGTTAAAGTATACAATTAAAGAACTTGAAGAGTTAACAAAGATGGATGGTTTAGATATTGAAAAAGCATCCATAAGTTTTATGGTCAATGAGATCAAACCTGAAATGGTTATTTTTGGCACTAATGTTGCTACACATATTAAGCAATTTTATAATGCAACACAGCTAGATTTGAGTAGGTCGCTATCAAAAAACCTTAAAACTTTAGCGCATAACCGCAAGAACTGGACAAACCCAAAATTATGGAAAATACTTTGAATATTAACGGTGCAAAGATAATAGTTACTGGTGGGCTCGGTTTTATCGGTTCAAACTTCATCTCATATCTACAACATCATTATGATGTTCAAATCGTCAATATTGATAAAGAAAGCTACGCTAGCAATCTTGATATTAGTGCAGATTTTGAGAAGCGTGGCGCATATAAATTTATTAAGGCAGATATTGCAGATGAAACAAGCACCAGTAATATAATTAATAGTGAAAAGCCAGATGCGATCATTAACTTCGCAGCTGAGTCACATGTTGATCGAAGCATTGATGGCGCCAAGCCTTTTATTTATTCAAATATTATTGGCACATTCAATTTGCTGGAAACATTTCGCAATTATTATGATACGTCGTCATCTATTGCACAACAAAATATGAGATTTATTCACGTATCAACTGACGAGGTTTATGGCTCACTTGAAGATGTTGGCTTTTTTACCGAAGAGAGCAAATATGACCCAAGCTCACCCTATTCAGCGTCCAAAGCTGCATCAGACCATTTGGTGAAAGCATGGCATAAAACATACAATTTACCCGTATTAATAACGAATTGTTCCAATAACTATGGCCCCTTACAATACGGTGAAAAGCTGATCCCAAAAATTATTTATTGTTGCCTTAATTCATTGCCCATCCCAGTTTATGGAAATGGCACGAATGTACGTGACTGGATACATGTTGAAGATCATGTAAAAGGTATCCTAACAGTTCTTAATAAGGGACGTGTAGGGCAGCAATATAATATTGGCTCAATGAATGAGTGGCAGAATATTGATATTGTAAACTACATCTGCAAAATATTTGACGACATAGACCCTCGCAATGATAATAGCAAATACGCAGACCTAATTAGTTTTGTCGAAGATAGAAAAGGTCATGACTTCCGATATGCGATCGACATAAACAAGATTAAAGATGAACTGGAATGGGAACCTGAAATTGATTTCAATCACGGGTTACGGTCAACCGTAGAATGGTATATTGAACATCAACATTTTTTTTCCACCAATAAATAGGATGTAATATGAAGGGCATTATTCTTGCTGGGGGTCTAGGCACACGTTTATATCCTTTAACAAAAACAATTTCTAAACAGATGTTGCCAGTTTTCAACAAACCAATGATCTACTATCCGCTCTGCACCTTATTAGAACTAGGGATCAAGGATATCATTCTGATCTCTTCTCCGAATCAAATCGGTCAATTCCAAGATCTTTTAGGTGATGGCACAAAATGGGGTATTACTATCGAATATGTTGTACAGCCTTCTCCTGATGGATTAGCTCAGGCATTTATTTTATGTGAAGAGCAGATCAAAAACGAAGATTGCTGCCTGGTTCTTGGCGATAATATTTTTCATACAAGAGATTTTTCCACCGAAATAGCCGAGCATTTTTTAAGGGATCGAGGATGCCAAATATTTGTTTATGAAGTGTCCGACCCCGAACGGTATGGCGTGGTAAATTTTCAAGATGGAAAAATTGTCGATATTGAAGAAAAACCAGAGCAGCCAAAGTCAAATCTAGCAATTACTGGTTTATATTTCTTTGATGATACTGTTGCCGAACGTGCAAAAACACTAAGTTCATCACCACGTGGGGAACTTGAAATTACAGACTTAATCAAAACATATCTAGACGATGATTACTGCCGACATCACAGCCTGAGTCTCGGGACGGCATGGCTGGACACGGGCACATTTTCATCATTGATCGAGGCGGCAAGCTACATTCAAACGCTGGAAAACCGACAAGGTATTTTGATAGGGTGTCCTGAACAGATCGTCTATAAAAAAAATTATATCAATGCTGTGCAATATGAAAAGTTAATGGCGCAATATAACCTTGGGGATAACAAAAGGCATTACCAAGCGGTATAGCCGCCATCAATGGTGATGGATGACCCGGTCATGTAGCTGGACGCATCAGACATAAGAAGCGTCAATGCGCCTAAAATTTCTTCAGGATTTGCCATCCGCCCCATGGGCACATTCGCAGAATATGCATCCACAAATGCGCTGTCTTGATGGTTAAACACTCCACCAAGAATGACTTCGTTGACTCTGATGCCAGCCTTGCCCCAATAGGTAGCAAGGTATTGGTTAAGATTGCTTAAACCTGATTTGGACACAGAATATGCTGGCGGCTTGAAAAAAACATCACCATCTTTTTTTCTATATTTATAAATGTCTTGGCGCGGGGCAACAACACCGTAAATAGAATTAAACAAGACAATAGAGCCTTTTCCCGCCTCTGCCATGGCGCTACCAAAAACTTTGCTCACGATGAACGAGCCTGTCAGATTAACATCAATAATATGGGCAAATTGTTTGATGGGTGAAGTTTCAAGAGGGCCATTTTCAATGCCTTTTGCATCGGGGGGAGAGTCCAATGCAGCTGTGATCATGACACCATCAGGCATACCAAAGTTTTTTTGCACATCCGCAAGACATGCTTTGACCGCGGCCTCATCGGTGATATCGCATTGGTAAAAGCCGTCAGAGTTGGTAGGATGGCTGACCTCATCTGGGGTCACTTTATCGACGCAGACGACTTTACTACCATTGTCCATAAAGTGCTTGTTGATGATCGCGCCCAAATTGCCGCAACCACCAATGACAACAATAACTTTATTTCTTACAGAGAGAAAATTTTCCATCATTCAACTTTCTATATGTACTACATCACAATGCTTTAGATTTTTTAAATACACAAATGTAATTGTGAGAAAGGTATTTGTATTCAACAGTATTTTATCCTAACCAAAGATTGTTATTGTGTTCTGGCCAACACTTAAAGAGCAAAGCTAAAATCATATGAGAGATTGGCTTTACTTCTTAAAGTTAGAATCAAGGCCAGTATTTTTAACAGGGTCACTGATTATTATTTCAATCATTTTTCAAAGCTTTGGCTTTAGATTTATTTTCCCAATGAGGCAGGTCGCGCTGTTTTGGGCGCGCAATTTGATCAATTACATTCCGTTTTAAAGCTGCGCGCCTTAGAAACCGAGCCGGATATTGCCGCCGAATGGAAAATGCTTAATATCGAGATGTTTCTTACCCACGCCTTGCAACATCAGGATGAGAAAATATAGTCTTTGCCGTCAAAAAGACTGTCGCCGGTTTCAATATTAAAAATCTTGTTATCAGATACCCGCTCAATCGATTTATAACCCAACTTTGCTAAGATGCTGATAACCTCTTTATTTATGTCGGCGTAAGATGGGTTGAGCTCCAACACAATCAGGGGTTTGAATTTTTTTATAATTGGATAAATAGCTCTTATGACCTCTAATTCAGCGCCTTCAACATCGATCTTGATAACGTCGCAATGCTTTAAGTTTTGAAACGCTGTAATGTCATTGTGCGAACGAAATTCACATTCAACAGCGTTCTCACCACCGCCAAAGATTGATTTTGTCCCTGAATTAAAACGATCAAATTTTTTGTCTTTCCGCTTGGATGCATATGTTGGTGCAGACAATTTCAAGGTTTGCGTCACTGACGCAATTCCAT
>CBFIAO010000124.1:0-4501 GCA_965660595.1 Puniceispirillales bacterium (SeqCode) | reverse complement strand
CGGGGTCCATTTGGTATGTGTCTTTACCCACATTATTAGCGGTCTTACCTGCGCCAACAGCATCACGAAATGGGCCATAAAACGCCGATGCATATTTTGCGGCATATGACATAATCAATACATCTTGGTGGCCTTTTGCATCTAAGGCCGCACGAATAGCGCCAATCCGGCCATCCATCATGTCTGATGGGGCAATAATAGTGGCGCCAGCATCAGCCTGTACCACCGCTTGTTGGCATAATACGGCCACGGTTTCATCATTAGCGATCTGGCCATTCCGCAGCAACCCGTCATGACCACTGGTGGTGAACGGGTCAAGGGCGACATCGGTGATGATGCCAAGCTGAGGGACAGCTGCCTTAACAGCAGCAGTGGCGCGGCATATAAGGTTATTACTGTCCGTTGCCGTTGTGCCATCTTCATTTTTATCTGCATCATCAATGCGCGGGAAAATCGCAATGGCAGGAATGCCAAGGTCAGCCGCCATTTGCGCTTCTGCTACTAACCCTTCAATGCTGTGACGACCGACGCCTGGAAGGCTGGTAATCGCTTCGGCTGGGCCGTCACCTTCACGCACGAATAAAGGCCAGATCAAGGCATCACGTGTCAGATGTGTTTCCTTGGCCATGCGGCGTGACCATACATTTAAGCGAGGGCGGCGCATGCGTGTGGCAGGAAATTGCGGATATGTATGTGTTGACGTTGTCATAAGTTTACTCTGGCATAGGCAATAAAATTTGGACAATCATGAAAGCGACATGTTTTAACAATAGAACCGCCAAAAACATATCATAATATCTTTACCAGCTGGCATAAATAGGAGCTGTGTTACTTGATAAAACGCCCATCTTTAATAAGATAGGGCTTAATATGATAGGGTATAGCATGATCACCAGCACGATACCATGCGCAGATTGAAACACCGGATGAAGGCAAATCATGACCACAGTGAAAAATAATTCAGATGCGGCCCTGCTAGAAAATTACATTATCACAAACGTTGAAGGACGCGTGGCGCGTGTGATGATCAATCGCCCTAAGGCGCTGAATGCCCTGAATATGGACATGTGTGCAGAGATCAACGCTGCATTATTGGCATGGGCACGTGATGATGCGATTGACCGTGTTGTTATCACGGCGGCAGAAGGGCGCGCCTTTTGTGCTGGCGGTGATGTGCGTTCAATTATCCCTTTGATCAAAGCTGATCCAAAAGCAGCAGATGCATATTTTAAGGTAGAATATACGCTGGATAGCTTGATCAATGCCTTTCCAAAACCAGTGATCACGATTGCGGATGGACTGACCATGGGCGGCGGATGCGGCGTGTTGTTGAATGCGTCACATCCTGTGATTACTGAAAAAATGGATTTTGCGATGCCAGAAACAGCAATCGGTCTTTTCCCCGATGTTGGTGCGTCACTCTTTTTGCGCAAGCCGCCCCATGATATTGGGGTAATGATGGGCATGACTGGATGGCGCATTGGTGCCGGTGACATGTTGGCCACCGGTCTTGTTGAACATGCCGTAGCTTCAAGCGATACATCAGCATTGCTGGAGGCGTTAATACAGCTGGATGATAATGACGGGATGGATGATCTTTTGGCAGCATATCAAATGGATGCAGCATCAATAGCAGCATTAGAGACACCATTAATGGATGCAGGTGCTTGGATTGCCCAGCATTTTAGCAAGCCCACCCCCCAAGCTATTCGTGATAGTTTGGATGGAGATAACCATGAGATGGCCGAAAAAATACGTCATGCCCTTGACACGCGCTCGCCATATTCGATTGTGGTGACGCACCGATTATTGACAGATAATATGCTGAAACCTGCGGATATCTTAGATGGATTGCGCCTTGATTTTGTGATGGCGTGCCGCATTGGCCGGTACCCTGACTTCTCTGAAGGGGTGCGGGCGGTCCTTATTGACAAAGATAACGCGCCTGTCTGGCAACATGTTCGCCTTGATGAGGTTAAAGAAGATCTAATTAATGATGTCTTTAAGATGGAAAATAGGCCCGATTTAGGGTATCCCGAACGACAACTTATATCTTAATGCCTGAATAGGCATCTTCATCAGCGCCGATAAGGACTCTTCAATGCTGCTTAGCCGATATTTTCTACCTGTTATGAAAGAAAACCCGAAAGAGGCACAAATTGCTTCACACCGCTTGATGTTGCGGGCGGGGATGATCCAGCAATCTAGCGCTGGGATTTATTCATGGCTGCCGATGGGGCTTAAAGTCATGCGCAAGATTGAACAGATTGTGCGTGAAGAACAAAACCGAGCTGGGGCTAATGAAATTTTGATGCCGACCATCCAGCCGTCTGAGTTATGGCAAGAATCTGGGCGTTATGAAGATTATGGGTTGGAAATGCTGCGGATCAAAGACCGCCATGACCGTGACATGCTTTATGGCCCAACCAATGAAGAGCAGGTGACGGATATTTTCCGATCTCATGTGCGCAGTTATAAATCCTTGCCCCTGAACCTTTATCATATCCAATGGAAATTCCGAGATGAGGTGCGGCCACGTTTTGGCATTATGCGGGGACGTGAATTTCTGATGAAAGATGCATATTCGTTTGCCAAAGATGCTGAGCAAGCACGGCTGGAATATAACAAAATGTTTGTGTCGTATTTGCTGACATTCCAGCGGCTTGGGCTAACGGCCATCCCGATGGAAGCTGATACGGGCCCGATTGGGGGCGACAGCAGCCATGAATTTATCATCCTTGCTGATACCGGTGAAAGTGAAGTCTTCTGTCATAAAGATTGGATCGGGCGCAGCCTTGATGCAGGTGATGTGGATTACAGCAAAGACCTTCAAAGTATTGTCGATCAATTTACCAATCTTTATGCCGCAACAGATGAAAAGCATGATGCTGATAATTGCGGTGTTGCCGCGCAAGACCTGATCACAACCCGCGGCATTGAAGTGGGCCATATCTTTTATTTTGGCGCCAAATACTCAACCCCGATGGGTGCATCCGTAGCTGATGAAAATGGCGGTCAGGTTGATGTGCATATGGGGTCATATGGTATTGGAGTATCACGTCTGGTCGGCGGTATTATCGAAGCCAGTCACGATGATAAGGGTATAATCTGGCCAGAGAGTGTGGCGCCATTTGATGTGGCCGTGGTTAACCTAAAGCCAGGTGATGCAACATGTGATGCGATGGCAAATGATCTTTATGAAAAGCTGCAACATGCAGGTAAAGATGTGCTTTATGATGATACAAATGAACGTCCAGGGTCGAAAATGGCAACCATGGACTTGATCGGTATTCCACAACAGATCATCATTGGACCACGCATTGCAGCTGAAGGACAGGTGGAATGGAAGCAACGCCGTTCTGGTGCGTCTGAGCAAATGTCTCCTGAAGCAGCGTTGAATGCGATTTTAGGTTGATCGGCTGATTTTATCAGCGAAAGGATGCGATAATATGAAGATATTTACCCCTGTTGAGCGAATGCTGGCCATGCGCTACATGCGCTCGCGTCGATCTGAGGGGTTTATATCCGTCATTGCATGGTTTTCTTTAATTGGTATTGCGCTTGGTGTTGCCACATTGATCATCGTGATGTCGGTGATGAACGGGTTTCGTGTTGAGCTGGTTGGTCGTATTTTAGGGCTGAATGGTCATGTTGCGATTTATTCGCAATCTGGCCGCGGTATTGCTGATTTTGACGCATTGTCGGTTCGTATTGCTGGTATCCCTAGCGTGATTGCGGTAACGCCGCAAGTTGAAGGTCAAGTCATGGCGGCAGGCAATGGGTTGACGTCTGGTGCTGTTATTCGCGGGGTGCGCTGGGCTGATCTGGCGGCGCGCAAACCGCTATGGCAAGCACTTGATGAAAAGGCTATCCAAAATTTCAAAACTGGTGAGCAGATACTAATGGGGCATCGCTTGGCCCTGTCTTTAGGCGTGCAGGCTGGTGACAGCATATCATTGGTCGGGGCGCGTGGGCGCACGACGCCATTTGGTACATTGCCGCAACGTAGAACCTATACGATTGGCGGTGTTTTTGATGTTGGTATGTTTGAATATGACAAAGCATTTATCTTTATGCCGCTTGAAGCTGCACAGTCTTTCTTTGGGACAGATGGCCGTGTTACTGCCCTAGAAATTTACGCAAATGACCTGAACAAAACGTCGGTTTTGCGCCAAAATATCGTGCAGACGGTTCCGCCGACAACGCGGGTTAACGATTGGCGGGAACGCAACCGTTCTTTCCTAAATGCATTAGCGGTTGAACGAAATGTCATGTTCTTGATTTTGACGCTGATCATTTTGGTGGCGGCATTTAACATTATCTCATCAATGATCATGCTGGTGCGGTCCAAAAATAATGATATTGCTGTCTTGCGCGCCATGGGGGCAACTGGCGGCGGGGTGATGCGTGTCTTCTTTATGACTGGAGCCAGCATTGGCGTCGTCGGCACGGTGATCGGCACCTTGCTTGGGCTTGGGTTTTGCTGGAATATCGATGGCAT
>CBFIAO010000123.1:0-4504 GCA_965660595.1 Puniceispirillales bacterium (SeqCode) | reverse complement strand
GTGCTACTTCTGCAATGGAACTGGACGGCGCAAACATCTGCACCAACACCGGTACAACAACAGAACTGAACATCACTGACTTCTTCCGTACAAACGGCATGTCATTCAACCTTGTTGCTTTTGAAAAGGCTGACGAAGTTGTTGCAGCATACGATGCTGGCCGTTGTGACGTGTACACAACTGACCGTTCAGGTCTTGCAGCTCAGCGCGGCAAGCTAACAAACCCAGATGCACACATGGTTCTTCCAGAAATCATTTCAAAAGAGCCACTAGGTCCAGTCGTACGTCAGGGTGACGACAACTGGTTCAACATTGTTCGTTGGTCACTAAACGCAATGATCAATGCTGAAGAAATGGGCATCTCATCTGCAAACGTTGCTGAAATGAAGGGTTCTGACAACCCATCAGTTAAGCGTCTTCTAGGTACAGAAGGTAACTTCGGTGGTGAACTAGGTATTTCCAATGATTGGGCATACAACATCATCGCTCAGGTTGGTAACTACGGTGAAAGCTACGAAATGCATGTTGGTGAAAACACACCACTTAAGCTTGCACGTGGTGTTAACGCACTGTGGAGCCAGGGCGGCATCATGTATGCAGCACCAATTCGCTAATCGCGGATAGATATTTGGATACCGCCAGACCTTTGTCTGGCGGTATTCTTTTAAGCGCTCCATTCTTCTAAGAGGGAACTAAGCTCAATGCGCTCAGAAAAATCACTGATCCATACGCTTATATATGATACCCGCTACCGCAGTATCACATTTCAGATTTTATTACTTTTATCAATTTTTTTAGGCATGTGGTGGATCGTAGATAACACGATCACGAACCTTTCAGCCCAGAATAAGTCGGTTGGTTTTGGCTTTTTAACACAAACCGCAGGCTTCCAAATCAGCCCAACATTGGGCACATGGCTTTTTGACTATAAAGTCGGTGAGTCAACTTACCTAGACGTCTTTTATATTGGCGTCGTTAACACCTTCCTCGTGGCATTTTTTGGTATTATTGCCGCCACTGCTGTTGGTTTTTCACTTGGTATTATGCGCTTGTCGCAAAACTTTGTTCTGCGTGCATTTTCAACTGTTTACATTGAACTTGCTCGTAATATTCCGCTCTTGGTACAACTGTTTTTCTGGTATTTTGCGGTGTTGCGTTCACTGCCGTCACGGCGCGAGAAGTTTGAACTTATCCCTGATGTGATGGGCATTAATATTTCTGGCTTATACATGCCAAAAGCCCTGCCTGAAGATGGCTTCAACATGACCGTGATTGCGTTTGTCATCGCGGTTGCCATTACGTATTTTACCAACCGATGGGCGAAACGTCGTCAGCAGGAAACCGGAAAAATCTTCCCAATGTTCTGGGCTGCTGTCGGGGTTTTAATCGCGTTACCATTGGCCGTCTTCTTCGTGACAGGTTCACCGCTAACATGGGAACTTCCGGTCTTTAAGGAAACAGGCCCAATCCTCAAGCGCGGTTATCAATCAGATGTTGGTATCTTTATCATTCCTGAAATGTTGGCCGTATGGTTTGCGCTGTCGATCTACACCTCAGCCTTTATTGCTGAAATTGTTCGTGCTGGTATTGTTGCGGTTAATAAAGGCCAGTCCGAGGCATCATCAGCCCTTGGTATTAAGCGCAACCATGCGCTGCGCTTAGTCATTATCCCACAAGCGATGCGGATCATCATCCCGCCGCTAACATCTCAATATTTAAACCTGACTAAGAACTCATCACTTGCGGTGGCGATTGCCTATCCGGAATTGGTATCTGTGTTCTCAGGCACCGCACTTAACCAGGTCGGCCGTGAGATTGAAATGATCTTCATGACCATGGCGGTGTACCTCATTTTCTCCGTGGTCACGGCAATCTTTATGAACTGGTTCAACGCAAAAGTTAAATTGGTGGAGCGATAGAATGGCGCGTAAACCCGAACAAAAAAGTTACGTCCGCACCGAAGCGGCACCATTACTGCCGCCACCAGCCTCAGAGGCAGGCTTGACCGGATGGTTATATCATAATGTGTTCAACAGCATGTCTGATTTCACCTCGGTTGGTGCGTCTATCAAATCTGTCTTAATGGCGTTTGTCACCGTATTGATTGGCTATATCGGCATTACTCAACTTTGGGGCCTATTAGACTTTGCCGTGTTTAATGCGGTGTGGGTTGGTCAAGAAGGCGTAAAACGTGAGGTATGTCTTACCACCGAACAGGGCGGGGACCTTCCTGCAGGCTGGCACGGTGCATGTTGGCCATTTATTTACGCTAAGTCCAAATTCATCATTTATGGCGCCTTTGATAATGATCAGTTATGGCGGGTGAACCTCGCAGGCGCGATCGGCCTTGCCGCCGCCGCTTGGGTGATGATCGAAAAACTACCATATCGTAAGCATGTCGGCGTATTCTTGGCGGTTATCTACCCTATTATCGCGTTGATCCTGCTGACAGGCGGTAATTTCAATACTGATTATTCAGAAGTTGCCGTCACGATTATTATTGGCCGTGCCTTGATCACCATTGCGCGTCAAGCCACCGCTGGCCGTTTTGGCGCCACCATCAAGGAAGTTGGCATTGTCTTCAGCCTCGCGGGTTGGGCAATGGTGGTTTATGCCGTTATATTGGCGATAATTGGCGTTGATTTCGGCCTTGAAGAGGTTGGTACGAACAACTGGGGCGGTCTTCTCGTCACGCTTGTGGTGGCCGTAACAGGCATTGCGGCTTCATTACCATTAGGCATACTATTGGCGCTTGGTCGTCGGTCAAAAATGCCAGTTGCGCGTATTTTATCCACGATCTTCATTGAATTTTGGCGCGGTGTGCCGCTCATCACGGTATTGTTTATGGCGTCAGTGATGTTACCGCTCTTCCTGCCTGAAGGTGTCAATTTTGATAACCTGTTGCGTGCGTTAATCGGCGTGATGTTATTCTCTGCCGCCTATATGGCAGAAGTCGTGCGCGGCGGCCTGCAAGCCATGAGCAAAGGTCAATTTGAAGGCGCTGATGCCTTAGGCCTCAGCTATTGGCAGTCCATGCGTCTTATCATTCTGCCGCAATCCCTTACCCATGTTATTCCGGGGATTGTGAACACCTTTATCGGCCTCTTTAAAGATACAACATTGGTGTCCATCGTGGGTATCTTTGATATGCTTGGTGCGGTGCAATCCACCTATTCGGATGCTGCATGGGGCACGCCAGTACAGGATGAAACTGGTTATCTATTTATTTGTGCGATTTACTTTGTCTTCTGTTTTGGGATGTCACGTTATTCGATGTTCATGGAATATAAGCTCAGCACATCACGTAAGAATTAAAGCGCCGTTCGCGTAAAAGGAGCCAAAAATGGCAGCTGCTAAAAAGAAAATGACCGTTAGTGACGAAGTCGTCGTTTCTATGTCAGGGGTTAACAAATGGTATGGTAACTTCCACGTTCTTCGTGACATTAACCTGACCGTCAATAAAGGTGAACGCATCGTTGTCTGTGGGCCTTCTGGTTCAGGTAAATCTACCTTGATCCGTTGCCTAAACCGTCTCGAAGAACATCAAGTTGGTGACATTAACGTCCACGGTATTGAGCTGAACTCAGATGTTAAAAACATTGAAGAAATTCGCCGCGAAGTTGGCATGGTGTTTCAGCATTTCAATCTGTTCCCACATCTAACCATCCTTGAAAATTGTACACTAGCGCCAATTTGGGTGCGCAAGATGCCAAAGAAGGATGCCGAAGAAATTGCCATGATGTATCTGGAAACTGTTAAAATTCCAGAACAGGCCCATAAATACCCGGGCCAGCTTTCAGGCGGCCAGCAGCAACGTGTGGCGATTGCGCGTGCGCTCTGCATGCAGCCACAACTCATGCTGTTTGATGAGCCGACCTCCGCGCTTGATCCTGAAATGATCAAAGAGGTGCTCGACACTATGGTTGAGCTTGCGGAAAATGGCATGACCATGATCTGTGTGACCCATGAAATGGGGTTTGCGCGCAAGGTTGCAAACCGCGTTATCTTCATGGATGAAGGTCAAATTATCGAAGAAAAAGAACCTGAAACATTCTTTAACAATCCGGAAAATGAACGCACTAAGCTGTTCTTAAGCCAGATTCTAAATCACTAGACACTGACGGGGCAGTCCAAGCGGCTGCCCCATTCTGTCCATGACCCGTCATATAGCGTCAGGTCATCACGGCCGATCATGGCCAATCCCATAATCAATACACATGCCGTCACACCTGACCCGCACGAAGTGATCACGCCTTTATCTTCCGGCACATCCTTAAACACGTCTTTGATCTGATCAAGCGGCAGGTAACACCCAGTCTCGTCATCAATCAGCCTGTTAAAAGGTATATTCATGGCGCCGGGCATATGTCCGCCAGCCAGCCCAGCACGCGGTTCAGGATCACGCCCATAAAACCGTCCTTCTGAACGTGCATCAAGGATGTTGCGCCTACGCTCCCCGACAGGTTTCAAAACCATACGTTTTAAGCTCAATACTGAAATCATG
>CBFIAO010000122.1:0-4595 GCA_965660595.1 Puniceispirillales bacterium (SeqCode) | reverse complement strand
CCCCTTTTTTGAAATACTAATCCTTGCAAGTTTACCTATTGGTATATCAGTAAGAATCATCGTTTGATTCATGTCTATATTTTGCCTTAATACTGCAACACAAACTTACTAATCATATGGTAAGGTATTTAATAATGTGATTATTTAAGGCCCAAATGATGCCCCATAAAGATATGATAGATATCTATACAACTAATGCACCTTCATTCGCGGCACTTCCTTTTCCTGACATTGATCCTGTGATCTTTTCTATTGGGGTATTTTCCATACGTTGGTATGCGCTTGCTTATATTGGTGGAATACTTCTTGGATGGCTTCTGTTAAGGCGCATCACATCATCACCCCAAGATCCTATTGGATACGCACCTTTTGATGACCTGATGAATTATGGAATTATTGGGATAATTCTAGGTGGTAGAATTGGATACGTGTTGGGGTATAATTTTTTTTATTACCTCCAGCATCCCCTAGAAGCTCTCTACATATGGCAAGGCGGCATGTCTTTCCATGGTGGGTTCTTGGGCATGGTTGTCAGCATTATATTAGTCGCACGCAAACATAAAATTTCAGTAATTGGTTTTGGAGATCTCATCGCAATTGCTGCGCCTATTGGTTTGTTTTTTGGTCGCATCGCTAATTTTATCAATGGTGAACTTTATGGACGCATAACAGATGTACCATGGGCATTTGTTTTTCCACATGGTGGGCCATTACCACGGCATCCAAGCCAATTGTATGAAGCCTTACTTGAAGGTGCTTTGTTATTCATCATTATTTTCTGGGCCTATCGAAAAGGCGCACGCAATACCCCTGGCTTAATGATCGGCCTTTTCATGACCGGTTATGCTATTTCGCGCATTATCGTTGAGTTTGTTAGAGAGCCAGACACACAGCTAGGTATAATCTTTGGGCAATTCACCATGGGGCAAATACTGTCATTACCAATGCTTGTCATAGGAATTTATTCGATTTTTTATGCACGCCAGAAACATTCAACATGATCACTGAACTTCATCATATTTTAGTTAAGTCCATCCAAGATAATGGTCCATTATCGGTGGATCAATTTATGAAGGAAGCATTAGCACATCCTGAATTTGGATATTACAAAACCAGCACAGCAATTGGCCGGGATGGTGATTTCATCACTGCACCAGAGATCAGCCAAATTTTTGGTGAACTTTGCGGACTTTGGGGACTTGATCAAATGTTCAGCCAAGAGATCAGCCAGCATGCTGGATGGGCTGAGCTTGGTCCAGGTCGCGGCACGTTAATGGCTGACATAATTCGCGTTATTAAAGCAGCAACACCTAATGATGAACGAACATGGCCTGTGCATTTGGTTGATATCCATAAAGGGTTAAAACAACAGCAGCGTGAAAAACTTTCAACGCATACTGATTTAAAACATCATGATAACTTGCTGAACCTGCCGCCAATCCCAATGATCTTCATCGCAAATGAATTTTTTGACGCTTTACCTATTAGGCAATTCATCTCGCAAGCAAGCGCTTGGTATGAACGCAAAATATGCGTTGATAACAATCGCCTTAAGTTGTTCACTACAACAAAAATGGAAACATCTTTAAATTTACCGCACCCAGCGCAAGATGGCCTAATTGCTGAATATGCCCCAGACCTTCCCAACATTATATGCACAATCTCTAACCACATTAACACTTTCGGTGGTGGTGCTCTTATTATTGATTATGGAAAGGACAATGCGATTGGCGATAGTTTACAGGCTGTTAACAGCCACAAACCTGTTGATATTTTCCATGATCCAGGACAGACAGATTTGTCTGCGTGGGTTGATTTCAGCGCCATTCAGGCAGCTGCAGCATCGTGTGGCGCTAAAACTTTTGGCCCACAACATCAAGGTGACTTTCTAAAGCAACTTGGCCTTTATCAACGTGCCGAACAACTTGCTGTAACCGCAAATAGCGAAGAACGCCGAAAAATCGTTGCAGCGGTTGATCGTCTATCTTCACCTGCGCAAATGGGCAGTGTTTTCAAGGTAATGGCGTTGCTGCCTTCAACACATGCCGCAGCAAGTCCAAATGAACTGGCAGGCTTTGCCTCTTCAAAAGAAATGCCCTAATATAAGGCTATGAACAGACCACCATACCTAACCCATGATCTGTTAGATAACGCCAACATTGCCCATGGCTTTTTCACCCGCGACGGTGGGATAAGCCAGAATGAATATAATAGTTTGAATTGCGGGTTTGGTTCTAATGATGATCACGATAACATCCGCAAAAATCGTCACATTGCCGCGGCAGCGATAGGTGGAAGTGATGACAAAATTTGTGGCTTATATCAGGTACATTCTAATCTGTGTCATATTGCAGACCCCATAACAGATAACCGGCCAAAAGGTGACGGCATTGTTACCAATCAAAAAGGTATTACGCTTGCTATTCTTACCGCTGATTGTGTGCCCATTCTCTTTGCAGATCATGATGCAGGTATCATAGGTGCTGCCCATGCAGGATGGCGCGGTGCCATTCGCGGCATTGTTACCACCACGCTGGGCAAAATGAAAACACTCGGCGCTTCTTCAGAAAACATAAAGGCCGTGATTGGCCCTGCAATTCAACAAAAATCATATCAGGTTGGCCAAGATTTACGCGATGAGGTTTTGATCGAAACGCCTGATGCAGAAAAACATTTTAAAGATGACAGTGACGGCAAATGGTTATTCAACTTGCCTGGATATGTTGGTGACCAGTTAAAATCTTCCAATATTAATTATGATATCATTACTGCAGATACTTATAGTGACCAGCGATTTTTCAGTCATCGTCGCAACACCCATGAAGATGGGCCTGATACAGGGCGATTAGTCTCGATGATTCGCCTTAAGACCTAACGTCAACGTTAAGAAAGTAATTTTAATGCCGCATTTATATATTTTTCTTGGGTTGTTTTTCCTAGGTATGCTCGCATCTTGCGTCATTGTTTAATAAATACTTCACCTTTACCTTGCCGCATCATGGCTAAATTGCTATCAAAATCTAGTCCAAACATATTACGGATTTTCTAATGAAGATATTGGCTTGTAACTCTAACCGCCCACTGGCTGAGGCTATTGCCGCATATTTGGACCGCCCTCTTACAAAGGCTGATATCAGGCGTTTTGCTGATATGGAAGTATTTGCTGAAATTCAGGAAAATGTCCGTGGTGAAGATGTCTTTGTCGTGCAGTCTACTTCATATCCTGCAAACGATAATTTGATGGAATTGTTGGTGACCCTTGATGCATTACGCCGAGGTTCTGCACGCCGTGTGACGGCCGTACTGCCTTACTTTGGTTATGCACGCCAAGATCGCAAATCTGGCCCGCGCACACCAATTTCCGCCAAGCTTGTGGCAAATCTTATCACTTCCGCTGGTGCTGATCGTGTACTGACAATGGATTTGCATGCTGACCAAATTCAGGGTTTCTTTGATATCCCTACCGATAATCTTTTTGCTGCACCTGTGCTGACCGATGATATTGAAGAGCGTTACCATGATGAGCGTCTTGTAATTGTATCGCCTGATGTAGGTGGCGTTGTGCGCGCTCGTGCGATTGCAAAAAGGCTAGATGCTGACTTGGCTATTATTGATAAACGCCGCGAACGTGCAGGCGTGTCTGAAGTCATGAACATTATTGGTGATGTTGATGGTCGGCGTTGCATCATGGTTGATGATATTGTTGATAGCGGTGGCACCTTATGCAATGCCGCACAAGCACTGATAGATAAAGGTGCAGTATCTGTTGATGCATATGTTACACATGGCGTGTTATCTGGTGGTGCGGTATCTCGTGTCGCATCATCACCACTAACATCACTCGTGACAACAGACAGTATTATGGCAACCGAAGCGATGCGTGTCGCAAAGAATATTCGCCAATTAACTGTTGCGCCATTGCTGGGTGAGGCCATTCTTCGAATTAATGAAGAACGGTCAGTTTCATCACTCTTCAATTAATACCTTTTTTTCTTTCTTTTTTTCCCTGAAAGCGGTAGGAAAGCACTTACTTTCTGCAAATAATTGCAGGTTGGACCCAAGCTATGCACCCCTGGAGGCATAGCCCATTCTATGGAGAAATAAATGTCTGATACATTGACATTAAGCGCAGTTAAGCGCGACCGGGCCGGTAAGGGGTCCGCCCGGGCGGCACGTCGTGATGGCCAGATACCTGCCGTCATTTATGGTGACCGTAAAGAACCTCTTAGCATTACTTTAAATGCGAATGAATTCCGTAAATTGATCAATCAACCTGGTATTTTCAGCCAGCTATTAAACATCTCTGTTGATGGTGCTGACAACAGCGTGCTGACACGTGACATTCAGTTTCATCCTGTAACAGATGTGCCAATGCATGCTGACTTCCTTCGCATTGCAAAAGGTGCAACGATTGCTGTTATGGTGCCTGTTGAATTCATCAACGAAGAATTGTCAGCTGGCCTGAAAACTGGTGGTATTTTGAACGTCGTTCGTCACGAAGTTGAATTTGATTGACCTGCTAACGCTATTCCTGAAAAGATCACTGTTGATCTTGAAGGAACAAATGTTGGTGATTCAATCCATATCAGTGCTAT
>CBFIAO010000121.1:0-4646 GCA_965660595.1 Puniceispirillales bacterium (SeqCode) | reverse complement strand
GCCGTTATGTACAAGGTGTTGTTGCTGGCCTGATGACCAAAACCAACAAAAGTGGTTACATCGGCGCATACCCAATTTCTGAAGTCGTGATGGGCATTAACGCATTTGCACAAGGCATGCGTTCAGTAAACCCAGATGCCAGCATCTCTGTGATCTGGGCAAACACTTGGTATGATCCGGTGAAGGAAGCTGACGCTGCTAAAGTACATATCGCTGAAGGCGCTGACATCCTTGCACAGCATACGGACTCGCCAGCCATGCTGCAGATTGCAGAAAAGAATGGTGCACTTGGTTTCGGTCAGTCTACCGACATGGGTGCATTTGCACCAAACGCTCAGCTGTTTGCTGCTATCAATAACTGGGGTCCTTATTACGTCGCTCGTATTGAAGCACTACGCAACGGGTCATGGTCAACAGGTGAAGGTCCAGATCACTGGGCAGGCAACACTTGGGGCGGTCTTGCTCAGGACATGCTTGTTCTATCTGAATTCAAGAACATGCCGGCAGACGTCAAAGCCAAAGCTCAAGCTGCAATGGACGGCGTAAGCTCAGGCAAGATCAAAATCTTTGCAGGTCCATTAACAGACAATAGCGGCAACCAGATTATTGGTGCTGGTGAAGAGCTGGATGATGGTGCACTTTGGGGCATGAATTATTACCTCCAAGGCGTAAACGGCAAGCTGCCTAACTAAGCCTTTATAACAATCTTTTGAAACAGCCTCTATTTTAGGGGCTGTTTTTTTATGCCAGTACCATCGCGGGCAGGGTTTAATTCCATTTCAAACTTCTTATATTAGTATCAGCTTAAGGAGAGCATTATGATCAAAGGACTTCATCACAAAGCATATCGCTGTAAAAACAGTCATGAAACACGTGACTTTTATGAAAATTTTCTTGGGCTTCCGCTGGCTGGCGCCCTCGTCATTAATGAAACGAAAACAGGTCGTGAAACCCAAGTCCTGCACAGCTTTTATCAAATGGATGATGGTTCATTCATCGCGTTTTTCGAAGCTCCGACAGATTTCGAATTTAAAACTCAGCATGACTATGACCTGCATCTTGCATTAGAAGTCACCCCTGAACATCTGCAAGAGATGTTTGAAAAAGGTAAGGCTGCCGGCATTGAAACACGCGGCATTTCTGATCATGGGTTTATTAATTCAATTTATTTCCGTGACCCGAACGGATATGTGGTGGAACTCACCGCGAAAAAGCCTAATCATGATGACATGCTTTACCCCAAAAACCCTGAAGCAGATGATATCTTGAAAAATTGGGTGTCATACGGCTGATCCGGCTAAACACAAACCAGCAGTCATGATTATAGCGTAGGCTATTCTTCCCATTCATTATCAGAATCAAGGGAAAGTGCCCCAAGTTCATGATCATGGCTGCCGTCTTGCCAAGGCCCAAGGGCAAGACCATGTGATTCTATAAATGATTTGCGAATTTCTGCGTCCATGAACGTCCATTTTTCAACAATAATCATCGGATCTTCCTCCGCCTGATACATGCGCAACTTAATTTGATCTGCCAGTGGTGATTGCGCCAAAATATGACCAATCGCCTCCTTACGTTCAACGTGACCGTCAAGGGTTTCATATTTTTTGATAATTACATTTTTTATAATCATTTCAACACACTAAGCTTAAAGCACCTTATTTGAATGATCTATAATTTCAATTATTCATTAAAATAATAGGTCCTATCTTTTAGGACGATACGTACGGCAAATACAGCTATCTTAAGTGCAAATAATGCCATCAGATGTAACAATGTCACTTAAATATTTGTAAAAAAGCATAAGTTTTATTAATTATTGATGGTGAGAATGGCTTTTTGCATATATTATGTGAACCGTAATTGATTGATTTAACAGAATAGGTCTTACAAGATGAATAAGATCATTAAATTTACTGCATGTATTTTCACTGCACTTTATGCATCTACCGCAATCGCGGGTGGACTTACCACTTCCTCAGATGAAAGTTCTACATCTGCGGTGTCATCGACAGAAGTACCTACAGCTGAAGTGCCTTCAAGCACATCTTCAACCACTGCGCAAACTGAAACAGCGCAAGATGATCAGGGCAACAATGGTGAATTTGTTGCCATTGAAGATGACCCACTGATCGTTGATGCATCCGCTATCATGGATGATGATGGGATGGGTGAAGTATCTGTTCAATGGCAAATCTCAAAAATCGATAATGAATGGATGAACATTTCAGGGGCAACCCAGCAGTCGTTCACCCCACGTGAAATTCATGTCAGCCAGCGGCTTCGTGTTGTCATCACTTATGTTGATGGCCAAGGTAATCTCGAAACATTAGTTAGCCCTGCATCAACACCTGTTCAAAACGTAAACGATAAGCCAACTGGCTCACCAATTCTTACTGGTGCTGCACGTGAAGAAGATGCGTTGGTTGTTGACACCAGCACAATCTCTGATGAAGACGGTATTGGCTCATACGAAGTGATCTGGCAACGTTCATCAACCAAGACTGAATGGCAAGCCTATCCGGAAGCCAACTCAGAAGTTCTTCGCCTTGGCCAAGAACATGTTGGTTTTTCATACCGTGCAATCATCACTTATGTGGACAGTCATGACACGCGTGAAGTGCTAATCTCAAACCCATCTGAAACCGTCATCAATGTTGATGATCCTGTTGAAGGTGAAGTCGTGCTGACGGGTGAACCTGTTGAAGGCAAGCAAATGACCGTTAAAACAAGCGGTGTTTCTGACGAAGATGGCATTGCCAGCCTTTCAGTGTCTTGGGAATATTCTGAAAACGGTCGTAACTGGCGGGCTATTGATACAACATCAAGCAGCGTGATCAAGCTTGGGCAGTCGCTGGTCGGTAAGCAGGTTCGTGCGAAAGCCAGCGTTGTTGATACATTTGGCGTTGAAACTCTTATCTACAGCCAGCCAACAAACACGGTTAAAAATGTTAACAACAACCCTGTCGGTAAGATTAACGTTCGCCGTGTTGGCTCTTAAATACAGCTGAACCTCACAACATTTCAAAGCGCATCCCAATGGATGCGCTTTTTTTATGTAATAATTTATAAAATCCAATATTGCCAATTGACAAGATGATACATGTCAGGTGTTATTAATACTGTATGTGGTGTTAAATTTACACTTTTAATCAATCGCTAGTAGGTACTATACCAACGTATCATGCCAGATGTAAATTCAACCATGACCGGACAGAACGTCAACCACCATATTGACCTTGACCAAGGGATGCTTTTGAAAGCGTCCCTTTTTTGTTTGCCGCACGACTTAACGTCCTCATCCTCAGGAAAGGAGACAAATTATGCAACATGTTGAAGCCGACACAACCAAAGGATGCGTTATTCTCCCCTTTAACCCGAAGACTTACGATGACACCGAACTCAAGACAACGTCGCTTGCGGCATTAATTGCGGTGACGGTATTGCATGATGCCGGCATAAGCGCTGAAGATAAATTGATGGAAATCATTGAACGATCAGGTGAAGCTGAAATCCTTGACTCTGAAGAAGCCTACGCTGACCTCGGCCTCGGCCTCGAAGAATTGGATGTGTCCACCGGCAGCAAGACCCTAGCCCCGGCTAATGACAATAGTGTCTATGAAACGATTTAAGCTCAAACTTAATCGTTAACCCTAAACGTTAACGGGAATTCCTTATCACATTCACGGGCTGCCACTTAGGTGCAGCTCGCCCTAAAGCCAACTCTTGCAGGTTCCATCCTGCTCAAGTATCTTTAGGCATGCTCTTTTATGTTCCGGCTGTTGTGTAAGGTGAATTTTTGACACTAATCCAAAAAATAATCGTTTTTATGGCATTGGTGATCATCACCCCACTGATCGTGGCGATTGCAACCATCAGCATCAATTCTAAAGTGATTTCAGAAGACATTACCTCCGGCATTGATCAGCTTGAGGCGCGCTTTGCTGAATCCATCTCCATGGCGGCAGAAAACCTAACCCGTTCATCATCTAATGAAATTGATGCCCTTACCCAATATAACTGGGAACGCTTGGCCGTTAATATGGCTGATCAGGTTGCGACATTCTTATATGAACGTGATGACGATTTAACCTTCCTTGCACGCACTATTTCGCAAGGTGATTACCGCGACCTTAACATTATGATGGACAGGTTCCGCACCCAGAAAACCAAAATGATAACCGTGCATCCAGACTATCGTTACGATGATAGCACGCATAAATGGGTGCCAACAGAAAACACCTTATCTCAACACACATATATTAAGCGCGCAAAAAACCGTGAAAATGATCGCGGTTTCCGCTTCACCCCGCGCCAACAGCGCCAGCAACGTGAACTCCCTCTATATCGGGAAATAACCATTCTCGATCTTGACGGAATGGAAATTGTTAAATCATCTGAACTAAGCCCTGAATTGATAGATATCACGCGCCGTAACAATACCTATGCGCGGTCAGAATCATATTTCAACGTGCTGAAAACCCTCAAGCCGGGTGAGATTTATGTCAGCGATGTTATTGGTGAATATCGCAAAACAGATATGATAGGCATGTATCGCCAAGATCGTGCGGCGGCGGCGGGTAAGGACTTCGCCCCCACAGATTCAGGCTATGCAGGGGTTGAAAATCCTGTTGGCAAACGTTTCG
>CBFIAO010000120.1:0-4704 GCA_965660595.1 Puniceispirillales bacterium (SeqCode) | reverse complement strand
CACAGGGATCTTCTGGGTCAGGCCAGCACCAAGACTATCGGTACGTGCAACAATAACACCATTCTCAACCCCCAGCTCTAGGAAGGCATAACGCACGGCGTTGATCTTGGACACAAAGTCTTCATGCGGCACGGTAACTTTACCGTCTTGGTGGCCACACTGCTTGGCATCTGACACCTGATTTTCAAGTTGGATACAACATGCGCCAGCTTCGATCATTTTCTTTGCCAGCAGGTAGGTCGCTTCTTCGTTACCAAAGCCAGCATCAATATCAGCAATGATTGGCACCACATGTGTTTCATGGGTATCAATCGCCGCCAACGCCGCATCGACATCGCCGCCATTCTTGCGGGCATTGTCCAGGTCAATAAAAAGATGACGCAGCTCACGTGCATCAGCTTGGCGCAGGAAGGTGTAAATTTCTTCGATTAGACCCGCAACGGCTGTCTTTTCATGCATGGACTGGTCAGGCAGTGGGCCAAATTCAGAACGTAAGGCCGCAACCATCCAGCCCGAAAGATAGACATAAGACTTATCAGTGGTCTTACGGTGGCGCTTGACCGCCATCATCATCTGCTGTGCGGTAAACCCATGCCAGCACCCCAAAGATTGCGTGTATTTGCTGCTATCGGCGTCATATTCCGCCATATCTTTGCGCATAATATCGGCGGTATAGCGTGCAATATCTAGGCCGGTCTTAAACCTGTTTTGCAGCTCCATACGTGCAGCATAGTCAGCATTTATCGCGCCCCAGCTAGCGCCGCCTGTTTTAATAATGGCGTCTTTCTGTGCGACAAGGTCAAGGTACTTAGTCATGATGGAATCCCTCATATGACGAAAGGTTGAGGGGGACCTAATGGTTAAATAGCATAATGTGGTAGAAAGTCGATAGTTTGTTTTTATAAAACTTCAAATAAATATATGAACGCGTATGATAACATTATTAATCCAAATAAATGGAGCCTTTATCCGATGAAAAATATAGGTGTGTTGACTTCTGGTGGTGATGCCCCGGGCATGAACGCGGCAATCCGTGCGGTGGTGCGTGCGGCTGATGCGCATGATATTGCGGTAATGGGGATACGTCATGGCTATGAAGGCTTGATTGATGGCGACATGCTTCCGCTTGACCGCCGTGCCGTGGGTAACATCATCCAACGTGGCGGCAGTATCCTATATAGCTCACGCTCAACACGCTTTCTTGAGGCGGAAAACCGCATTCGTGCTGGTGAAAACATGCGCAAGGCAGGGATTGAAGGTCTTGTTGTTATTGGCGGTGAAGGTTCAACCAAAGGGGCTCACGCGCTCAATGCTGATACGGGTATGCCCTGTGTGGTGCTGCCCACCACCATTGACCGTGATATGCCAAAAGTTGGTCCAACCATTGGCTTTGATACGGCGATCAATACCGCCCTTAACGCGGTGGATAATATCCGCGACACGGCCACCACGTCTAACATCGTGCATGTGGTTGAGGTAATGGGGCGTGACTGCGGCTGGCTTGCGGTCGCGGCAGGCATTGGCGGCGGGGCAGAGGCGATTGTCATTCCAGAAATCAAAACAGATATTGCTGAACTAGTGGGGCAAATCACGTCCCAGCTTAATGCTGGTAAACAAGGCTGTATCCTGATCGTGGCCGAAGGCGCCTATGACGGCGGCGGCAATGCGCTATCACGTGACATGCAGGCATTAAGTGACCTTGATATGCGCGTTACCTCACTTGGTCATATCCAACGTGGCGGTCGCCCAACGGCGGCGGACCGTGTCCTGGCCAGTCAGCTTGGTGCCGCGGCGGTAACGCATTTAATGGACGGCACGGTTAACGTCCTTTTGGGTGTTCCCACCCACACTGTTGAGGCCTTCTCATTTGACGTGGTTGCCGCGGGCACGGCTGATATGGACACCAGCCTTTTTGCCCTCATCAATACGTTAGCTTAAGATATTTGGGCCTAATCTGGCCATCAATCAAAATTTGCGTCATGCAACCGCCAATAGGCATCTGAGTTATAGGCGGCATTATTTTCACCTATATAATCAATAGGGCGTTTTCCATCTTCGTTACGCAGCTTTGGGTCTACCCCTGCGTCAAGCAAGGCGATGATGGCATCAACTTTGCCATTCCTTGCGGCTTCATGCAGGGGGGACATGCTATATTCATCTTGCGCTTTAATATCTGCACCTGCGTCAAGCAAGGTAGTAATGACGGCATCATTAAAGACACCGCACGCGGCCATATGCAGAGGGGTGGTGCCAATCTCAGTTCGCGCCTCAATATCCGCCCCTGCATTAATTAAGGCGGTGATTTGGGTAACGTCCCCTTTTCTTGCAGCCACATGCAGTTCGGTTGTATCCTGCGCCAATGCGGTGGTGGTGGTGGTGATTGATGCCGCCATCACCATGGCCACGATCAATGCACCTATACGATTACCTATACCCATCTTTGCCCCCTTATATTGTGGTCCACCATCAGGACCTACACATAACGATACGGCAAAATAATTAATAAAAAATTAAGGCAGAGCGTTAATCTGGGGCTTATTCTATCGGGGCTATTCCGCTCCTGTCTTACCCCCTGCCTTACCCCCTGTCTTTCCCCCTGTCTTTCCCCCTGATAACGTCGTGGTCAGCAAGGTAAGGTTATGCCGGAACATCGCCAAATATGATGTCGCGGGGGACCCGCTGACCGACAGCGCGTCCGAATAAATCCGGCCGCCAATCGTAATGCCTGTTTCACGCGCAATCTGGTTGATCAGGTCAGCATTAGTAATGTTTTCAACAAACAATGCCCCGGCCCCGATCTCATTCAAATAATCGATTAATGCAGACAGCTCTTTTGCGGATGGTTCGGCCTCGGTATCTATCCCCACTGGCGCAAGAAAATTCAGCCCATACGCCGCTGCCATATACCCGAACGCATCATGGGCCGTGACCACCACTCTGTTATCTGCGGGCAGGGCGGCAATCTTGGCCAGCGCGTCATCATGCAAGGCTTGCATCTTATCTTGATATGCCTTGGCACGTGCCGCGAAATAATCACCATCTTCAGGGCGCGCGGCGGTCAGGCCAGCGGTAATATTGCGGGCATAGATCATCCCGTTTGGCAGGGAATTCCATGCATGTGGGTCAACCGCGCCTTCCACCATCAATGGCGTGATGCCATCTGTCGCCACCACAATGGCGGCGGCGGTGCCAGATGTATCAATCAGCTGCTGCGCCCATGTTTCAAACCCCATGCCATTGGTAAAGATCACATCTGCCTTGGCCACGGCCACGGCATCACTGGTGGTTGGCATGTATAAATGGGCATCGGCATCAGGGCCAACAATGGTGGTGACCTCGGCCTTATCTCCAGCTATTTCGGTGACCATATCACCAAGGATGGAAAAGCTCGCCACCACCTTCAACTTGGCCCATGAAGGGCTTGTGCTCAACATTGTGACCGTCATCACGGCAATGGATAATCGCATTAATGTACGCGCAATCATGACCAATCCACCTTACTTGACGTTTATAAATCGGCCGCGCAGTAACCCAAGTGGCGCCATGATCAAACTGAAAAAGAAAAACCCGCCAGCAACCAACACAATCGCAGGGCCGGTCGGCACATTATCCAGATAAAAAGATAGGATCAGCCCAAGCCAGCAACTCGCCAGCGCAAAGCCGAAAGTCAGCAGCATATAATTGGTGATGCTGGCCACCCAATATCGCGCGGCCGTGGCAGGTAAGATCATTAAACCCACCGCCATCAACGTGCCCAATGATTTAAACGCCGCCAGCAAGTTCAACACCAGCAAGAACATAAACCACTGCTGCACCAACCCGGGGCGGCGTGATTGTGCTTCGAAAAACATCGGGTCAAACGTCGCCGTGATTAAAGGCCGTAACATCACCGCCATGCTGATAAGCGTGATGGTTGCTGTCACCCCGATCAACACCAATGTGTCATCACCAATCCCTAATGCTGACCCGAATAGGAAACTTTTTAACGGCACCGCAGAACCTGCCGCCGATAGTATAAAAATCCCCAGCGCAAGCGCGATCAAATAAAGTGATGCAAGCGATGCATCTTCACGAATGATGGTGCGGCGCGCCAATAGGCTGGTGGCCAGCGCAACCATTATGCCCGCGATCAACCCGCCTGTGATCATGGATATCACCGACAGCCCAAACGCCACAAATGCGATAACAATCCCGGGCACAATCGCATGCGCCATGGCTTCCCCGGCCAGCGATAACCGCCGCAGCACAAGGAACGCACCCACTGGCGCGACCGATACGCTTAATATCGATGTTGCCACCAAGGCACGTTGCATAAAATCATAGCCCAGCCAATCAAACATCACCGTCTCCATGGGGATGCGATGACATGGCATTGCGTTCTTGCAATAACGTCAGCCAATCGGCCTGTGTCTGCGAAAGGTAGTGATGCGCCAGTAAGTTTTCAGTCGTCAAGACATCTGCAGTAGGCCCAAAAGATGCCCGCCCATCCCCCAGGATAAGGCAGCTATCAGAAATGCCCATTACCGCCGAAAGGTCATGCAACACGATCATCAAGGCCCGGCCTTCATCCCGCCATCCTTTGATGATGGTAATTAATTTTTCTTCGGTGCTTTGGTCGATCGTGGCGAAAGGTTCGTCCAAGAGGATCAGTGGCGCATCTTGAACAATGGCGCGGGCAAAAAAGCAGCGCTGTAATTGCCCTGA
>CBFIAO010000119.1:0-4708 GCA_965660595.1 Puniceispirillales bacterium (SeqCode) | reverse complement strand
TGATTAATGTCTGAAAAATCGAGATGAGGATTAACACCTTGTGTCATCATGTTAAGACCAAGTGTGATAATATCAACATTTCCGGTGCGCTCACCATTGCCGAACAAGGTGCCTTCAACACGGTCTGCTCCGGCCATAAGTCCAAGTTCTGTCGCTGCTACGGCTGCACCGCGGTCGTTATGCGGGTGCAATGACAGTATTAAGCTCTCACGGCGGCTGAATTGGCGCCCCATCCATTCAATTTGATCAGCATAAATATTAGGTGACGCCATCTCGACTGTTGCAGGTAAATTAATAATGCATTTTTTCTCAGGTGTTGGCTGCCAAACATCCATTACGGCTTCACAAACATCTAGTGCATATTCAAGCTCAGTCCCAGTAAACGACTCTGGAGAATACTGCAATTGAAGGTTGGTATCCTTAAGCATTCCCATCCGATCAACCACCATTTTTGCGCCGTCTATAGCAATGGCTTTTACACCCGCCATATCTTCTTTGAAGACTACGCGGCGTTGCAGTGTTGAGGTGGAATTGTAGATATGTAGCACAGCATTTTTTGCTCCATCTAACGCTTCAAACGTACGATCAACCAAATGCTCTCTAGCTTGTGTTAAGACTTGAATGCTGACATCATTTGGTATGAGTCCACCTTCAATCAATTCTCTGCAAAAGTTGAAATCTGTATCTGATGCTGATGGGAAACCTACTTCAATTTCTTTAAAACCCATTTCAACCAGTAATTTGAACATTGCAAGTTTACGTGCACTGTCCATAGGCTCGATTAGCGCTTGGTTTCCATCTCGAAGATCGACAGAGCACCAAATCGGGGCCTTTGAAAGAACGTTGTTTGGCCACGTCCGGTCTGGAAGAATAACTGGCGGATAAGCCTTATACTTTTGATATGCTGTATAAGATGAAGATTGGTCTTTTGGCGTTGTCATGATTATCTCTGTCGACGTTGATTAATTTGAATAAAAATTGCTCATATCCCGACCCTTACCCTTTTCAGTAGCTAGAGCCGGGCATCAAAGTCGCAGAAGTGAAAGCGCAATTATTTTTCGTTTAATCATAGTTAATTCTTATTGCATTGGTCGTGCAGTGTCAATTCCTTGCAAGGCTTCGAACTCTCTTTGTCAGGTGGGGCAATCTGCCCTTGTTATCAGTCGTTGCACAACGGTTAAGTGACCTGTATATCTTACTTAACTTATACAGTCTTGATGGTGCCTTTGATGACGGTGATAGACAATATCCGTAACTTTTCGATTATTGCTCATATTGATCATGGTAAATCGACCTTGGCTGATCGTCTTATCCAACATTGTGGTGGCCTTAGTGACCGCGAAATGAAGGATCAAGTTCTAGATAATATGGAGCTTGAACGTGAACGCGGGATCACAATTAAAGCGCAAACAGTTCGTCTTGAATATAAAGCTAATGATGGTCAAGAATATATCATAAACCTCATGGACACCCCTGGGCATGTTGACTTTGCTTATGAGGTATCTCGTTCTCTTGCGGCTTGTGAGGGATCTATTCTTGTTGTTGACGCCTCACAAGGTGTTGAAGCGCAAACGCTAGCAAATGTTTACCAAGCCATTGACGTTAATCATGAGATTGTGCCGGTTCTGAATAAAATCGATTTACCTGCGGCAGAACCAGATCGTGTCCGCTCGCAAATTGAGGAAGTTATTGGCCTTGATGCCTCTGATGCTATTGAAGCATCCGCAAAATCTGGTATTGGTATAGCCGATGTGCTTGAAGCATTGGTGCAACGTCTTCCAGCGCCAACAGGAGATCTGAATGCACCTCTTAAAGCAATGCTCATTGATAGTTGGTATGATCCATACCTTGGTGTGATGACATTAGTTCGTGTTCGTGATGGTGTGCTTAAAAAGGGTATGAAAATTAGGATGATGGCTACAGGTGCTGTTCATCATATTGAACGGGTAGGGGTGTTTGGCCCCAAACCGACTGCTGTCGAAAGTTTAGGCCCTGGGGAAATGGGTTTTATTAATGCAGGGATTAAAACCGTATCCGATGCAAAAATCGGTGATACGATCACTGATGATCGTCGTCCTGCAGAAGAGGCATTGCCAGGCTTTAAACCATCCGTCTCAGTTGTATTTTGTGGTTTATTCCCGATTGATGCTGGTGAATTTAGCGACCTCCGTGAAGCGCTAGAAAAGTTAAGCCTAAACGATAGCTCTTTTTCGTTTGAAGCAGAAACATCTGCTGCATTAGGCTTTGGTTTTCGTTGTGGTTTCCTTGGGCTTTTGCATATGGAAATTATACGCGAACGTCTAAACCGTGAATTTAATCTTGAGCTTATTGCAACCGCTCCGTCGGTAGTATACCGGATCAATATGACTGATGGCAGCATGATGGAATTACATAACCCAGCTGATATGCCTGAAGTGACAAAAATTGCATCAATTGAAGAGCCTTGGATCGAAGCAACAATCATGACACCAGATGAATTTCTGGGGCCTGTACTAACGCTTTGTACTGAACGCCGTGGTGAGCAAATTGATCTGACATATGCTGGAACGCGCGCAATGGTGGTTTACCGATTACCACTCAACGAAGTAGTTTTTGACTTTTATGACCGCCTTAAATCCGTAACGAAAGGCTATGCATCTCTAGACTATCAATTGTCTGAATATAGGGAAGGCGACCTTGTTAAAGTTTCAATATTAGTGAACGCTGACCCTGTTGATGCGTTGGCGATGATTGTTCATCGCGAACAATCTGAGTATCGCGGCCGTCAAATTTGTGCTCGCCTCAAAGACCTTATTCCGCGACAATTGTTCAAAATTGCATTGCAAGCTGCTATTGGTGGTAAGGTTATCGCACGCGAAACCGTCGGTGCAATGCGCAAAGACGTTACTGCAAAATGTTATGGTGGTGATATTTCCCGAAAGAAAAAGCTATTAGAAAAGCAAAAAGAGGGGAAAAAGCGAATGCGTCAGTTCGGTAATGTTGATATTCCGCAGTCAGCCTTTTTGGAAGCTCTTAAAATGGGTGATAACTAACGTGTTGATTTAGCTTTGAAAGATTTCTTCTTTTTTGACATGTAACGTCCAATTAAAGAAAAGAAAATTGCCAACAAGAAGAATACAGGCACGGCATACCAGTTTAGTAATGTTGAAATACCTGGGTGCCATATAAAGGGTGAACAATCTAAAGATATAAATAAGCCGCATGGGTCAACGTACCTGCTTATAATTGCTTCACTGACTTGAAGGCTTGTTGGGGCCCATTCAAACCACAATTGTCCAATGACATACCAAGATTGCTCTGGCGTGGTGATATCTTTTATTGATGCTGCTAATCCCAGCACACCAAAAAAAATTCCAAGAATTGTAAATACGTATTTCATGGGTTGAGTATGAAGGTGTTGTTTAGTCTTGGCAAGATTGATCATCCTATTTATTGGGGTGACTTTAGCTAAAGGAATTTTATGCCTTCTATGCATTCATGATTGCATCAAGGCCACAGTTTCTATAGAAAGTGTACACCGTGGAGGGATGGCCGAGTGGCTTAAGGCGCGCGCCTGGAAAGCGTGTTGGGGTTAACGCCCCTCGGGGGTTCGAATCCCCCTCCCTCCGCCATTTTACTTAACTTAGTGGTCTGCTCTACGCTTACTAATGTTTAATGTAATGAAAATTGCTTGATCGTTTATCGTTCATAAAAGGGCTACAGGATTTAGTAAATTTGTTAGAGTAATCAAAATTTACCTAATGGAGTTGAAAATGCCTGCGCCGTATAATTCTTTTAAACATTCAATAAAAGCTGGCAAATTGCAGCTTGGATGCTGGCTTGGGTTAGCTGATACGTATAGTGCTGAGATAAGTGCAAGTGCAGGTTTTGACTGGGTTGTTGTCGATGGTGAACATGCGCCAAACGACCTTCGCTCGATCATGGGACAATTGCAAGTTATTGCGGGGCGTCAAAGTCATGCTGTTGTTCGCCCACCCGTGGGTGAGACATGGATGATTAAACAATTTCTTGATGCAGGTGCACAAACAATCTTAATTCCAATGGTAGAAAGTGCATCACAAGCCAAAGAATTAGTAGCCGCGGTCACTTACCCACCTCATGGTGTACGCGGGGTGGGTTCGGCACTCGCACGTGCATCTGACTTTTCTGGTATTGAAGATTATTTAACGACAGCCCATGATGAAATTTGCTTATTGGTGCAAGTTGAAAACCGAGCAGGCCTCGCCGCACTTGACGAAATTTTAGCTATTGAAGGTATTGATGGTGTTTTTATTGGTCCAGCAGATCTAGCGGCCGATTTAGGCTTCATTGGCCAGACTAGTCATCCCGAAGTTATTGCCATTATTCTCAATACCATCAACCGTATTGTGAAATCAGGTAAGGCTGCTGGAATTCTTACAATGGATAAAAACCTTCAACAGCAATGCTGCGATATGGGCGCAACATTTATTGCAACAGAAATTGATGTAACGTTATTTGCAGAAAACATGCGTGCTGCTGCTGCTGATGCTCAAAAACGTTTAGGTAATATTTAATTGTCACCTTTTAATTTTTGAAATTATGGATATCTAGTCAATACGTTTTTTTGTTTCGCTATTAAAGCAATGTATACGATTTTTTTCCGCAAATAGGCCAATTTCTTTTCCAATAGTAAACTGCTTTAGCTCGGTGGTTTTAACTATAAATTCGTTTCCAGAATTAGTCTTAC
>CBFIAO010000118.1:0-4761 GCA_965660595.1 Puniceispirillales bacterium (SeqCode) | reverse complement strand
TCACCTCGTACGCTATCTTTCATGGTGTAATAAAACGCTGCTTTCCTTGACCCCTTGCGTTCAAACTGATCAATGCTCAGATTGAATTTTTCATTATTATCAACTCCAGAGCAAGTAACGTTTTCTGAAGATTGAGCTGAATTTATTAATAAAAATAATAGACACGCCTTTAGGGTAAATAATCGTAACATGATATAAATCTCAATTTATCTCAGCATTTTAACCAATCTAATATTAGGTAATACATCATCAAAAATCCATGGTTTTTACCCACCATGATATTGGCGAAAAGTATTTAAGAATAAGAAAAGGAATGGTGGACACGGCTGGGATTGAACCAGCGACCCCTTCGATGTCAACGAAGTGCTCTCCCGCTGAGCTACGCGTCCACAAATCAACGATTAAGCTGATCACATGAACATAGCCAAAAAACCTTAAAGCGCAAGCCTTGAGGGTGAGTTTTTTTTGCCTTTTTCGCACAAAGCTCTAAAATTATATCTATACCGCCGCCTCATTTCATATGCATGAGTTCATGACCTCGCCTCGCCCTCGCACATCTCCACCTCGTACCGCCAAATCTCAGGGTAATGGCGCTCAGGGTAATTGTCCGGCGGTGATCGTGGCTGAGGTCACCAGCCCCACCCGCATCATCGCGCCAGCCAGCGGCCGCATCTCTCCGGTGGTGGTCTCATCGCCGCATTCTGGCCGCCAATACCCACGGCGGTTTATGGATCAAAGCATCCTGCCGCTGACAGACCTGCGCAAAGTCGAAGATGCTGGCGTTGACCAGTTACTGACCTTCCAGCCTCTGCCTGCGCCAATCCTGCTGGCAGAGTTTCCCCGCAGTTTTGTTGACGTCAACCGTGATTATGGTGAACTCGACCCTGATATGTTTGACGGCCCAGTGGCGGATACCAACCCGGTGGTCAGCCGTTACCTTCGTTCTGGCCTTGGCATGATCCCGCGCAAAGCGTCAGGCCGTCAGGATATCTACGCCAACACCTTGCCCAGTGATGAAGCTGCTTTCCGCCGCACACATTTTTACACGCCATATCATGATGCCCTTAAACAACTTTTGAAGACGGCCCATGCACGTGGCCCTGCCTTGTTGCTGGACTGCCATTCCATGCCTTCTGGCATATTTGGGGTGGATGCAGATATCATCATCGGCACCAACCACGGCACCTCGGCAGATATCGACATCGTGCATGAAGCGATCAATTATTTTTCGCGTGAAGGCTTGGTGGTTAAGCTCAACGCACCGTTTTCTGGCGGTTACGTGACCCGTCATTATGGCCAGCCACATACCGGCATCTCTGCCCTTCAGATAGAAATATGCCGCTCACGTTACCTGAATGAAACACGTATTGAGTTAAAAAACGACTGGCAAGCACTTGCCGCCATCTTGACGCGGTTTGTCATGCGGATGGATGAATTCATGCTCCGCCGTATTGATTAATCCTGCTGATCTATAACCCGGCTTTCGCGCTAAACCGAAACGGATCAATCACCGAGGCCATGCCCAGGTCTAATGGTGAAGGCGCGCCGCACATAACCGCCGCCACATGCGCCCCCAATATAGGTCCGGTGACCATCCCTCGCGCCCCAAGCGCCGTCAGGATGTAAAGACCATCACCAATCTTTCCGGCAATCGGTTGGCGGTCTTTCGCGGCAATCCGGTAACTTAACCGTCCACTCCAATTATCGGGCCAATTATCGGGCCAAGTATCATTTGGGATATCGGCATCATTTTGGTTATCGGTATTATTTGCAAATAACCGCCGCATTGCGGGCGGCAGTAACGCAAGATTACGTTCATGCATTGCTTTATTTATACTTAAATCTGCATTGATATCTTTATCAAAAGTTGCGCCCAATGCAATTTGCCCATCATCGGCTTGCGCCAGATAACCGCCAAAGCTCATGGCCGGAAGATGCGCTAACATCTGGCCATGATTTAAGGCCCAATCATCTTTTGGTATATGGCTCACGCGCCCTGCCGTCACCTGAAACGGCAAGATAGGGTCCAGCCATCCTTCAGTTAATGCCGCCAGCCCAGACCCACCGGCCAGCACAACATGATCTGCCGTCATATCACTGCCATCATCCAGCCGCAGCCGCCAACGGCCCTCACCGGTATCATCTTTTGTGACATCAACCACCACCGCCCCATATTTGGTCTCGGCCCCATCCAGCAGGCTGGTGGTCAATTTACGTGGGTCAACCGCGCCACCTTCAGGAAAGATCAATCCACCCAGCCCTGCATCCACAGATGTGCGTTTGCGCATCTCCTCCGCATCACCGCCATGAACCAATCTGTCCGGCAGCCCTTGCGCCAAAATCTTGCCTTGCCGCATTTCTTCACGTTCATTCCAGCCATAGATCACCGCCGTGTCACTCAGGCTTGCCCCTAATGCCTTGGCCAGCCACCGCGCATAGCCAAAACCTGCCATGGACAAATGCCCACTGAAACTTTCCATGGCGGTTAAGCGCGGTGATTGCACCGCGGCAATATTACCTGATGCACCATCATGGGGGCCATCCCCGCGCCCGATCACCAATGGCGTGATGCCGTGGCGCATCAATGCTGCCGCCACCGCCGCGCCGGCAATACCTGCCCCGATCACCACCACGTTATCTGACCGCTTCACGGTGGATAATGGCAGATCTTTTTGACTGATATTGTCATGATAAACAGCGGTAATACGGTGACGTTTTTGGCCAAACCCTGCCAGGCGCGTCACTTCAAACCCTGCTGCCGTCATGCCGCGGCGGACGTCACCTGCGGCGGTAAAACTTGCCGCCGTTGCGCCCGGTGCACTCAACCGCGCCATCTGCACATAAAGATCATCTTGCCACATCTCGGCATTTTTTGCAGGCGCAAACCCATCCAGAAACCATGCATCAGCTTGGAACATGGACTGCGCCAACATATCTCGGCAATCACCATATAACAGGTCTAACGTGACCTTGCCGCCGCAAAAATGGCGGCGGTGTCGCCCGGGCCAAATTGGCGGCAATGCATCGGCCAACATCTTTGCATCATCCGCAACCTCAGGTATTGCCCCTAACACATCGCTAATCAATTCGGACGGCAATGGTGCAATTTCAGTCGATATAAAATGCAATAATGGGGCATCATCACCAAGCTGACGCCACGCCCTCAGCACCGCCAAAAAATTCAGCCCTGTCCCAAAACCTGTCTCGGCAATCACAAACGGCCTGACGCCACCACCTTGCTCATGACCATGGGCCTTCATGCGGGGGATCAGGTCATTACCATCAATAAAGACCAGCTCCGTTTCATCCAGCCCACTTTCCACGGAAAAATAAATATCGCCGAAATCCTCACTCACCAGCCGCAATGGGTCATGCGCCACCACCACCTTGGGTGTGATCAATTGGTTCAAATACGGTACGGTATTGGCGGGATGGGCAGTCATAGCGACACTATAACAAGCTTGGGATAAGAACACAAAATCCCCCAACTTCTCATCAGTATATTATTGGCTAATTACTCTGTGGTTGGGGGAACGCGTCCCCGCAAGGTGATGGGCAGTTGCGCCATCATCATCAACCCAGATAGCGGCGCGAACACAAATGTTTTGACCCATACCCATCCAGCATCATCCAGCCCGCGCCATGCCAGTTCATTTGCCGCCGCCAGCAGGGTGAAAAATATCCCCCATCTGATGCTTAACGTCATCCATGTTGTGTCATTCAGCGAAAATTGACGCCCAAAAAAGGCTTTCATCATGGCACGCCCACGGATCGCACCACCGATCAACACCGCGCCAAAAATACCGTTAAACACGGTGGGCTGAATTTTGATGAACACGGCAGCATCCATTATCAACGCCAGCACCGTGAACACGGCCGCCATTGCCACCGCATAAAGCGGAAACAATGCCACACGTCCATCCTGCCGCCATGCAAGCACCAACAACATGCCGCCAATCACCACCGAACTTACCGCCGCCACATAAAGGCCAGCCAGCTCATACCCGATGAAAAAACTGACAATCGGCAGAATTTCAATAAAAAACGCGGTCAGCTTCATGCGCTTACCATGCCGTCAGGTCCAGCGGCCCTAGCGTTGCTGCCGCGTCACCGCGCATAAAGACCAAGGTGACTGACCCGATCTCAATACCAAATTTGCTGACATAGGCTCGGTTCAACGCCACATGGTCATCCATCTGGTAAATCCAGTCATCAAAATGTACCCGCAGATCACCATCATCTGTCTTAAGGTCGATATCATAGGCCCAGTTCAGGCCATTACCTACGATGCGCCCTGCCGCCATGCCATCAATATCCGCTGCCGTGCCGTTATAGATCACGCGGCCATCTTCATCTCGTCCATCATTCGTAATGGTCCAGATACGTGTGGCGCGCTCTCCATCTGCATAAAGAAAATCTTCATCCAACGTCAGGGTATTGCCCGAAACACTGCCGATAATATTGACTTTAAATCTGCGTTTTAAATTGCCGAACCTATCTTCAAAAATACCGTAAGCAACCGTTTCACCCGCGAAGAATTCTTCCAACTTCAAGTCAGGTGTCATGCCAGCTAGGTTATCAATATTTCGCGTGCTGCATGATGATAAGATTAGGCCAAACACCATCCCCGCCGCTAACATAGCCGCAGGTTTAATCATTCGAAAGATATGGCCCAAAGGTGATGGGTGTTTCAATGGAAAAAGTCGGTCGCGTGGCATGTTTGCGTCCTTCGCAATGGTCAGTAGTTGACCATGATATAGA
>CBFIAO010000117.1:0-4791 GCA_965660595.1 Puniceispirillales bacterium (SeqCode) | reverse complement strand
GTTGTTGCCCGCGCCCTCCATGACCTTGGCAACCGTAAAGATAAACCTTTTGTTGCGATTAATATGGCAGCTATTCCAAGGGAGCTTATTGAATCAGAGCTGTTTGGCCATGAAAAAGGTGCGTTTACTGGCGCTGACCGCCGCACGGATGGTCGTTTTGCTCAAGCTAAAGATGGCACTTTATTCTTAGATGAAATTGGTGATATGCCGCCAGATGCACAAACCCGTTTGCTGCGTGTGCTGCAAAATGGGGGGTATACCCGGGTTGGCGGACGTGACGTCGTGACATCAAATGCAAGAATTATCGCGGCCACCCATCAACATTTACCTGCACTGATTGCGGATGGGCGTTTCCGAGAAGATTTATACTACCGCCTTAATGTTGTGCCGCTTAACCTGCCACCACTTCGTGAACGGCCAGATGATATTCCAGACCTTGTGCGACATTTTCTTGCGATTGGTGTTCGGGAAGGGTTGCCAAATAAAACCTTAAAACTGGATGCTTTTGCAGCCCTAGAAGCCTATGAATGGCCGGGAAATGTGCGTGAGCTTGAAAACATGATCAAGCGGTTATTGGTGATGGTGGATGATGATTTCATCACTGCTCGTGATATCCGCCCTATGTTTCCGCCTATAACTGATGATAAAACTGGCACAAGCTCCCTTCAATCGGAAGACAATAGACGTCACGCGCAAGGCACCTTAGCAGAAGCGGCAACCTTCCATCTTGATCGATTTTTTGATGCACATGATGGCGCTATTCCGTCATCAGGTCTTTATGCCCGCTTTATTGCTGAGGTGGAACGCCCATTGATTGAAAAAACACTAAATATCACTGGCGGCAATCAAATCAAAGCAGCTGAAATACTTGGTCTTAATCGAAATACCTTACGCAAAAAAATTCAAACATTAGGTATCTCGCTTATCTCTAGCCGGATGCGCAAGTTTCGTTAATGCCGTACAGGAAAACTGGCATAAGTGGGTGATTTCATTTATGGTGTCAACATGATGGAAACACATTCAAATACGGTTCGACCTTCAGCAGGTTCAACGGCTGAACAAGGCCATCCGCACACGTTATTTCGGCAAATCTTAAGCCGTATCTTCACCGAACGGTTTTTTGCTTATTCGGCGGTGGTGGTGGCGCTTATTCTGGGTGCTGCAACCTATGTGCTGCTGTCAAGTGAAGCCTATCTTGAAGGTGAAAGTGATCTTGCCGGCATTTTGCTGACAATTGACATCATCACGTTGGGCGTGTTGCTGCTTTTTGTTGGCCGTCAAGTCCTCCGGCTGATTTCTGAACGTAAAAACCGCATGGCAGGTTACCAGTTTCATTGGCGATTGGTGACGTTATTTGGTGTGATCACCATCTTCCCCGCGATCATTGTGGTGACGTTTTCTGTCTTCGTGCTTGATTTCTCACTTCGTGGCTGGTTCAGCGATCGAATATCAACGGCTGTTAACGAATCTGTGACGGTTGCTGAATTCTATTTGGAAGAACATGTGCAGTCTGTCCGCGGGCAAGTCTTGGCGATGGCCAATGACATTAACCGTGAAGCCAGTGTGTTGTCTTCAGATCGCCGTCAGTTTGATGCATTTTTGACTAATCAAGCTGGGGTCCGCAACTTATCAGAAGCATTGGTGATTGACTCAACTGGCCGCGTGCTTGCAAATTCACGTTTTGCCTATGCCATTACGTTCAGCTCACTTGGCACTGAATTTTTCGAAACGGCTCAAGCCGGTGATGTGGCGATCACGAAAACAGACATTACCAATAAAATTAGGGCAGGGGTTCGGCTGAACCAATTTGTTGATGCGTATTTGCTGGTAGGCCGTTTTATTGACCCTAACGTGTCTGGCGCGGTTGCCCGAACTGAACAAGCTGCGTCTGAATATCAATCGCTTGATATTCGTCAATTTGACTTAAAAGTCAGCTTTGCGTTGATGTTTGGTATGGTGGCGCTGCTCTTACTGCTTGGTGCTGTTTGGGTGGGGCTAAACTTTGCTAACGCGATTGTTGTTCCGCTTGGGTCTGTCATTCAAGTGGCCGAACAGGTGCGTTCTGGTAATTTAAATTCGCGTGTTACCACCATCACCGATAATGATGAAATTGCCCAGCTTGGGTCATCTTTCAACAATATGCTGGATGAAGTTACTAAAAACAGACATGAATTGGTCGAGGCAAACAAGCAATTAGATAAACGCAGGGAATTTACCGAAGCTGTGCTGGCTGGTGTGTCGTCAGGTGTTATTGGTATTGATGAAGATCAGGTCATCACCTTGCCTAACCTTTCTGCGCTGTCACTATTGGGCCAAACACGTCAGCAAGTTTTGGGCCGTAAGCTTGTTGATGTCGTGCCAGAGTTTGAAGATTTACTTGGTAACGTAGATAAGCCGGGACGCCGCAACCGTGAACAGAATATTGAAATTACACGTGATGATCGCACCTTAAATCTTCTTGCCCGCATCACCACTGAAACAGTAGCAAAACGTGTTGTCGGTTATGTGGTGACCTTTGAAGATGTGTCGGACCTGCTGGATGCTCAACGTAAAGCTGCATGGTCAGATATTGCCCGCCGTATCGCTCATGAGATTAAAAACCCTCTAACACCTATTCAATTAGCTGCTGAACGGCTTGGCGCGAAATACACACCAGAAGATGCTCAATCAAAAGCTGCTTTTTCAAAATATCTGGACACGATTATCCGACAAGTTGATGATATTGGACGGCTTGTAAATGAATTTTCATCCTTTGCACGTATGCCAGCACCTGTCATGGCAACCCATGATCTTCGTCAGATTTTATATCAGCAAATCACGCTCTTCAGCGCTGGTGAAGCTAAGATAAAATTTACGCATAACCTTGATAACCTCAGTGATCTGATGATTTCTTGTGATGATGGATTGATGCGTCAAGCGATGACCAATATTTTCCAGAACGCTGTGGATGCTATGCATGAAACTAATGTTAACCATCCTAAAATACACATTGATGTTACCCATAATGACCAACAGATATTGATCAATATTATTGATGATGGCCCCGGACTTCCGAAAGATAATATTGATCAGCTGACTGACCCGTATTTCACAATGCGTGATGAGGGAACAGGCCTAGGGCTTGCGATTGTGCGCAAAATTGTTGAAGATCATTCAGGCCAATTATTGTTGGAACAAAGCCCAGAAGGCCATCAGCTTTCAGGTGCATCTATCACCTTCATCTTTCCACGCAATCATGGCTAGCTATGATGGCCTACCTCAGAAATAAGAGCCGCTGATGAATAATGAAATTCTGATTGTTGATGACGAACAAGATATCCGCACCATGATAGGTGACTTGCTTGAGGATGAGGGATACCGCTGCCGTTATGCGGCAAATGCGCAAGAAGCACGTAATTCTGTTCAAGAACATCCGCCAGCATTGGTCTTGCTTGATATCTGGATGGAAGATTCAGATATGGATGGGCTGGATCTTCAAAAATGGGTGCGAAAATTCTTCCCCGATATGCCAGCCATCATGATTTCAGGGCATGGTAATATTGAAACAGCAGTTCAAGCCATGAAAGACGGCGCGTATGATTTTGTCGAAAAACCATTTAAATCAAGCCGTCTTTTAATGTTGATAGAGCGTGCACTTCAATTGGCTGCGATTGAGGCTGAAAATACTGAATTGAAAAAAACATCAATCGGGATTGATATTATTGGCGCGTCACCATCCATGACCAATTTGCGCCAGAATATTGAAAAAATTTCTCAAGCGAATAGCCGCGTGATGATCACAGGCCCTGCAGGTGCAGGAAAAGAGTTGATTGCACGTAATATTCATGCACGGTCACCGCGCAGTAAGGGGCGATTTGTGTTGGCGAATTGTGCGCTATTATCACCTGACCAGTTAACGGCAGAACTGTTTGGCACTGAAGCCGCAGATGGCGGTGACCGTATCGTTGGTCTTTTTGAACAGGCGCATGGCGGCACGCTTTATTTTGATGAAATTTGTGACTTGCCGCTGGAAACTCAAGGTAAATTGGTTCGTGCGGTGCAAAACCAACGGTTTCGGCGTGTTGGTGGGGCTGCAGAAGTCGCTGTTGATGTGCGGGTGATCAGCGCATCATCGCTTGACCTTCAAAAAGAGATTGAGAACGGTAATTTGCGGGAAGATCTGTTTTATCGCCTCAGCGTTGTGCCGCTTTTAGTGCCGGCCTTGGCGGAACATAAAGACGATATTCCTGAATTGGCACGTTATTTCCTCGATCAAACCAATAACGGCCAGTCTAAGCGTCTTCATTTCTCTGATAGTGCCCTTGCCATGATGCAAATCTATGGCTGGCCTGGTAACGTAACCCAGCTTAGGAACGTCATTGATTGGTTACGTATCATGGTTGATCATGATGAAATTAGAGATGATGATCTGCCGCCTGAAATTACAGGCCGAACAGCAGAAGTCGCTAATACAGGTTTTGATACGGTGGTCGGGCTTCCGCTGAAAGCTGCACGTGAGCAATTTGAAACCCAGTATTTGCTCTCGCAACTATCGCGATTTAATGGCAATATCTCAAAAACCGCGGCGTTTATCGGGATGGAACGATCAGCCTTGCACCGTAAATTAAAGAGCCTAGATATAAACCCTGAAGCAACGCTTACTGAAGGTGGGGAAGGCTAAACATCGAATACTTGGCATCATTGTTGGTTATCAAGCGTGATATGACCTAAGAATGAGTTAGGCCCAAGGATGAAATTGATGTCGTCGGAGGACATTAAATGAATATTATTATTTGTGGGGCAGGGCAAGTT
>CBFIAO010000116.1:0-4818 GCA_965660595.1 Puniceispirillales bacterium (SeqCode) | reverse complement strand
CCACATCAGGTACATTAGGAACGCCAGATGCAGCTGTTGGAACGGATACAACAGTGAGTATAGGTTTTGGCGCATCCAGCCAGCAAACATCACAAGTGTCTAGCCTTTCAGCTGGCGGCAATGTTGTTGTAAACGCTGGAAACAATATTGACCTTATCGGCACTGATCTTGCAGCAGGGCAGGATATTGCGCTAAGTGCTGTGAATAATGTGAATATTGAAGCGCTTGCAGAAGATTCAAGCTCTTGGGGTGTCGGAATTTCAGGCAGTGTAGGTGCCGAACTTGGGAGTAGCGGTTTACAGCCTTCAGGCTCAGCATCCGTTGGGGTCAGTACATCAGAAGGGACAACTTTCCGTGAGAGCAATGTAAATGCTGGCGGTAACTTCTCGATCAATGCTGGCGGCAGTGCTTCGCTCACAGGGGTGAACATTAATACAGGTGCTGATACAAATATTACGGCGGCAGACGTTACGATTGCATCAGCACAGGATACTTTGAACGAGACAGGTGTTGGTGTTGGGATCAGTACTCAAGGCACAGACTTGCTACAGGCTTCACAAAATGATGATGCGCCCGTTTCCTTTAATTTCAATCAGACTGACGCTGTTGTGACCACAGATCAGGCTCAAATTAATACGAGCGGAAACCTTAACATCAGTTCAACGGATGGTGATGTTACCCTCAATTCACTTGAAATTAACACAACAGGAAATGCTAACTTAACCGCAGAAGGCGGTGATGTGACTATTGGTGAAAACCGTGACCGTGTTGATACTGTGGGTGTAAACATTGAATTAACTGTTGAAACAGGCCTGGAAGATACGATTTCTAATCTTGCTGATGGTATTGCCACTGCGGTTGAAACAGGTGATGCAGGTGCAATTGTTGGCGGTATACCTGGGGTTAACCGTGTTGCTCAGACGATTGCAGCGATTGAAAGCGGTGACGCAACACAGATTGCAGGCGCACTTGGTGGACCGGCTGCTGGCGGCATTGTTGGTGCGATTGACGAATTTGCGCTTGATGGCGAACTTTCAAATAATGCCAACCCAACTGGATCAAGCATTGGGAATGATATTTTAAATTTCACTGGCGGTAATTCAGGTGGCGGCGGAACTGGTGGGTCAACAGGCTCTAGTGGTGCAACAGATGCGCTCGCTTTGGCACAAGGGGCGGCTGATGGAGATCTAAGCAACTTAGCTGATTTGCAAAATATTGACGGTGATATTGATGCCCGACTGGGCGTAACAGTGACGGAAACAACGGCAGAAACAAGTGTTGGCTCAACGGTTAATGTTGGTGGAAACCTAAATGTTAGTGGTGAAAATGTAAATATTATAGGGTCAGATGTTTCTGCCGCAGGTGATACATCACTTATTGCACAAGAAACAATTAATATTGTTGCTGGGGTGAACACCTTTGAAGGCGAAACGACTGAAGTGGGCGTTACTGTTGGTTTTGACGTAGTCAATCAAGACGTGAAGGTTGGCGCTGATGGCTCTTATCAGCAGGAAGAAAGCGAAAGCATCGTTGGTGGAAGCTTAACGTCAGGTGGAACCCTGACCCTGCAATCTGGTGGTGACACAAATATTCTTTCAACCGAAGTACAAGCAACTGACATCAATGTTGATACAGGAGGTGATCTAAATGTAGCAACGTTGCAGGATACATCATCTTCACAATCTTATTCAGCTGACCTTACTGTTGAAGTCGGGATTACAGGTGATAGTGGGGCAGGTGAGCTCAACTTTGATGGAAGCACACAGTCACAATCACAAACAAGCAGCAATCAGGGAAGCTTGATCGCGCTTAACGATCTGAATGTAAATTCAGAAGGTAATATCAACGTAAATTCAGCTACTGTAGGTGCAGGGAATGATGCGAACCTCAATGCTGAAGGTGATATTACCTTTACGGCAAATATTGATGAAACTGACGCGCAAAGCTTTGGCGGCGGCGTTGCTGTTTCTGCAAACCAGCAGGGTGAAGGCGGCGGTGGTGGCGGCTCTGGTAGCCTCGACTTCAATTTCAGTGAAGAGAGCGCTGACGATGTTGGGACAAACTCCTTACTCTTCGCAGGCGGTAACCTTAACCTGAATGCTGGTAATGACATAACCCTCGCGGATACTCAGGCCAGTGGGGATGAGATCACGCTGGTAGCTGAAAATGATGTGAATATTTTGACAACGCAATCAACATCAGAAAACTTTGGTGTTGGTGGCGGTATTTCTGTGAGCGGATCTTCATCAGGTAGTGAAGGTGATGGTGAAGACTCAGGTTCAGCAAGTTTGAACTTTAATTTCAATGACGGTGACTCTGCCACGATCAATCAGCAAGGTACAGTGCAGGCAGGTAGTAACCTGATTATTCAGTCAGGTGGTGATACAAATATCATCGGCTCAGCTGTTTCATCTGATGGCGACGCAACTATTGATGTTGGCGGTGATCTGACAGTTGAGACTTTGCAGGATACAGTTGACCAGACCGATGTTGATGGCGGTTTCTCAGCAGGTGGTTCTGGCGGTGGTGACTCATCAGGTTCAGGTGGGGGAAGTCTTAACTTTGAACTTGGCCTTCAAGATCAGGCCCAATCAAATACTGTTGCAGGGATTAGTGTAGCAAATAATCTTGACCTAACTACGGGCGGTGATACGACCCTTACAGGCTCAACCATTGAAGGCGGGACTGTTAATGCTGAAATTGGCGGTGATCTGACCATTACGTCACTTCAGGATACCGCTGACAATATTGATGTGAACTTAAATCTTGAAGCCAATGGTTCTGGTGGTGAAGATGGCGGAAGCGGTTCAGGTGGATTTGGGCTCGAAGCTGGTGTTGGTGTGGAAGACAGCCAAGTCGCCACAACTGTGGCAGGCATCACAGCAACATCAGGTGATCTCAATGCTAATGTTGGCGGCACAACGACGTTAACAGGTGCTGTGATTGCATCAACAGCAGAAGGTGGACAGACTAATCTTTCTACACAGGATTTGGTTGTTGCCGATATCCAAGATGAAGTCCTTGAAGTTAATGCTGGATTAAACCTCTCAGCGGGCGGCCTAGGTGGCGGTGCTGATGATAGCGACCAGAGCTTTGCTATTGGGGGTAATCTTGGCGTCACGCAAGGTGACGGCTCAACAATCTCTACTATTGGTGAAGGTAACCTTGTCATTCGCTCCGGTGAAGAGGTCGAGGTTAACCGAGACATTACGCAGGTTCAGAATTTCAACAATAATGTTGATTTTGAGGTTGGTGGAAACCTTGAGGTTTCAAATAATGGTGTTGAGGCTGAAGGGAATATCCGTGTAGATGACACTGAAGTCGGTGGGTCAATAGCATTAAGTGAAGACTCCGTTTCAGCATCAGGGAATGTTAATGCCGGTGACGTACAGGTTGGAGGCTCTGTTGCACTGAGCGAAAGCTCAGTCGCCGCATCTGGAAGTGCTACAATTGACGGGACAACAGTTGAAGGTGGGTTGAGCGTTAATGAAGATGGCGCGGCCGAAGCTAACTTTAGCGTCTCAGAAGAAGAGGCTGAAGCGGAGACTATCGAAGTAGCAGCGATTGATGATGAAGAAAACCTAACACCAGCACAACAGGCATTGCGGAGAGCGCAGGCTGCTGTCGATAATGCAGGTCAAGCAGAAGATCAAGGTCCACGTGCAACAGCAGAACAGCTTGATCAAATATTGGGTCAGTTCCGCGTGGGTGCAGATGTCACGCCAATTCAAGCGCAAGCAGCATCTGACAATGTATTTAATGGCGGCGACCCTGCGCAATCACCTGTATTAAATGGGCTTAGTCCTGCACAGCAGGTAATTGTATTGCAGCAAGCACGGATCTGGTTGAACTCTGAGGAGCAAGTAGTACTCGACCGCGCTATTCAGCAAATCACTACTGGTGAGAATAATACACTTACCCAAGATGAAGATTCTTAATTGCTTCGATAAAATGCAAAATAAAATCTGCTAGATCATCTTGTTGTGATATGAGTATTGCATGCCAAGTAATGACAAAAACAAAGCAAGTGGTTGCTTAATATTTTATGTGGGGCGTGATAGTTATTTTCTATCACACCGTCTGCCTACGGCGCGTGCTGCCATGGCGCTTGGGCATAAGGTGATCGTAATAGCAGGTGATAGTGGGCTTGGTGACGCTATTACTGCAGCTGGTGCGACATTTCACCCTCGGTGGATAGGTCAAGATAAAATCCCAGCATTTTCTATCATCATTGGGTTTGTGCAATTACTTGTCACAGCGATAAGGCATCGTGCTGGCGTTATCCAGATTGTCGGGCTGCGTTATGCATTGATTGGCTTGCTTGCATCTTTATTACTGCCATTGAAACGGTTTGTTATTTCGATTAATGGACTTGGCTTTCTGTTTGTTAATGAAAAGCCAAAAATGGCATATCGGATTATGCGCCGGATCATTACATCAATTTTTACAATTGTGACAACGTTACGTAAGATCGATATCACGTTTCAAAACAGTGATGATTTAGATGCATTTTGCAAAATGACGACCTTACGCCAAGCCCACATTCACTTAATACGTGGTTCTGGTGTAGATACGACTAAATATGAAGAAACGCCATTGCCTAAAGACAGTAAAATCATTTTTGGTGTCGCAAGTCGCATGATTAGGATGAAAGGCGTTGAGGATATTATCACCGCTTTCCGTGGCTTAATTGATGAAGGATTACCTGTGAGTCTTCAGCTTGCTGGTGATGTGGATGAAGCAAATCCAGATAGTTTAAACGTATCAGATATCCAAAATATTTGTGTTGATGGTGAAATTGAATGGGTGGGATATTTG
>CBFIAO010000115.1:0-4930 GCA_965660595.1 Puniceispirillales bacterium (SeqCode) | reverse complement strand
TGCTTCGGTAAAAATCCAATCCAATGGCGCATCAGAATGGCGATAGGCCATGCCCATTTCCGCAGGGGTGGCCGTGATGATATTCCCCTTGCGGTCAATGGCGGTAGCAGTAATCACAATATCTTTAAATTCACGGCCATAAGCACCTGCGTTCATGCGCAAGCCGCCGCCAACAGTGCCAGGAATGCCGATTAAGAATTCCAGCCCGCCAAGGCCAAGCCGTGCCGCGGCACGCGCCACTTCGGCATCATGGATGCCCGCACCAACGGTTAACACATCATCATGAACATCAAGGGTATTCATAAATCTTGTCGTGTTAATGACAACACCTTGCATGCCGCCATCACGCACCAATAGATTAGATCCAGCGCCAACGGGATAAATAGGGATATCTTCTGGCAATGCGTTCAAGAAATTAATCAAATCATGTTGATCGGCAGGGCTAAACATCACCTCAGCAGGGCCACCTACGCCAAACCACGTGTGTTTTGACATTTCTGTCATCGGGGTCAGTTCACCATTCACGGCGGGCAGACGATTAATCAGATCAGTCATCTGCGCCTCCATCCAAGATAGCGGTGATATCATCAGGTAAGGCCGCGGCCCAAACTGTGCTGCTGCCTGCCCCAAGACAGATCACAACATCCCCAGGTTTGGCGACGTCAAGAACTTGCTGCGCTAAGGTATCAGGGCTGTTCAGGGCAATGGGTGAAGGATGGCCAAAAGCCTGCAAGCCGCGGACTAACGCATCTCGATCAGCACCTTCAATAGGGGCTTCACCAGCGGCGTATACATCTGCCACCAATACATGATCAGCATCATTAAAACAGCCGCAGAAATCTTGGAATAGATCCTGCAGGCGTGAATAACGATGCGGCTGAACCACTGCGATCACTTGGTTATCTGGCTTCATCATCCGTGCCGCATTAAGTGCCGCAGAAATTTCAACAGGATGGTGCCCATAATCATCAATAACCATGATGCCGCCTGCAGCGCCTTTATAGTCAAAGCGGCGGCCAACCCCTTTAAATTTTTCAAGCCCGTCCCGGATGGCATCTGCATCAACACCCATCTCAAGTGCAACACTAATGGCAGCAAGACAGTTTAATACGTTATGTTCCCCCAGCATTGGGAAGACCACGTCATTGATCAGTGTTGCATTTTCAATTCGCTTGGACAGCGCGACATCAAACTTCATCCCTTCATCACAGACTTTTAAATTTACAGCGCGGACATCTGCACTCGCGGACAGGCCATAAGTGATAATGCGGCGTTCTGAAATTTCAGGAATCATGCGCTGTACTTCGGCATGGTCAATGCATACAGCGGCAAATCCATAAAATGGAATTGAAGCCACAAAATTTTTAAACGCCAGCTTGAGGTTGTCAAAGCTGCCATGGTGGTCAAGGTGTTCTGGGTCAATATTTGTAACAACGGCTACGGTAGGATTAAGGCGTGAAAAAGAACCATCACTCTCATCAGCCTCTACCACCATCCAATCGCTTTCACCCAAGCGGGCATTAGATCCCCATCCTGTAATAATGCCGCCATTGATGACGGTGGGGTCGATACTGCCCGCATCCAGTAATGTTGCAACAAGTGATGTGGTGGTCGTCTTGCCATGCGTGCCAGCGATGGCAACAGACCACCGCAAGCGCATTAATTCTCCCAACATTTCAGCGCGGTGCACAATAGGCAGAAATTGCCTGCGTGCTTCCATCAATTCAGGGTTATCTTCTTTGATGGCTGTTGAAATAACAACAATGGCAACACCATTAATATTTTCGGCTACTTGCCCAATGGTAATCGCAATGCCTTTTTTGCTTAACCGCTTCACGTTGGCATTTTCAGATACATCACTGCCTGATACATCATAGCCCATGTCATGCAAAATCTCGGCAATGCCGCTCATGCCAATACCGCCAATACCGGTAAAATGAATGCGCCCAATTGATAATGGAAGCTGGCTCATGACTTCACTCCCAACGGTGCAGCTGTATTCGGTGTTGCGCCAATCATTTGACAGATTTGTGTGGCAATGATGGTTGCGGCATGCCCTTGATGAAGGGATGTTGCGGCTTGTGCGGCATCTTCAAGCATCGTTGGCGCACCAATTAAGGTAGAAATTTTGCCAGCAAGTGACCCTGCGCTCATGTCTTTTTCTGGTATCAACCAGCCGCCGCCAATTTCAACCAACGCATTAGCATTTGCTGTTTGGTGGTCATCCATCGCGTCGGGATATGGCACCAAAATAGAGGGGCGGCCAGACGCAGCAAGTTCTGCCACCGAAGATGCGCCCGAACGGCACACCACCAAATGAGCAGTGGCCATTTCTTGCGCCATATCATCAATAAAAGATGTCAAGCTGGCGGTGATGCCCGCTGCTTTATATTTTGCACGCACGTCATCTATCTGATTGGTGCGCACTTGATGGGTAATCTTCAGGCGTGCCCGCATATCATCTGGCAGTCGGCTTAAGGCTTCTGGCACGGTTGTGCCAAATATCTCAGCACCTAATGATCCGCCAACAATCAAAATTTGTATGGGGGCATCTTCAGCTGGTGCCTTATACGGCTGTGATCCAATTTGATGAAATGCACTACGTACAGGCATTCCAACAAGGTTGCATTTAGCCAATATGTCATTGCTGATATTACTGGTGCCGTCCCATGACAAGGCCACTTTATCGACATGGGGTGCTAGGAAATGATTTGCACGCCCGAAATATGCATTCTGTTCATGCAACATAGCTTTTGCATGAAATGTCTTGCCCACCAATACAGGTGCAACTGCCGGATACCCGCCAAAACCAATCACTAATTTGGGGCGATAAATCATATGCAATAACAATGTCTGCAATGTTCCTGTCGCCAGCTTTAATAGGCCTTTTAGGCGCGCCATATTTGATGCGCCATAGGGTGAGGCTGCAAAAATGGCGGTTGCGCTAAACTCTTTCGGGATCATGGGTTTGCCGCGGCGATCGGTGATGAATACAGGCTTCATCCCCATGGATTTTAATTGTTCTGCAACCGCAACCGCAGGGAAGACATGCCCACCAGTACCGCCAGCAGCTAGAAGAATGCGGGTCATATCGCACCTCCTTTTAAGCCTGTGGCCTTTACCTGTGCGGTTTGCCCGATAGTCTTTGCGCCTAATGAATCTGGCGTGATGCTGCGCGCCTGATGTGTGGATGATACGCGCTGTGCTGATTGCGCTGATCGTGTCAAGGCCAGTAAGACGCCTATGGTTAACCCTGTCGCCAGCATGGATGAGCCGCCATAACTGATAAAGGGCAGGGTCATCCCTTTGGTCGGGATAAGATGTACCGATGAAGCCATGTGGATCGCAGCTTGCAGGCCAAATTGCATGGAGATGCCTGATATGGCCAAGATCAAAAACATGCTTTCTGACTTAAAGGCTTTATTGAACCCACGGAAAACAATGAACGCATATAGCATCACAAGGAATAGACACATAAAGGCGCCAAACTCTTCACCTGCAACGGCGAAAATGAAATCAGCATGAGCATCAGGCAAGTGATATTTAACTTCACCGTTACCAGGGCCAACACCAAAGAGCCCACCATTAGAAAAGCTGCGAATGGCATTATCAGCCTGCATGCTGCCGCCTTCCCAGAACTTAAGAATACGTGCTTGGACATGGGGCAGGGCAAAATACGCAGTCACCGCCGCTAATGGTGTGATGAACACTGTTAAAAAGAACACGATGGCCAGCGGCATGCCTGCAAGGAAAATTTGCAGTGCCCATGTCAACACAATCACGAACGTCATGCCCATGTCAGGTTGCAAGACCAAGAGCCCTGCTAAAACAGCAAGACAACCCATTGAAATCATCCAGCCGGGGAAGTTTTTCTCTTCACGCCAAAGGCTTAATAACCACGCAGATACAATCGCAAAACAAGGCTTGGCAAATTCTGATGGCTGCAATTTAAATGGGCCTAGTGGGATCCACCGTGTTGCCCCTTTGACCTCAGGCCCAAAGAAAATAGCGACTAAAATCATCAAAATGGATGCAAATAACCCCAGCAATCCAAAAATACGGATCAGGCGGTGTGATAGTACAGATGTGAATAATAAAACCGCGATGGTGGGCAGTAAAAATAAGGCATGACGCATAACAAAATGCTGGCTATCAAAACCAATGCGATCAGCTACTGGCGGGCTTGCCGCCATGACCAAGAAAATGCCCATGACGGCCAATGTGGCCGCAGCGCCTAAGATGCCGCGATCAACGGTCCACCACCAGATTCCTAATACACTGCGGTCGGTGCGGCTAAACATAACGGCCTCCTGTCGCAGTGATGACATCTTGGGTCACGCTACGGAACACATCTCCACGATGTTCAAAGCTGTCAAATTGGTCAAAGCTAGCGGCCGCAGGTGATAATAAAATGGTTGCTTGGTCACGGTCAGGGCGTAGCGAAGCTGCAGCATCATCAAAGGCTTGATGCACGGCCCGTTCTATTGTGCCAACCACTTCGTGAGGGCATATTGTGTTGATTTGTTGTGCAAATACCTCGGCGGATGCACCAATAAGATAGGCTTTTTTCACCCGATCAATCACGCTCAGGGCAGGGCCTAGACCATCTTCTTTTGCCGTACCGCCAGCAATCCAGTAAATATCATCATAGCTTCTTAAGGCTTCAGCGGCAGCTTCACCATTGGTGGCTTTGCTATCATTAACGAAGCGAACGCCATGATGTTGTGCCACTTCCTCCATCCGGTGCGGCAATCCTTTGAAATGAGGAAGCGCACTCAGAATTGCGTTTTTATCGAGACCAATTTCTCTGCCAATCTCTAGGCAAAGTGCCATGGCTAGCGACGCATTGATGGCATTATGTGGCCCGGCCAAGTCATTGAGATTGGTAAGATCTGGGGCATCATCACGGCTTACCACCATCACGCGTGCA
>CBFIAO010000114.1:0-4960 GCA_965660595.1 Puniceispirillales bacterium (SeqCode) | reverse complement strand
TACCCCTTTAAGGGAGATATGGTGATGCGCAAAAAACTACACTCACATTCAATACCACGCACTACTGCACCCACTAGGGCACCCACTAGGGCACGCAGTAGGGCACACATAAGGGCCCTCATAATGGCGTCATTATTGTCAGTTGGTGCATGCGCCTCGGTCGAAAGTCAGCGGCTTAATCTTTATACCTACGCCCCGGTGATCGATGTTAAGGGTGAAGGCTATGACACGGCCACTTACTATACCGACCTTGAAGAATGCCGCCAGTTGGGGCTTAAAGTCCAAGCCACCTACGAAGAACAGCGCAAAAAAGAATTGAACCAAGCTGCCGCCACCACATTTGCAGGCATTATGCTCGGGGCGTTAACAGGTCAAGTCATCGCCAATAATAATGACACGCATTCAGGCCGTGCCGTCACCGCAGGCGCTATATATGGCGGCGCTATTGGCGCTAGCCTCGGCGGTGATGTGGTGGATTATGAACGTGCATTTACCAAATTTGGCCCAACAGGCATTGTCGACCAATGCATGAAAGGCCGCGGTTATAACATTCTATCAGTTGAAGGATATGGCGGCGGTTAAGCCCAATCCGCCATACCATAAATCTTTAGTGGCGTTGGCCGTAATACAGCATCACTGTATGCTTGGCTTCGGCAAAGAACAGCCAGCGTGACACCATTACCCCGCCGGTATGTAGCACCACCGCAAGCGCCAACACTGCCACCTGACCTGATGCAAAAGCCAGCGCCAAGACCGGCAGCACAAGTGCCATCATCAGGCTAATACGGCGCAGGGTATCGGCATGCTTTCGTGCCACCACAAACCCCATTTCATGCTGCAGCCAGTTTTCTTCTGTATGCGGCGGCATCAACATCCGCACCTCACCCAGTGCGCCAAGTCCTGTTGCGCTTTCTGGTGTAGACCCTGACCCTTCTGCACCTGCTTTACGTGACCAAATAATCGCCAACGCCGCAGATATCACAAGTGCGACCAAGGCAGGCTGTGCCATTTCAGACGTCGTGCCATTGGCCATCGTGTCCAGCCCTGCCGCAAGGATCAATCCCCCCGCCATGGCATAACCCACAAAAACAAAAGGCGTTAACGGATGATGCCAACGTGCCACTGTCTTGAGCGAGGCATAGATCATCGCCGTGCACCAAATAGTCACCAAGGACAGCACCGCGATCACAACACCTAACTCATAGCGCGGTGTTCCATTCATAAAGGCATCAAGCGCATAAAGAAACAGCAGCCCAAACGTGACGCCAGCAACCACACCTTCACGTGACAGCCAAGATGACCGCCATTGTGACAGCGCGCGCCATGCACGTTCAGGATGACCTAAGTGAAATGTTGATGATGCAAGCCCCGCCCCAATCAGCACCAATGCCGTGCCATGAAACACAGCTTGCCACATCACATCAGGGGCCATGATCAAGTCAAACCCAAGAATGGTCGCCAGCCCAAAACCAAGGCCAGACATAGACGTAAAGAAAATCAATGAAAATGCAGGACGCATATTATCCCCCTACTGCAAACGGTCTAGGGTAGTATCAAGCCACTTCCAGAAACCTTTCGGCTCATCAGCAGTCGCGAGTGCCACCAGATCAACAGGACCATCATCCTCGATCTGTTGATGGCGTGGACGTGGCGGCAGGTATTTATTCACCGGCTTTGTCTCTTGCTCAGGCATCAAATCAAAACCGCCGCGTGCGGCCACCAGCTTTGACACATCTGAATTCGGGTCACCTAAATCACCGAAATGTCGTGCGCTTGTTGGGCAGGTCCGCACACATGCAGGGATCTGGTCTTCTTCTTCCAGTGTTTCGTTATAGATACGATCAACACATAGCGTACATTTCTTCATGACGCCTTCAGCCGGGTCCATTTCACGTGCGCCATAAGGACATGACCACGCACACAGCCCACAGCCAATGCACCAATCTTCATTAACCAGCACAATACCGTCTTCGGCACGCTTATATGATGCACCTGTTGGGCAAACCGGCACACATGGCGCATCTTCACAATGCAGGCAAGATTTCGGAAAATGTACAACGCGGGCATCTGCGCCTTTACCGGCTTCAAATGTATGGACACGGTTTAGCCAAGACCCAACCGGATTATTGCCATAGGCGTTTTCATCGGCTAATGGCGCTCCATAACCTGCGGTATTCCATTCCTTACAGTTCACAACACAAGCCTGACACCCGACACAAATATCAAGGTCGATCACAAGGCCAAGTTTTACATCTGATGGTGGCGGCATATCGGTCATGACGCATCTCCATTCTTTCGTGCATTGGTCATATTAAGCCCATAACGGACAGTTTGTTCTGGCCGGTCCATCCCGGGCGGAGATTTCTGCGGCGGAAATTCTGGATAGACCACCGCGGGCTCATCCGCACCAGCCTTTTCGATCCGAACCTTCAGGTCAAACCATGCCGCCTGTCCAGTAATAGGGTCAGAATTAGACCAGCGCAGCCCATCACCTTTCGGCGGCAGCAATTCTTTAATCAAATGGTTGAGCAAAAACCCTTTACGGCTTTCAGGTGCGTCATCATCCAACTGCCACGCGCCTTTGCGTTTACCAATGGCGTTCCATGTCCACACAGTTTTCGGGTTCAAGCCTTCCATCACGGCCACCGGCACACGGATCTTGCCATGATGTGATGTAACCCACGCCCAGTCGCCTTCGCTCAGATCATGCGTGGCGGCAAGGTCTGATGAAATAAACAACGGGTTATGGCCATGAATTTGACGCAGCCAAGGGTTTTGTGATCCCCAAGAATGGTACATTGCCATTGGCCGCTGTGTCAGTGCATGAATTGGAAATTCCTCATCATCGGTCATTTCCCCTTCAAATGTTGGGTACCATGCTGGCAATGGGTTGAAACATTCCAGCACACGATCTTTCAAATGTGCAGGGGGCTGGTTTTTACCATGACCTTGTGCCGCCAACCGGAATTTTTGCATCACTTCCGAATAAATCTGGAACGTGTAAGGTTCAGGCTTGTCATAGAACCCCATCTCCACGGCAAAGTTTTGATAGGCCATATTGAACGGCTTATAATACAGCGCTTCATCAGGAATGTGCTTGGACCAGAACCCACCATTATCGATATATTGCTGGATCTGGTTCGGGTTTGGCTCACCGCGGCCTTCATCATCACCATTACCGCGGAAACCGGCAAGTGGCCCAATGCCTGGCTTGCGCTGATGGTTGACCATATAATCCGCATAATCCTTGAACTTGGCCGACCCATCATCATTGACCATGCCAGGCAGACCCAGTCGCGCACCAAGGTCCAGCAGTACACTCTGGAAACCGCGCACATCGCGGTCAGGTTCAACCACGGGCCAACGGATAGCATCCGCCACCGCTTCAGCTTCACAAATCGGGCGGTCCAACAGTGAAATACAGTCATGACGTTCAAGATATGTTGTGTCCGGCAGGATCAAATCTGCAAATGACACCATCTCTGATGAATATGCATCTGAATAGATAATTTTCGGGATTTTATATTCACCTGTCTCCGGGTCCGTATCCGTCAACATTTCAATAACACCGCGTGTATTCATTGATGAATTCCACGCCATATTTGCCATATACATGAACAATACATCCGCAGGGTAAGGGTCACCTGCATGGGCGTTTGAAATTACCATATGCATCAACCCATGGGCGGACATCGGCGCGTCCCATGAGTAAGCTTTATCAATACGGCTAGGGTTGCCATCTTCATCCACCAGCAAGTCATCCGGCCCCATCAAATATCCCAATGGCGCGCCAGGTAGTGGCGTGTTGGGCTTAACTTGGTCAGGACGGCCAGCAGGGCGTGGGTGAATTTCTGCAGGCTTCGGGTAAGGCGGCTTAAAGCGGAACCCGCCAGGCGCCTCAACACTGCCCAACATTAACTGCAACACATGCAACGCACGGCAGGTTTGGAAACCATTAGAATGGGCTGAAATACCGCGCATCGCATGCATGGATACAGGGCGGCCAATCATCTTATCGTGCTTCTCACCCTTCCAGTCAGTCCATGGCTGGTCAATGGTGATCGTCTTCTCGAACGCAGCTTCGGCCAGCTCGGCGGCGATCTTGCGGACACGTGCCGCAGGCACACCTGTTTGCGCCTCAGTGGCTTCTGGCGTTAATTCGGGTGACATCCATTCATCAGCCATCAAGGTGAAGGCAGGCACGGCAACGCTGCCGTCATCCAGCTTAACCTCACCATTAAGGGCAGGCGTGATGCCAGCTTTATTTGATGCAACGGTCTTGCCTGTTTTACGGTCGATCATCAATGGCACATCATTGTCATCGCGTAAGAACAGCCCGTCATTTGCTGCGCCCGGGTTCCGGATCACCAGCCATGGTGCATTGGTATAACGGATCAGGTAATCAATATCGATCTTGCCAGCTTCCATCAACACATGGACCAGTGACAGGATAAACAGCCCATCTGTCCCGGGCGTAATACCGACCCAATCATCAGCCACAGCGGAATAACCTGTTTGCACAGGGTTGACCGAAATCGTGCGAACGCCGCGTTCCTTCAATTTGCCAAGGCCAATTTTAATAGGGTTTGAATCATGATCTTCAGCAACGCCAAAAATCATGAACAATTCTGTCTTTTCCCAATCAGGTGACCCAAATTCCCAAAATGCCCCACCAATAGTGTAAATGCCGCCAGCGGCCATATTCACGGAACAGAACCCGCCATGGGCAGCAAAGTTAGGGGTGCCAAACTGCTGCGCCCACCAACCTGTCAGGGCTTGTGATTGGTCACGTCCGGTGAAGAAAGCCAATTTCTTTGGGTCGTTATTGCGGATTGGCGCCAACCACGATGTCGCCATCTCCAACGCTTCATCCCAGCTAATTTCTTCAAACTCACCAGATCCGCGGGGGCCAACACGTTTTAATGGGGCGCGCAACCGTGCAGGTGATAGATGCTGCATA
>CBFIAO010000113.1:0-5034 GCA_965660595.1 Puniceispirillales bacterium (SeqCode) | reverse complement strand
TGTTCCGTATGGCTGATGGTTATGGCCGGATCGCTAGTGATGCTGCCACTAACTTAGGTGAGATTAATAAGCTAGCTGGCAATCCTGCGAAATCTGTTGTGATTGTTCATGAAGAGTCTGAATTTGGCACAGGCACAGCTAAGTTGATGACCAATGCGCTCAAAGCACATAACCTTGAAGTCATTGACACCATCAAGCACGCTAATCCAACGCGTAACTTTGATAATATTGCGCTTCGGATCAAGTCGGCAAAGCCTGACATCGTGATGCCAATCAACTATCCTGGTGAATATGTACTGCTTGCGAAGACACTGCGTCAGCAGCGTGTTGACTTCATGGCCAGCTATTCAGTACTAGGTGGTGGCTTTAACTTTAAGTTTGTTGATGATATGCCGCAAATTGCCGAAAACATGATCGATGTGAACCACTGGTATAACCCAAGTTCTGCATCTGGTCAGGCGATGCGTGCCCGTACCGAAGCTGATGGCAAATACTTCACCTTCGAAGTATATTGTGCGTATATGTCAATCATGTTCCTTGCTGATGGTTTTGAGCGTGCTGGCTCAACAGACAAAGATGCTGTTAATGCCGCGCTTGCAGCTTCAACCATTGATGTTGATTTCATGCCTTACGGCAAGACTAAGATGGTTGATGGCCAGAACATGGGCTCACGCGCTGTGGCAATTCAGGCACAGAAGGGCGATGTTCAGATCATTGCGCCATCTCTGTATGCTTCTGCCAAAGCTGTGTTCCCACGCGGCTAATCACTAATTCATTTGAGTAGGCAGCGCATGTTGCCTACTCATCATTTATTGTTAGACAGATCATGTTCTCTGCCTCCTTATCCATTTTACCAGCCGCCATTATAAACGGCTTCATGTTTGGTGCTATATACGCCCTTGTTGCGCTTGGGCTTACACTTATTTATGGCGTGCTTCATATTATTAATTTTGCCCATGGCGCCATGCTGATGCTGGCACTTTACGCGGCATTCTTTTTATTCAAACTTGCAAATATTGACCCATATTTATCCATTGTCATTGTCACACCTGTTGCCTTTGCCCTTGGCTATTGTATTTACCGGTACGGCATCGGAGTGCTATCAAAAGGCAAGGATCAGAATATCCTGCTGATAACACTTGGCTTGTCGATTATTATTGAAAACAGCGCGCTGTTCTTTTTCAGCGGTGACCAGCAGACCGTAAGCCTATCCTATAGCTTTGAAGCCTTTGACTTAGGCTTTATGTATTTGTCCTACCCGAAAGTGATCTCGTTCGTGGCCGCGCTTATTATGTGCGCGCTGCTCTGGGCAATTATGTCACTCACTGATATGGGGCGCGCGATCCGCGCTGTTGCCAAAGAGCGCCAAGGAGCACGGCTTGTCGGCATTAATGTTGAACATATATTTGCCATTACTTTTGGCATAGGGATCGCCTGCCTTGGTGCTGCTGGCTGTATGATGCTTCCAATTTTTTATGTAGATCCATATACTGGTAATATCTTCGTGCTTGTTGCTTTTACCATTGTTGTGCTGGGCGGTATGGGCAGCATCATTGGGGCGCTTCTTGGGGGCTTTATTATTGGCATTACGGAATCCGTTGGCGGATTACTGCTGGGCGAAAGCCTTGGCCAAATAGGTATCTCACTTATCTTTATTCTTATTTTGATCTTTAAGCCAACGGGCTTGTTCGGGAGCAAAGTCTGATGGCGGGGTTCCACAAACATTTGGGCTATATTATTGCTGGGGCAGTGCTACTGCTGCTAGCACCAACCTTCATCAGCAATAAGTTCTATATTGATGTCCTGACCCTTATTTTCTTCACCGCCTATCTGGGGCAGTCATGGAATATTCTTGGCGGTTATGCCGGGCAGTTTTCTTTCGGCGGGGTGATGTTTTTTGGCACAGGCGCTTATGCGTCAACAATTTTACTCACAACATTTGGCATACCGCCAATTATAGGCAGATTCGTTGCTATTGCTGCGGGGGCTATCTTAGGGCTAATTGTTGGCTACATGAGCTTCCGTTCTGGCTTGCGTGGCTCATACTTTGCCCTGATCACGCTTGCTTTTGCCGAATTATTGCGCGTCTTGGCTAATTCGGTTGAGTTTACAGGCGGGGGGGTGGGCCTCTTCCTGACCTATGCGCCAGGGCTTGCGAACTTGCAGTTTAATACCCCAACTGGGTTTTATTATTTTGCACTTCTGCTGATGTTTATCTCAATCATCATTGCCATTTGGCTTGAGCGATCACGTTTTGGCGCCCAACTTGTGGCGATCCGTGAAAATGAAGATGCCGCCGAAGCATTAGGGATCAACACGCTTAAATGTAAGATCTATGCGATTATGATTATGGGGGCTATGGGCGGCGCTGCTGGCACGTTCTATGCACAGAAATACCTCTACCTAGACCCACCTATTGCCTACTCAATCCATCTTTCTGTTGAAATGCTGCTGGTGACTATTGTTGGCGGCATGGGGACAGTATTTGGCCCATTGATTGGCGCGTTTGTGCTCCATACGGTGAATGAGGTCGCACGCCACTTCATTGATACACCCGGGCTAAGTTTGATTGTTTATGGCTTTATCTTAATCCTGATTATCAGCTACCTGCCTAATGGATTGATTGGCATGTTCAAGAAACGCATGCAGCCTGCTAACGCTGCTGGGCTCGATAAAAAACCAGCGTCAACGGGAGACGATGATGCTAAAGGTTAGTGGGCTTACCAAACGCTTTGGCGGACTTGTTGCGGTATCATCGGTGGACCTCCAGGTTGACCAAGGAGAAATTGTGTCCCTTATTGGCCCAAACGGCGCTGGTAAAACCACCCTTTTTGCCATGGTTGCTGGCTTTTTGTCCGCTGATGAAGGTTCAGTTAAGTTTGATAATGTGTCCATTGACGGCCTAAAACCCCATAAAATTTGTGACTTGGGCATGGTGCGCACCTTTCAAATCACGCAGCCTTTTGCCGGCCTTACCACGCTTCAAAACATTATGGTTGGGGCATTTAGCAAAACAAACAACACTAAAATTGCCCAACAAAAAGCCGAAGAAGTCGCCGAAATAGTTGGTATGACATCACTGTTGGACCAAGGTGCTGACGGGCTAACCGTCGCTGGGCGCAAGCGCCTCGAATTGGCACGCGCCTTGGCAACAGACCCAAAATTGCTACTGCTAGATGAAGTTATGGCCGGCCTGAACCCAACGGAAATTGATGATATTGTTCATGTGATTAAAGGGATCAGGGATAACGGCGTGACCATATTTTTAATTGAGCATGTGATGAAGGCGGTGATGAACCTTTCAGACCGCACATATGTTTTGAATGATGGCAAATTGATCGCAAGCGGCACACCAAAATCTGTTGCTGCTGATCCAATGGTGATCGAGGCATATTTGGGCCATGGCGCTGCAGAAACAATGGCAGGTCAGAAATGAGCATGATCCGCATATCCAACCTCTGTGCCGGCTACGGTTTTGTTGATGTCTTACGCGATATATCGCTGGATATCTCATCGGGTGAAATTGTCGCCGTATTGGGCAGTAATGGTGTTGGCAAGACAACATTAAACAATACCCTCAGTGGGCTTATCACCCCAAAATCAGGTGACATTTATTTCGAAGATAAATTGATATCAGGAAATTCTTCGGAAGAAATCGTTGACCTTGGCATAATACATGTTCCCGAGGGCCGCAAGCTGTTCCCCAACCTCTCTGTTCTGGATAACCTTGAACTTGGCTCATACCGCCGAGGTAAGAAAAACCGCAGCCAAAACCTAGAAAATGTATTGGATATCTTTCCAAAATTACGCGACCGCATTGATCAAATTGCTGGCACATTATCTGGGGGTGAGCAGCAAATGGTGGCCATCGGTCGCGGACTGATGAGCGAGCCACGCCTGCTCATCCTTGATGAGCCTTCACTTGGACTCTCGCCCTTGCTGGTGGAACAAATGTTCGAGCTGATCAAACGCATCAATGAGCAAGGCTTGACTATCTTACTTGTAGAGCAAAACGTTATTCAGTCATTGTCCATTGCTGATCGGGCCTATGTGATCGAAGAAGGCCGTGTCGCCATTTCTGGTCAAGCCAGTGACTTGAAAGACAATGCTGATTTAAAAAAATCATATCTCGGCCTATAGGGCAGCCCTCTATTGTGCGGTGAAGCCACCATCAGCAACAATAACCTGCCCTGTGATAAATGATGCTGCGTCTGAAAGCAGAAATGCTATCACGCGAGCAATCTCATCAGCCGCACCAAAACGCCCCAATGGGATAGCCCGCACCACATCATCATATCGTTTGGCATCAGCGCGGGTTGCGGCCGTCATAGGTGTTGCGATCGGGCCGGGCGCCACGGCATTAACACGGATATTATCTTGGGCCAGCTCCAGCGCCATAGATCGTGCAAGGCCATTAAGCCCAGCTTTTGATGCGGCATATGCTGCGGCACGGCGATGGCCAACAAGGCCGATTTGGCTTGAAATAAATACAATAGCCCCCGCGTTATTTTGCTTTAATAATGGGGCAGCACTTTGTGCCAACTCAAATGCCGCATTAAGGTTGATATCCAAAATATGTGACCAATCTTCACGTGATGTCTCGGCGCTAGTTTTCAGTTTGATCACCCCTGCAGCCGCAACAACACCATCTAGCCCACCCATGTAGTCAGCGGCATCTCTAACTGCCGCGCGCAACGCTTCAGCATCAGAAACATCCAAGCAATAACACCTCAAATTTCCAATAAGATCCGACACGAGGCGTTCTTGGTCATCATGCTGCACCGTGCCTGCAACACGCGCCCCCAATTGAACTAACAGCTTTGCAGTTTCAAGCCCAATACCACTGCCCATACCAGTGATAAAGAAAGATGTATTGACAAGTGAAATCATCCGTTGTGTCCTTTCATTATATATAGCTTTTCATAGAGTAGCGTGTTGAAGAAGAAAATTCTTGTTATTGTGCCCTTTCCGATGTCAGACGAAAATCTGCAGTCTCGTCGCGATCAGCTGTCTGCGGTTGACCTTGACCCTGGC
>CBFIAO010000112.1:0-5045 GCA_965660595.1 Puniceispirillales bacterium (SeqCode) | reverse complement strand
ATAGCGGCCATAATGTCCGTCATTACCGGATGGGATTACTTCCGAAAAGCACTGGCGCATGACTTCAACTCTTGACCAAGAACTTCCTAATATAAGACGCCATGGACTGGTATTTGGCTTGGCAGGCTTGTCAGGTGCAGGCAAAACCACGCTTGCAGAAAAACTCATTACTATCTTTAACAAACGCGGCATGTCTGTCTCAACCCTAAAGCATGCACATCACGAATTTGACCCAGATACACCTGGCAAAGACAGTTGGCGTCATCGCCGTGCTGGCGCCAATCAGATGATTATTTCATCATCTACACGTAGAGTTAAATTCACAGAAACACCTGATGGGGATGAAGCCGATCTCAATACATTATTAGGTGAGCTTGATCCAGCTGACATAGTCTTGGTTGAAGGATATAAAAAGATCAACTTTCCAAAAATTGAAATTCATCGCAAAAACTTAGGGCATGATTTTTTATTTAATACCATGCCCGGCATCAAACTAGTTGCGACTGACCACATTTATGATGATCTACCCATAGCTCAAATTGCCTTGGAACAACATGATGCAATTGTTGATCACATATTAGAGGGCTTAGATTGAAGATGGCTCATTCTAAGCAAAGCTATCCAGAAGATATTTCATTAACCGAAGCCCATGGCATGATAACGCCATTAATGCAGGCTATTGCTGCACAACATTCAAGATATGAAAACGTGGAACTTGATAAAGCCTTTGGAAGAATTACGGCACAAGACATCACGTCACCAATTGATGTGCCAGGTCAAGACACTGCCGCCGTAGATGGCTATGCTTTTCATTATGATGACCTTCATGCAACCCTTCCAGTGATAGGATCAATACGTGCTGGTCACCCATATGAGGGGACAATAGAACGCGGTAAAGCATACCGTATTTTTACAGGTGCACCTATGCCTGATGGCCTTGATACCGTGGCTATGCAAGAACATTGCACCATTGAAGATAATGGGTATGTTCACCTCCCTCAGGGTATGAAATATAACGCCAACTTCAGACCACGCGGCGAAAATGTTACCAAAGGTCAAGTTGCCTTATCAAAAGGGACACGTATCGGTTCCGCAGAAATTGGGTTAGCAGCAGCTATTGGTTACGCCACGATGCCTGTTAAACATAAACTTAATATTGCCGTGTTCTCTATGGGTGATGAAGTTGTTGAGACTGGCACAATCCCATTTGAAGACGGCATGATCTATGACAGTAATCGCCCTATGCTCATCAGCATGATGCAAAATTTAGGCCATTATGTTGAAGATTATGGCATCATCAAAGATAACCTTGCCACCTTAACTGAGCAGTTCAAAATAGTAGCTTCAAATAATGATATCATTTTATGTTCTGGCGGCTCATCAGAAGGTGATGAAGATCACACAAAAGCTGCAATCATTGATGCTGGCGGGGTTATTGATTTTTGGCGACTTGCATTAAAACCTGGTCGACCAATGGTGTGCGGGCGAATAGGTGACGTCCCTTTGTTTGGTGTACCTGGAAATCCCGTTGCTGCATTTGTATGCACAAGGCTTTTGGTAGGTCCTATGCTTGATGTTATAAATGGCGGCAGTGGCACATTACCAAAACCCCTTACTGCACCGGCAGGATTTGCAAAATCACACCGCAAAGGCAGGGCAGAGTTTTTAAGAGCGCGCCTAGAATATGATAATGAAAATTTGCAAATCATATTAAATGGCCGTGCAGGTGCAGGTGTATTATCATCCTTAACAGGTGCTGATGGTTTGGTTGAAATCCCAGCGGATCATGATGATGTATCCATTGGTGACCCCCTTCCCTTTTTCACACTGCAAGAGGCGGGATTATGAACATCTTATATTTTGCATGGATGCGTGAGCATATTGGTCATCCTAATGAAGTCATCGAATTGCCTGATGGCGTGACTTCTGTTGGAGAACTTGCCCATCACCTTAGATCATTGAGTTTAGGCCATGATAAAGCACTAAGTAATCTTGATGTAGTTCGCGTTGCCGTCAACCAAGTTTATGCTGACCTTAACACACCTATAACTAATCAAGATGAGGTTGCTTTTTTCCCACCTGTGACTGGAGGTTGATGTGACTGTTCGGGTGCAGACTGAAGACTTCGATATAAATGAAGAAGTAAACCTGTTGAAAGACACACCAGAAGGCACAGTGCCAGGCGCATTAGTCACCTTCACCGGCATCGTGCGTGATATGCACGAAAACCGCGATATAAAATCCATGACCCTTGAACATTATCCTGGCATGACAGAGCGCGAATTATTACGCATCAGACAAAGTGCCATGGATAGATGGCCTTTAGGCAACGTGACCATCATTCACCGCATTGGGAAATTACAAGCCGCTGATAACATTGTTTTTGTAGGCTGCACTTCTCCGCATCGTGACGCAGCTTTTGATGCAACACGTTACATCATGGACTATCTCAAAACAGACGCGCCATTTTGGAAAGCTGAAGAAATGGATGGTAAAACATCATGGGTAGATGCTAGAGAAACAGACCGTGCGTCCCTAAAAAAATGGGAGTCCTAATCTGAACCCCCATTGTTTACTCAGATATTATTCGCCCCGGACAAGGGCGGCATAACCATCCATCACCGTTCGGCAGAAACTACCTGGATTCATATGATAATCTGCAATTTGTGAAACAGGTGTAACTTCAGCAGCTGTTCCTGTTAAAAAGCATTCTGTAACATTAGCAAGTTCTTCTGGTTGGATATGGCGCTCAACCACATCATATCCATGATCTTTAATTAATTTCACAACTGTCTGACGCGTAATACCGTTAAGGAAGCAATCTGCAAGGGGTGTATGCACTTTACCATCTTCCATCAAGAAAAAGACATTTGCGCCAGTTGCTTCTGCTACATATCCGCGATAGTCGAGCATCAATGCATCAGTAAAACCATTTTTCTCAGCAGCATGCTTAGAGAGCGTACAAATCATATACAAACCTGCTGCTTTAGCATGAACAGGGGCTGTCTCAGGGCTTGGACGCTTCCACTCAGAAATATCAAGCGTGATGCCTTTCATTTTTAGATCAGGGTCAAAGTAGCTTGCCCATTCCCAAGCTGCTATCAATAAATGTGTTTTTGAATGCTGCGCAGATACTGCCATCATCTCACTACCGCGCCAAGCGACGGGACGAATATAACCATCAGTGATGCCGTTTGCCTCAAGCACTGCATGCTTCGCAGCAATAATTTCTTCATCAGTATATGGTAATTGAAAATCAAGAGTTTCAGCAGATGCCCGTAATCTTTTTGTATGCCAAGCATCTTCAAAGATACGTCCATTATAGGCACGCTCACCCTCAAATACTGAACTCGCATAATGTAGGCCGTGGTTCAACACATGTGTCTTGGCATCGCGCCATTCCACCATTTCGCCATTAAACCAAATTTTGCCATCACGGTCATCAAAAGGGATAATTTCCATTGCGTGCTTCCTTTAGATTATGAAACTTAATAAATAACTTTGTTTCGACTCATTTAAACTTGTCAAATTGAACATAAAGCGTAAAGATAAGTCAACATGGCTGACGTAAAAACATCACATAATCCACTCTTTCTTCGTGAAGAAGTATTAAGAAAGAGTATTGAGCAGTTATTTTTTGCTTACCGTGACTTCACCGGTGAAGCCGATGCTATTCTTGCAAATCGTGATATGGGCCGCGCCCATCACCGTGTGATTTATTTTGTTGGGCGCAATCCAAATATCACTGTTTCTGATTTATTGAACATTCTCAATATTACAAAACAGTCTTTATCACGAGTGTTGTCGCGGTTGATTGATGATGAATATATCCATGCACAACAAGGGTCTGATGATAAAAGACAACGTCTTTTGTCGTTAACCGAAAAAGGAATTACCCTTGAAAAAGAGCTAACAGATGTCCAAAAATTGCGATTTTCACGAGCTTATAAAATGGCTGGTGCAGAAAGCGTTGACGGCTTCCTTCGTGTGCTTGAAAATATGACGGATGAGACATCCCAAGCATAGTGGATGCCCTTAATGAGGGGACCATGTCCGAATTGAAATCACATATCCTGATTATTGATGATGATGCACGTCTTCGTGAATTGATCGGGCGGTTTCTTCATGACCAAGAATTTCGTGTTACTTTAGCGGAGTCTGCCGAAGAAGCGCGAAAGCGAATGATAGGTGTTCGTTTTGATTTATTAGTGGTTGACATCATGATGCCCGGTGAAAGTGGGCTTGATCTAGTTCGTGACCTTAAGCAAACACATCCCGATCTTCCATGCCTCATGCTAACAGCTATGGGCGAACCTGGGCACAGGCTTCACGGGCTAGAAACAGGTGCAGACGACTATATGACAAAACCTTTTGAGCCGTTAGAACTCGCACTCCGAATGAAAAACATTTTAGCACGTTCAATTCCATCTTCTGTAACTTCTTCAGCTACAGCGCAGCAAGAAAGTATCCGATTCGGACCGCATCTTTTTGAATTAGCACGCAAACAGCTTAGTACAGGTGGACAACGTCAACACTTAACAACTGCTGAAAAAGATTTGTTAAGCTGTTTCTGTAATAACCCACGTCAAACCTTATCACGTGATCACTTATCACAAATGTTGGGTGGGCAAATGGAAGGACGAAGCATTGACGTTGCGATTGCTAGGTTGCGGAGAAAGATTGAGCCTAATCCTGGAAAACCGATTTACTTATTAACCATTCGTGGTCAAGGTTGGGCATTAGAACCAGATGCTGATCACTAAAATATATTATACGTCTTCAATGTGGATAGTTTAATGAAGCTACATTCCTTCCTTCCAAAAACGCTATTTGGGCGCATGCTGATGATCATTATGGTCCCGATGATCATGGTGCAAGTGGTGACTGTACTTATTTTCTATGAACGTCATTGGGATACTGTAACACGATATATGGCAGCCAATCTGGCAGCTGACATGGGCGTTATTGTCAATAGATATGCAGAAGATCAGCAACCTGAAAATTTTTCTGCTACGCGCAGTTATGCATGGGAAAACTTCTATTTT
>CBFIAO010000111.1:0-5295 GCA_965660595.1 Puniceispirillales bacterium (SeqCode) | reverse complement strand
AATTAAAGGCAACCGATGATGCGACCATGGCGCGTCGCGGTACCTTAACCACCGCCCATGGGGTCATTCAAACACCTGTTTTTATGCCAGTGGGGACAGCGGCGACGGTCAAGGCCATGACAGTAGATGATGTTTGGGCCACTGGCGCGATGATCATCTTGGCCAATACCTATCATCTGATGTTGCGGCCCGGGCCTGAACGTGTTGAACGGCTGGGCGGAGTGCGTAAGATGATGGGATGGGATGGGCCATTATTGACGGATTCTGGCGGCTTTCAGGTGATGTCTTTAGGCGATTTGCGTGATATTGACGAAAATGGCGTGACGTTCCGTTCGCATCTTGATGGGTCAAAACATCGGCTGACACCAGAACGGTCCACCGATATTCAGCGGATGCTGGATGCCACCATCACCATGTGTTTTGATGAATGCACAGCGTTTCCAGCGGAAAAAGACGTGGCGGCAGATTCCATGCGCATGTCAATGCGGTGGGCGGAACGTTGCCGTGCTGCCTTTACCCCGCGTCAAGGTTATGGCCAGTTTGGGATTGTGCAAGGGTCAGTATATGAAGACCTGCGGCTTGAATCTGTTGAAAAGCTGAACGCGCTAGATTTTGAAGGATATGCCGTTGGTGGTCTTGCCGTTGGTGAGGGCCAAGAAGCCATGTTTGAAGCGCTGGAATTTACCACGCCGCATATGATCAAAGATAAACCGCGGTATCTGATGGGGGTGGGGAAGCCTGCTGATATTATTGGCGGGATTGCCCGCGGGATTGATATGTTCGATTGCGTGATGCCGACACGGTCTGGCCGCACTGGGCAAGCCTTTACCCGACGTGGGCCGGTGAACATCAAAAACGCACGTCATGCTGAAGATAATCGGCCGCTGGATGAAGGATGTGCGTGCCCAGCCTGCACACGGTATAGCCGTGCTTATCTGCACCATTTATTCCGTGCGGATGAAGTCTTGGGCCTGATGCTGCTGAGCCGTCATAACATCACCTATTACCAAGATATTACGCGCGGGGCACGTGATGCGCTGGACCAAGGGCGGTTTGCGGCCTATGCCAAAGATTTTCATGAGATGTATGCGCTGGGTGATATTGACCCTGTTTAACGAAGTTGGCCGATCTAGTTAACCTACTGGCTAACGTATTTGTAGGGGGCTGGCCAACAAGGTGTGATTGCGCCATCATAACGTCATGACGATTGCTGCCGAACAGATAAGGGCCCGTATTAAGGCCGATGCCGCCAAGGAAGGCTTTGGTGCGGTTGGCTTTGCGCCTGCTGGCGGTGACGCGGTGCAACAGGCACGTCTGGATGCATTTATCGCGGCAGGGTATATGGGGGATATGTCGTGGATCGCCGAGACACGTGACCGCCGCCATGCGCCTGACGCGATGTGGGATGATGCCAAGACGGCCATTGTGATGGTGATGAATTATGGCCCTGATCATGACCCGATGGATAATATTGCCAAGCAGGATTGCGGCAATATTTCGGTCTATGCAAGGGGGCGTGATTACCATGAGGTGATCAAAGGTAAGTTAAAGCAGATCGCTGGCCGTATCGCCGCACGTGATGGGGTAGGGGTGAAGGTCTTTGTTGATACCGCACCATTGATGGAAAAACCACTGGCGGCCAAGGCAGGGCTGGGCTGGCAAGGGAAGCACACGAATATGGTCAGCCGTGATTTCGGCTCATGGCTTTTTATCGGGGTGATCCTGACCGATACTGCACTTCATGACGACGCGGCCATAACCGCGCCAGAAGACCATTGCGGCAGTTGCACCAGATGCCTTGATATTTGCCCGACTAACGCGTTTCCTCAGCCGTATCAACTGGATGCGCGGCGTTGCATTTCATACCTGACCATCGAACATAAAGGCATCATCCCGCCTGAATTTCGTGTGCCTATCGGGAACCGTATTTTTGGATGTGATGACTGTTTGGCTGTCTGTCCGTGGAACCGATTTGCAGCAGTGGCGCATGAGGCAAAATTGCAGGCCTTGCCGAATTTGATCGACCCTGACTTGGGCCGATTATTGGCGCTGGATGATCAAGAATTTCGCGCGATGTTTGCCGGATCACCTGTGCGGCGTGCCGGGTATGAACGGTTCATGCGGAATGTAATTATCGCTGCAGGTAACTCAAATAATACAAATTATATCAATGTATTAAAAGTATTACTTAATTCTGAATATGAGCTTATCTCAGCCCATGCGATCTGGGCGTTGAAGATGTTGATGGACGATGCCAGCTTTGATGAATTGCGGGCAGCATATGGCGATGATCAACGCCCGTTATGCCAAGCGGAATGGGCGTAGGTGATCCCGACGTTTCAAGCGAAGATTAAAGCGAAGATGTGATGAGATTGGAGCGGCCGACCAGACTCGAACTGGCCCTAAGAGCTTGGAAGGCTCTTGTGCTACCACTACACCACGGCCGCGTGGTTTTTTGTATAACACCACTGCGGCCAGATGAAAACCCTAGATCATGATCAGAAGTTATTATTAGGGGTTATTTATCGGGGGTTATTTCTGGGACATTAAACGGTGACCTGCAAGGTAACTTGTAGGGATTTGGATTTGTGATAACATTTAATCCTATATTCATTGATGCAAATGAAGTTGTTCTTTCCCCATTACCTGTTTCGGGAGCATTTGCGGTAATCTGCCGTTGATGTCTTTTGTTGTTTTTTCGTGTGTGTGTGTTGACGTGGTGACCATCAGCGGCCTTTATTCAAAGGTGCTGACTTATGGGCCAGTTTGGGGGCCAGTTATTAGGCCGATTGATCTTATGGCGGCGGATATGCGCGGCGTCATTAGGTATGTTGCCATTCCTGTTTATCTTGAGCGCATGCGGCGGCGGTGGCGGCGGCGGTGATGGCACGCGCCCCTTTATCACCAATGCCCAAGCATTGCCGGGTATTGAACGTGTTGTCACCCCGTCGGTGACGAGCGGGGCTGCCCGAACGCGCATTTATGTTAATGACATCCCTGACACACGGCATGAGCGGTGGGTGCGGGATGTGGTGCAACGATTGCATTATGATGATGAGGTCTTAATTAAAGATTATCGCCGCACAGACACAACCAATGAATTTAACGTGTTCAGGAATTATTTTGAACAAGGCCAGAATACGGTGACGGTATTGCCGCGTGGGTATGATGGACGGCCGTATCTGATGATCAATTATCTTAATCACTTTTCACGTCAGCAGGCTATTGATCCAAAGAGTCTGGGGTTGTTGGTGCTATCTGCCGGAAATGAAGGCATTAGCTTTACCAGTGACTATGATCAGCGATATCCTGATCCTGGTGACCGCAACAGTTTTCTGCATTACCTGCAGCAGAAGCGGTCCATCATTGCCGTTGGTACAGATTTTACAGGGAAACGCCACGCATCCAGCAATTATTGTGAAGACTGGTACAGCGATTATTGTGTTGGTGCATCTTATGAATTCACCACCAGTGATGGCTATTATGTGCAAGGGACGTCGTTTTCAGCGCCCATTATTGGGGTCGCTGTGGCTATCATGAAAGAGCAGTTTAAGCTGGATAATGACCAGACGTTTGATATCACCATTAAATGCGCACGGCGTAACCCTGCTGGGGCAGGTATGGTAGGGGGTGTCAACGTGAATTGTATGTTCACCCCACATGGTGAGCTTTATGCCAATGTCAATGAGTTGGAAGGTGGTTTATCTGGAACAGATGGGGTGCGGATTGCTGAAGTGTCGGCATCATTACCGCCAGTGCCAGGGAATGTGTCGACGACGATCTTTTCGGTTTATGACAGCTGGGGGCGGAATTTCGGCGCAATGAAGTTACACCGTCCTGCATCCTTTGCGGGGACGGGCTTACCAGATATTGACTATGCCAAGGCGCATCAGGTCATGAATTTTGATGGCGGATCTCTTTATATGATGGGGCATCAACAACGTCCAATGATCGGCATGGCGTTTGATACTGGCGTCAGTATTGATGCCTTGATCAGTGATGCGTTTTTTGGAATTGAGCACCCTGTGTATGAGGATACCAAGTCATTACGGCTTGGGTATCAAGATGATCGGGTGATAAATGATGATGTGTTCTGGGGCGGGCGGGTTCATTACACACGCCAACATGCGAGCGGTGATGCGTTTTTCCGTGATGTGTCAGGACATAGCATAGATGGTGAGGTTTTTGCGAATTTCACCTTGCCGATAGGTGAGGTTGAGGTCAGCCTTGGCCATGATATTTTCCTAGGTGGCCAGTTCGAATTTCTGGGGCGAAGCGGCAGGATTGAAGGTGCAAAAAGCAGTGCGGCATCGTTGATCTATGCGCTGGATTTTTAATTAAGGTGCTAATTAAGGTGCTCGGGGCCGGCCTCATGAACATAAAAAAAAGCGCCTGCGGTGGGCGCTTTATCTTAATCTGCAAGAGATAATGGCGGAGAGGGTGGGATTCGAACCCACGAAGGGCTTTCACCCTTGCTGGTTTTCAAGACCAGTGCATTCAACCGCTCTGCCACCTCTCCGGAAGTGATTTTCATCACGGTGCGCATTCTATAACACCCGTATTTCAGAAAATAAAGCCGAATATCATCAAAAAATTAAGAAATGATCAAAAATTTCGGTTGCCCAAAAAATGTGGCCTAAAAAAGTGGCCCAAAAAGTTGTGTTGATTTATGACGAGGCAAACGTGATGATAAGGCAGTACATTTTAACCACCTATCCTTTACCGCACCGTTACAGAAAACCGCCCCATGCTTGACGTTCTTGCCATTACTATTCCGTTTTTTGCCATGATCTTTCTTGGGGCAGGCGGTAAAGCCACCGGATTTATTAATGATAACGGCGCGGCGATGTTGTCACGGTTTGCGTTCTTTATCGCCTTGCCGCCCTTCATGTTTTTGAATGTTGCCAGTAATGATCCGGCAGAATTTTTCAATATTGGGTTTTTATGGCGGTATGAAGTTGCCACCATCATCATTTTCGGGGTGAGCGGATTACTTGGCCGTTATATCTTTGCGCTAAGCCGCCGTGAGGCCGGGATTTTCGGGTTGAATAACGCCTATCCGAATTATGGCTATATCGGGGTGCCGATGGTGATCTTGGCCTTTGGTGAAGAAGCAGCTTTGCCCATGGGGTTGATGTTATTTGCCGATACGGTGGTGTTGCTGGGGATGACGTCGATCTTTATTGCAGGGGATGGGCAAAACCCGGTTAATGTGTTGTGGAACATCCTTAAAACCATGGCGAAAAACCCATTGGTGCAAGCGGTGGTGACTGGGCTTTTATGGGCATCATCAGG
>CBFIAO010000110.1:0-5341 GCA_965660595.1 Puniceispirillales bacterium (SeqCode) | reverse complement strand
CATCATTACTCATGATCGTGGCCGCAGAAACAACAGTGAACCGATCGCTGTAGCCATGATGAAGCGTGATAAAACCAAGATCATCACCGGTGGCGATCACGCGGCCTGACTTGACTTGGGTGACAGGATTACCGGTATCACCTGCGAGCTTGGCAACATGTGAACGCGCACCTTGGGCAACTCGTAACATCTCTAGGGCAAAGGATGGCATGACCTTGCCTTGGGTTTTGGCGATAAGTGGAACTTTGCGGACATTGTTGTCACGGACAAGCGATAGGTTAACAAAACCAGCGCCGGGTGATGTTTGCAGGCGCGGGGTTGGTGATAACACCCCCGGGGACGATAGGATCAGGTCATTTTGCGTGCCGATCTGGGCGACGCTGGCCGGGGCGTATAGTGGGTTGCCATGCTGGAATTCAACAAGATTGAGGGCCAAGACGGTTGGCGCACGCTGAAGGGCGGCGGCAAGGTCAGCATCACCGTCAGGCACAAGACCTTCAAACGTGGCGGCATCACGGCCAGCTAAGGCGCCGATATTGGCCGGGGTGAAGCGGTCTTCTTCGGTCATCAAAATATCAAGCCCGATGGCAAGCGGGGCGGCGGCATTCATGCGGTCAATGAGTTCAGCCGTGACCGAACGTGGCCATGGCCATTGGCCAATTTGCTGTAGGCTTTGTTCATCAATATCCACCAGCACCATCATTTTAGCGAGGTCTTCATCACCAGTGAAGGGCTGCATTTGGGTCAGCACGTCAAGTGAAGCGTCTTTCGTCCGTCCACGCATATCCCAGACATTGGCAAAGGCAAAAAACCCAACCAACATCGTTAAGGCGATGGAAAATACATTCATCAAACGCCGGAACTGTTGAGGTGTCATGATATGCCCTTTTATGCGTGTACTTAGTCTGGGTGTACTTAGTCTGGGTGTGCGGGATCTGGGTGTGCGGGAGGTGGCTTAACCGAACGCATCACCAGCAGAGAAGATCGGAAGATAAAGTGCCACCACCATGATCCCGATCAACGCCCCAACAAAGACGATCATCAGCGGTTCAATAATGGCCGAAAGACCGCCCACCACCGCGTCGAATTCTTCTTCGTAATATTTCGCGATCGAGGTCAACATTTCATCCATGTTACCAGTGCGTTCACCCACCGCCATCAGCTGAGAGAGCGCAAGGGGGAAGACTTTTTCATCACGGAAGAGGACCGACAGTTCAAGACCAGTGGTGATGCGTTCTTTAATGCGCCCCACGGCATCAACAAAGAGAAGATTTTTTGAGACGGTGCGTGTGACTTCCAGCGTGTCAATAACGCTAACACCTGCGGCAAGCAGGTTCGACATCAATAGTGACATACGGGCAACAGTCGACTTCATGATGATGTCGCCAAAAAGCGGCAGACGAAGCCAGATATAGCTTTTCATCTTGACGTAGTTGCGGATGTATTTGGATAACATTTTATTGGTGAACCAGATGGAGCCAACATAAGCCAAGACCATCATGACGTTATCGCCATCACGAATCCAGTCCGAGGCATCAACGATTTTCTGGGTTGGGCCAGGGAGTTCAGCACCAAGGCCTTCATACATTTCCTGGAAGGTCGGCACAACTTTGGTGAGCATCCCATAAGAAATAAGCAAAGTAATCGTCACCAGCGTGATGGGGTAGAACATCGCCGATTTAATACCTGATTTAATCTTTTGCTGCTTTTCCAGCATTTCCACCAGACGGTCAAGGAAGACATCAAGCTTACCTGAAAGCTCACCCGCTTCGACCATGTTGAGGTAAACCGTGTCAAAATGGCGGGTATGTTCACGGAAGGCAACACCAAGCGACGCCCCACCATTGAGGCGGTCCGTGATTTTCTTAATGACGTTTTTAAGGTTGGCGTTTTTCGTCTGATCTCCAACAAGGATCATGGCTTCAACAATCGGCAAGCCAGAACGGATCATCGTCGCGACTTTCTTGGTGAAAATCATGATCTCTTTCTGGGGTATGCTACCAAACGGCCCCCACGTGATCTGAATATCACCAGAACCGCCTTTTTTCTTCTCTTTCAGGGCGGTTAGTTTAACATCACGAATGCCTTCAGTGCGCAGCTTTGAACGTGCTTGAACAAGGCCGTCAGCCTCGATCTCACCTTTCATTTTTTTGCCGCGCTTTTTGCCGACATATTTAAACTTTTTCATATCCTTGGCTCACTTTATGCCGATGATGTAATGCCGATTATCGACCTAGTATATCAAACTTTACTAATATTAGGATCATATATTTGTGATCGCTGTTTATGACAGCACTAGCACGCGGGTATATTCCTCAACACTAATGATATGGTTTTTGATCATGCCGCGGGCGATATCCTGCATGGTTTCAAAACCATCCAGACGTGCGGCGGCCAGCAGTTCAGGCGCAAGGGCATTGCGCAAGATCGCTTCTTCTAATTCTGGGTTAATGCGAAGGACTTCGTAAATACCGCGGCGACCTTTGTAGCCAGAACCGTTGCATGCCCCGCAACCGCCCCCACGTTTTGGCGTAAAGGTGTCCAATTCTTCTTCCGTAAAGCCAAGGCGAAGCAAATATTCTTTCGTCACGGTGGTGTCATTAACAAGGCAGTTCTGGCAGCTGGCACGTGCAAGACGCTGAGCGACAATAAGCGACACGGCGGCCGAGATCATGAATGGTGGCACGCCCATATTCATCAAGCGGGTGATGGTGGCGATGGCGTCATTAGTGTGCAAGGTCGACAGCAAGAGGTGACCAGTGAGGGCAGCCTTGACGGCAATATCTACGGTTTCTTGGTCCCTGATTTCCCCCACCAGAATAACTTCAGGGTCTTGCCGCAAGAAAGCGCGAAGGATGGATGAGAAGGTCAGGCCAATTTTTTCATTCGCCTGCACCTGACCGACACCTTCAAGGTAATATTCCACCGGATCTTCGGCGGTCATGATGTTCACCTGAGGATCGTTAATCCACTGCAACGCGCCATAAAGCGTGGTGGTTTTACCCGAGCCCGTCGGGCCAGTCACCAGCACCATGCCTTGCGGGGCAGAGATGGCTTCGGTGATGCGGTCAAGGTTCTTTTCCGAAAGGCCAATTTTATCAAGACTGAGGGACGGGTCACCTTTCAGGATACGCATAACGATACGTTCACCGTTTTTGCCCGGTAGGACATTAAAGCGGAAATCAATGTCTTCACCGTCATGTTTAATGGTAATAGCACCATCCTGCGGCAGACGTTTTTCCGAAATATCACAATCCGCCATAATTTTAAAACGGGTGACCACGCCAAGATAGTTGCGGATCAAATAGTCGGTATATTCGTCGCGGATAACAAGTCGACCATCAACGCGAAAACGAATACGCGCGACATCACGGAACGGTTCGATATGAATATCACTGGTGTCGCTATCGATGGCCGTGGCCAAGATATGATCACAAAATTCTGGCACCAGCTCTTCGTTATCAGCGGGAAAGCGTGTGCGCTTGCTGCGGGTTGAAGTTGCCGCACCGCCGCCGCCGCCACCGCCGCCACCACTGGCCCCCGGGGCACGTGCGGTGTTGTTGGATTTTTTAGGTTCAAGAACAGTTTTTACTTTTTCATGCGCCCGTAATTCTTCGAATTTGGTGAGGGCGATCAATTGAAATTCGATATTGAAATTTGACAGTGATTTAAACTGGCCTGCCATGCCTGCGGTGGTGGGGTCAACAATCGCAATTTTAAGAAACCGGCCTTCCACCGCAAATGGAAGCGCTTTGTTTTTGTCGATCTGTTCCTGAGGGATGAGGCCAACAGCACGAACATCAACACTATTAGCATCAATATTTAACCGGCGGATAGCATAGGCGCGGGACAATACGGTTTGCACCAAATCTTCTTCGACACCGCCTTCACGGATAAGCATTTCAAGAATACCGCCCGGTTTAGGGTTGTTGCCTTCTTCAGATGCTTTGCGGTAGAGCGCAGCGTCAATACGATTGGCGGTCTGAAGGACGCGAATAACTTTATCAGCAACTTCATCATTATAGGCGTTCATGGCAACATGCCTTTAATTTTCATCAGTGTTCAACAAAATATCCGCGGCGGTTTGCGGCTTTTCAGGTTCAGCCCCCGGGACAGGAGAGGCCTCTTGTTCAATTGGGATTGTCGGGATGACCAAGTTTTGCTTTTCAGCTTCCACAAAGTCATCTTCAGGCACGTAGTTAAGCGGTAATTTGATGACCGTGCCAATTTCATCAACCACCATAATGCCGCTAGGGACAATTTTTGTGGCAATGGTTGAGCCGCGCCCCAAGACCGTGCCTTCCTTGATGGTAAGCATCTGGTTAGCGGCGGCAGGCAGGTCAAATACGCTGGTTTCGCTTATGACTTCATCGACAGCATTGGCGGAATAACGCACCATGGCAGATGACGAAAAGCTGGTGCGGGATTCAAGCCCCGGAAATTCTTGAACAACATAGCAATCCCCGACAATGCCGTAAGAGATAACGAGCATCATATCGCAATATCGTTCAGCATGAATGATGGTTTCAAACGGCCCTATATCAAGGTCGGAGCTGGTGTCATTAGGTGAGGTGCGTATCACAAAAGATGCGTCCAGAAATTCACCAAATGAAGATTTCAGGTTAATGGCCTGTTGGCGTGCATCATCAATGCTGGCATGTGAGCCAATACGTAAATAATTCATCAGTGGTTTTGAGCCAGATACAAGTTCTTCACGCGGGTTGATATAGATGTGGTTGCTGTCTGGGCGGCGGGCCACGGCCACGCCAAGAATACGAAACTTGCTGGCAATAATGGCGGCACGACTTTCGGCACCAAGCAGATCAAGGCCTGTTGCTTCTTCATCTTGGATGCCAAGACCATCAGCGTCAAAATTAATGCCGCCAGTAGCATCATCTGCTGCACGTTTAAGGTCACGCGAAAACGGGTCGTCAATATCAAGCACTTCTGGCGGTGATGTGTCATCTAACCCATCAGCGAAAGCCGCGGTGATGCCCCATTGTGCCGATGTGTTATCAGGCGGGAAATTGGACAAGTGACCTAGCATCACCACCGTGATGAGCACCGATAATGTCATGCGCAATACATTCATAAGATAGTTTTAATACATCACCATTATCTTATAAAGAAAATTCACATATTCCTTTTGGGTCATCATGAAATTTCAACAATGTTTTGCGTGGTTAATGACGCATCATCATGATGAAACGTAAGGACAATATGGGCGGACAATATGGGCGGATATTATGATGACCTGCCTGGGCGTGACATTTTGATATAGATATCAACACTAGGTACGCCTGGCGGGGCCGTGATGGTTTCTTCGATGACGTTAATATCG
>CBFIAO010000109.1:0-5374 GCA_965660595.1 Puniceispirillales bacterium (SeqCode) | reverse complement strand
ATATTCACGGCCTTTGTTGCCTCAGTGCGTGCAATAGTACGGGCACGATCAGCACCAAATATCGAGCGTTGATCAATGCTCTTTGCAATCTCATCAACACTATCACCATCTAACAAACCCGCCTCAATGATACGCTTGATTTTGTTCGCTGTGGATTGCGTGATCTGCATTGATGCAAGGTCATTGGCATTGACCGCAGCCTCACGAGATCCAAACACAAGATCAAGCGGCCGCGTTTTGCCCGCTCTTGCAAACACATCATCAAGAGCGTCATTTCCTGTGAGGCTCCACACGCCCAACCATTGCCGCCCCATTTGCCCTTGAAGTATACGCATTTCATCAGCCATTGCAAGCAATGACGACCAATCAACAACGGCCTTTGTAACCTGTGCGGATCCCGCAGATTTGCGGCTCACAACATAATCATTTATGCGGCTTTTGTACCTCTTGAGAGATTGCCTTAGATACGTATATACTGCACGCTCTATACTCTTTTCAGCGGGTTGTTGTACGCGTGTAACCCAACCTTGCCACATGTCAGATCGTTGCTTTTGTGCGTTGATCTTTTGCTTTTCCTTTTCGATTAGCTCTTTCATGTACGTTTGACCGCGATCACCAACAACAAACCACTTGATTTGTGCAACGGTACCCGCAATACGAAAATCTTGCAAGTGACGTGCCGCCCATGCCTCACGCTTGCGTATTGCCATTTCTTCGGTATCGGTCTTTGGTTCCTTATCAGCACGATCAACAATAGGCTTGAGCCGCCTGTATTGGTTATTCCCCTCAATGTTTCCACCTTTACGCCATATTTGCGGCCAATTATCTTTCAAGTCTTGTGCATAGTCTGCATCAAAAACCCTGTATTGCGTATTTTCAAGCGATACTTTGCGATCATCACCTTTTGCGGGGAAATTTGTTATTTCATTTGATGGATCTTTTTTTTTTACTGTACGCAAAAGAGCAACAAGCCCCCGCACGTTTTGCCCCTCCTCATCGCCTATATCTTGAGCGGGTGTTTCTCGCTGATCCTGTGGTATTATTGGCGCATCTTCAAGCCCCTCATACATATACGCATCAGCCGCATCCATACCGTTAAGAATGTGCTTTGTTACGCGGTCAAGTTGTGAATCTCGTATTGTTTGCAACGCCTCTACGCCTGAATAATCAATCTCAACGCGAAAAGTTGGATCAAACCGCTTTGCGATCTGTGTCAGAAGGAATGATAACCGCTTGCCCCTTTTGGTTTGTACTTCCCAATAGTTCTGTGCCTGTTGTCGAGAAACTGCAAAATTAGCCGAATTATCGCCTAATATACTCGGAGGTGTGCCGAAAACGGCTGAAATTGCCTGTCTTGTGTATTCTCGCACCGCTTGAAACTCAAGATCGCGGGGACTGATCTGCAATGGCTCGATCTTTACTTGCCCGCTCATCACCATTGCCCCGCCTGAGTTACTCATACCCCTGTATGCGTCAAGTATAGATCGCCTTTGTTCATAGTCCCATATATCAGCCTCATCAGCGGGACTAATCAAAATATCAGGCCGCCCCTTTTTTGCGGCATCGCTTGCAAGTTTTTGTGCGGATATATCCGCCCCAATTTCACGCTGTAAAGGTTGAATCCCCCCTACACCATACAAAGCATTTACACCGGCCCCCCATGATGCACTTTGAGCGTATACAACACGATCGATCGGATACTCAACAATGTTGCCGCTATCCTCAAATTCAAAGCCCTTGATCCCAATTACAGGATCGGTGATGATTTTGGTTTGCTCAGGATGTAATCGAAACAAAGACGCGGGCACATCTTGAGGCCCCGCAAGTAATACATAGCACCCGCCTGTAAGCATCAAGTCAACGATCAACTGCTCACGAAATGAATAACCATCAACGTACGTGCTTGGCTGATCCATTAAATCGAGGAACGGGTGATCGATCAAAATCTCTGAGTTTTCACCTTTTCCCCGTATAAGCTTGATCGGCAATGCGGCCAAATCTTGTGATGCTCTTGACACAGCCGCAAAAACATAACCGTGCTGTGAAAATGCAGCCATAGAAACGCCCGCTGGGTACGGGTTTCTTACGCCTTGTGCCTTGTCCCAGTCTGCACCATGTGCGGGCCGCTCAGGCTTTGCCACAGGCTTTGCAAATGCCTTTGTTATTGGCTCGATCAATCGCATCCAAAATGACACAGGCTTTGCAGGTAAGTCTTTACTCATATTATCACCTCTCATTTGCAAATATAGCACGATCGCGGGGCTATTGCCCAAATACAACAAAGGCCGCATCATGCGGCCGTGTATTGCGGTTTGTTGCCCTTATTTCAGGACTTTCAAAAGCAACCGCATCTTTTCATCATTTGTGAGGATGTTGATCAGCCCTTTGTACCCGTTGCCGATTGTCTCGATCTTGCTACTTCGCAAATACATTTTTTCAAAAGTAATATATTTGTGCTGCTCGTTACTTCCTTGAAAGTAAAGCCCAAAATTGCGATCTCGTACAATGGCGCGCATCAATGATAATGCATTTTCAACAGGCGTTGTAAATGTGTAACGCTCACCCTCACAATATACAACAAGCTCAATGCGTGTGCTTCCAACATGGCGCGCACGAAACTCAACGCCATTTTCATAGGTTACAACTGTTGTAAGCTTGTCGCTTAGGTATATATCAAGCATCATGCCGCTGTGACGTGCATGATTTGGCTGTGTACCTTCTACAATGCGCGACTTGAAAGTATCTTTTTTAAATACTGCTTTGTTTTGGCGGTTTACGATAAATTTAGATTGGATATGCAACATTTCGATTTTTCCTTTGTTTTGTTGTTGTTGTAAATTTTCCCTACACCATTATAATATATTGGTATTCATGAAAAGGCAAACATTATTTTTGAGAAAATAAAAAAGCCCCATTAAAGGGGCTTAGATCAAAGATTTTATTTTAGCACTCAACAACACAAAGTATTTTCTGATCCGTGTAATCTTTGCAAGGTGGCTTTTGATAAAACTTCTCTTTTGCTTTATTGATTGATTTTGCGTCAACATAGCAAATTGATTGTGAAGATTTATTATTTAGTTTATAAGCATACTGTATTTTGAAAGTAAGCATGTCATTGTCCTTTGTTAGTGTGATTGCATCATTGCCCCCACACCCAATATAATATATTGGTATTCATGAAAAGGCAAACATTATTTTTAATATTTTTTGCTTTTTGGCTGCTCAGGTTCTTTGCATGGGTATTTAGCTTTTTCACCATCAGGCAAAAACCAACAATCTTTTTTGTGCCCGCAGTACTCACACCGATCCATTTTGCCGCCTTTCAAAGTACCGTTTTAGTGCCTCCCTGTACTGTTTTTCGTTGTAATCAAAGACGATCTTTATATCTCTTTGATCCAATGCGTGATCATCGACGATTGCCGCAAAGAGCATATCAATCTCATAATCATTGGTGTGTTTCTTGTAGTCCTCAATCAAGTTGCCCAACGTGTTTTGTACACCTACAATCTGAATATGCAGCCGCAAAAGCCTATTGCGGCCCTCAGATAGTTTGCTCACAAGGGATACAATTTTTTTTTCGATGTTCTCAACGGTCATGATTGATCCCCAAATAGTGATAGTTGTGCGTTTTCAAGTTTGTACTGTTTGCGGGCCGCCTCAATACGCCCCTCAATGATTGGCAAGTATTCCGGTGTGAGTTCCATACCCACAAAATCAAAGCCCTCAAGAAGTGCAGCCGCTCCCGTTGTACCGCTACCCGTAAAAGGATCAAGTATCACCGATCCCTTTTGCCCGCCAATCAATCGACAACACCAACGCATGAGCTTGATCGGCTTGACTGTGGGGTGTATGTTACGCACCTCGTTTGCGGTTCGACCGGCCCCCGCTCTCGGATTGTCCAAACCTGCGGATCCTTCTTTGCGGTGTACCGCCTCAAAGCCTTTTGTTGTTTCCAAATGCTCAAGCCCTTCCTCACGCTCAGATCGTGAGGCTTTGGCGCATTGATAAAGGTTTGCGGGCCATCGGCCTTGAGGCGACCAATTATTTATTAGCACATCACTTGTATTTTTTTGCATTCGCCCATCTTTGTTTTTGTGTTGTGCGTTTGCATTTATTACGGGCGGCCTGTAATTATCGTTTACATTTGGCCCAACCCAACACGGATCACCATACCCAAAACGACACGCATCTATATTGAGCGCACCCGTGCCATGTTTCAACACATTTTGTGCAATCGTCAAACCCTTCTCAAGCGGCTTGCGAAGCAACAAAGCGGGTTCAACTGCGGGCTTGAGTGCTGTGCCAAACCCCGCCCATTTTTGCGCGTCTTGTGTTGCGGGCGGATCTGTTTTCGTTGTGTGACCACCTCCTAAACCCTTACCATATTTATTATTTTTGTTGTTTGGTATGTAGTCACTTTTTCTTTCAAATCCCGCCTCACGATCGATCGCTTTGCTTATATCGTGCGACTTTGGGAATCCTGAGAAGTAACACCAATGAATCATATCACGTATCACAAACCCGCCCTGTTGTGCAGCCATACCCAACGCACAAACGGTACGCGTTGAGCTAAATGCTATCATGTGCCCGCCATGTTTCAACACCCGCAAACACTCAGCAAAGAAGTTGTGACAAGGAACAGCCGCATCCCAATCCTTGCCCATGAATCCCGATAGCTTGCGCCCCTCTTCGATGTCAGCCCATGTGCGGGCAATGCCATCAGGTGACATGCCGTACGGTGGATCGGTTACAATCGCGTCAATGCTATTTGATGGCAATGTCTTGAGGAGTTGCATGCAATCCCCGTGCAATATTTTTGTTGTTGGTATATCATCCCAGTTGTCGATCATTGTTGTTGTCCTTTGTTGTGCCCCTTGCGGGGCGGTTGTTGTTTATATTTTCATTTTTGGATAGTACTCTTTTATCAATGTTTCAACTATCTGTTTTTCTCTAGATGAATCATAATCATCGGGAACAAGCAAAAAAGGCTCATCACTGATCGGCTCACCCGTATCAATATGCTCGTTCCTAATCTCACCTACAAGATCACCCGTTGGACATTCATCGACATCAAACCAAAACGGATCGGCTGTTTTTTGAAAGTAAATATCACCGTAAAAGTCAATAAGTATCGGCTTGTCTCCAAATGTTTTTTTGGCTCTTGTAATTTTTGCCTTCTCTGATCCTTTTACCTTAAGATTACCATCATAATCCCAGCTGCAATTACCAAATGCAAATCTGAACCGATAAACAGGAAACTTATATTTTTTGCCGTTGTGATTGTATTCTAAGTTTAGGCTATTGCTTTTTCGTAGTGTGTATAAATAAATACTCATTGTCATTGTCCTTTGTTGTGCCCCTTGCGGGGCGGTTG
>CBFIAO010000108.1:0-5453 GCA_965660595.1 Puniceispirillales bacterium (SeqCode) | reverse complement strand
CAAAGTGCCCGAAATTCAAGAACCAGAAAAAGTCAGCATTCGCCGCGTTTACGATACCTCACCCCTTGCTGTAATGGGCATGGCCATGATCGGCATGTCATCAGCCATGATTTTTGGCATGGGTGCTGTTTACGCCACGAAACTAGGCCTCACCCTGACCGAAATTTCATTTTACATGTCGGCCGTTATGTTAGGCGCGCTTATCCTCCAATACCCGATCGGGATGCTGTCTGATATTTTTGACCGCCGTTCAGTGATCTTGGTTGTGCAGATAATGACCGTCATCGCCTCAGCGGTGGCCTATTTCGCTCAAGATATGGGGGTATGGTATTTTATTGGGGCCGCTGCGCTTTATGGCGGAATTCATACCCCGCTTTATTCACTTTATATTGCGCATGCGAATGATTATCTGACACCGCGGCAAATCGTGGCAACATCATCGAAATTGGTCATGATTAACGGTTTTGGTGCTGTCTTTGGTGCGCCGCTAGTGGGCTATACGATGGGGGTATTTGGCCCATCTGCTTTCTACCCGACCCAAGGCGCCATTCATATTATCATGACCCTTGTCGTTATCTTCCGAATGCGCGCACGTGCCGCGATCCCTTCCGAAGCACAGGCACCATTTGTGGCAGTTCCGCAACGTGGTACGCTAATGGCGGCTACCCTGCACCCTGAAGCACCATGGGAAGATACCGAAGACTCACAACCCGATAATATCGAGGATAATCTTAACAATGCCCTGCAATCGGGTGAGAACACCATCAGGTAAACTGGTTATTTTCATGCCTTGTTTTTTTCATGCCCTGGTAATTTTCATGCCTAGGTACTGTAATTCCAAGTGGCCAGTGCTATGTCAATCATGTAGGGTGAAATTATAAAGATGAAGGACAGTTTGATGAACGACGATCGTATTACTATTATTGCTGAAAGTTTTGAAGCCGCTGCGTTGGAATTTCACCGCCGCAACCTATCGGCCGAAGGGTACCGCATGGATGGGCCAATTAGCATGTCTCGTTTTGAAATCCTAAAAGGCCCAGAACGTGATGACTTGTTTGAAGGCAAGCCAATGTTCTCGGTGACTTTTGTCAAACACGCTTAACTAAATATCATGATAATTTGAATGGTTATTTGGGTTTTAGCGCCCTTATAATAACCCTAGATCACGCAACTCTTCCGCCATTTCTGCTGGCATTGTGTCTTCTGGTGATGCGCCTATTGGTAAATCTGGCGGCGCATCTGCAGCTTCCAAATAACGCCATCCCTGAAATGGGCGATGGCGTTTTTCGATGACGGGGATAAGACCGGGGCGCATCACAATCCCGCAGGATATGCCGCCATCTTCACGCGTTACCTCGACCAAATCCTCGATCACCTGACGCGCCACCATCTTGCCCTTGATCACCCAATAAATGCATCCGTTTTCCTGGCCATCTGGTGTCAGAATTTCATCCCTACGGCGCGGAAAAGAACGGGTTACATGCATGATCTGGCTACGGCGTGCCATCAGTTCTTCATGCCATGCACGCAGGCCATCAATATCAGTGCTTCCCACCGACAGCTTTTTCAGATTGAGGGGCATGATCTCTCCTTAGTCATGCCCAAAAGCTAGCATAAGATCAGATCAAAACAAGTGCTGCGAGGCCTAAGAAGGTCAGAAAACCGATCACATCTGTCACGGTGGTGATAAAGACAGATGACGCGACTGCCGGGTCAACCCCAAAGCGTGATAGCGTTAACGGAATGGCCGTGCCCGTTACCGCTGCCACCATCAAATTGGCGATCATCGCAAACGCCATGACCAGCGCCACCAATACATCACCAAACCAGAGATATGAAACAAGGCCTGCGGTCACCGCAAAGATCACGCCATTGATAAGCCCGACGCTCAATTCGCGCAAAATAAACCCTTTAACAGCTTTATCCGATAATTGCCTTAACGCTAAGGCACGCACCGCCACCGTCACGGTCTGTGTGCCAGCATTACCGCCCATAGATGCAACAATTGGCATCAACACCGCCAAGGCCACAACACGTTCAATCGTTTCTTCAAAGAATGAAATAACGACCGATGCCGCAATCGCCGTTAACAGGTTTACAAACAGCCATGAAAACCTGCCTTGAAACGTTTCACGCAGGCTAGATCTGATAGAAATGTCGCTAACCCCGCCCAAGGCCATCAAGTCTTCTTCGGCTTCTTCATCAATAACTTCGACCACGTCATCAACCGTGATCACCCCGACAAGACGACCCAAATCATCGACCACCGTTGCTGAAAAAAGCGCATAACGGCGGAACAACACCGCCACTTCTTCTTGGTCCATATGAACAGGAATTTGATGCGGCGTTGTTTCCATCATCTCAGACAGTCGGCGTGGGCGCTGTGAACATAACAGTTTTGACAATGCCACCTGCCCCAACACACGCCGCGCAGGATCAACCACAATAATCGCGTGAAAGTCATCAGGCAGATCTTCATCCGAGCGCATGAAATCAATCGTCTGCCCCACCGTCCAATGTGATGGCGCGGCGACAACTTCGCGCTGCATTAATCGGCCGGCAGAATCTTCCGGAAAAGATAAACCTTCTTCAGCAATCAGTCGTTCTGCCGCAGGCATAGCCGCCAAAATACTGTCACGTTCTTCTTCATCAAATTCTTCAAGAATATCGACCGCATCATCGGAATCCAGCTCTGGCAGGGCTTTTGCCACCCCTTCTGCACCGATAATGCCTAAGGCATCTTCCAAAAGATCATCATCAAAATACGTCAGCGTTTCAGGGTCAAGCACCGGCCCCATCATGGTCAGCAGTAATTTGCGTTGTGCGTTGTTCAGCCGTTCCACCAAGTCAGCTTGGTCAGCGGGGTGCAAGGGTGACACCAAGGCACGCACCCTGCGCACATGGCCTTCAGCCAGCGCGGTGATAACGGCAATTTCCACTTTAGGCGTCATGCCATATAGCGATGATAATTGGGTCACATCATCAATGCGTTGACGGTCATTTGTCTCCATTGATCAGCCCTCCTTATCATCAGTTATCGTTTCATATTAGGGTTGTAGCAAATCCGTGACTAGCGTTCCAGATCAAACAGCCCCAGCTTTCGTGTATATGGGTCAAACTTGACCTGATGCCCAATCGGGGGTTGAGCCCGCTGCGCACAGTCTAGCCGCTCACACACATGACATCCAATCCCGATCGGCACTGGCTTTACCGCTTTGCCTAAATCCAAATGGTCAGCATGAACAATATCACGGGCATAAGCGACATCACACCCCAACGCCACGGCAAATTCTGGTTCAGGTTGGCCCGGCGGTGTCCAAAGTGGTGATACGGTCCGCGCTAAGGTAAAGACCTGCTGGCCTTCTTCTAATGCTGCAATTTGTGTGACGATCTTTGACGGCACCCGAAACGCATGATGCACCACCCACCGTGCACATGTTCCGCCATGATTGGCAAACTGCATCTTCCCCGCCGATAACCGTTTCGACACATTGCCTGCCAAATCAACACGAATAAAGAAAAAGGAAATACCGCGGTCCCCCGGCCGGTTCAGGCTTGTTAACCGGTGGCAAACTTGCTCAAAACTCACCCCGAAACGGCGCCCTATCAGGTCAATATCATACCTCATTTGCCGTGCTGCTTCCGCAAAATCAGCATAAGGCATCATCACCGCACCGGCAAAATAACCTGCCAATGTATTGCGCAATAACGGGGCTATTTCTGGCTTATCTGCCTTGGCGATGATCTCATCAATCACATTACCCTGGGTTGAAATTGCTGCTTGTAATAACAGCTGGAAAATACGCTGTGGGCGACGCAATGCTTCGGATAATAAAATGCGGCTGCGGTGCGGGTCATATCGGCGCAGGCTTTGTTGCATGGTCTCGGCTGGCACGATCTGCACGTCATAGCCTTGTTCTGTTTTGAACCAGCGGCAAATATCTGAATATAACGTATCGCGGTTAAGCCCTGCGTCTTGAATAAAGGCTTCGGCCGCGTCTTCCAATGCTGGAAAATGATTCCCCGCCTCCTGCAAGAACAACCGTACGTCTTCAACCATCGTGGTGGTAGAGACACGCTGACGGCCATCTTGGCTGGTGACAGCCGCTGAATGGACATTGGCTTTCATATCTTGATAGGCGTTATAGAATTGCAACATCCCGGCGGCAATATTCGGCTGTGCTGATGCAAAGTCACGCAACTCACGCTTTGATACGTTATGGCCACTCACCGCAGGGTCACCGAACATTTGTGTTAAATCAGTGATAAGGCGGCTCGAATCATCTGTCGCAAATTCTTTGAGGTCTAAATCAAAAGACTGCCCCAGCTTAAACAATAATGGCACCGTTACTGGCCGCTGGTTATGCTCAATCAAGTTCAAATAACTTGCACTAATCCCGATAACAGCCGCCATATCAGATTGGGTCAGCCCTAATTGCTGACGCAACCGCCTTACTTTATGGCCAACCATGGGCTTTTCGCTTAACTCGATCACATCTTTACCTTAAGTGGCGTTATCTAGTGCGTTTTTTTACTCTATGTAAATCGTATCGCGGTTTGTGAACTTTGTAAATTGCAAATGTAAAATATTTACAATTTTCATCATTTCACACTTTTCATGGCGTGGCTGCGTTTATTTTGATACATCTTATGCATCGCAGAAATGCGGCACAGTTTACGAGTTATCAGGCGGTTGGGGGACTGGTCTGATATAACGAAGCCCGACCTTGGTCGGGCTTCTTTTTTATGTGCATAAGGGTGAATTTTGGCTTGCTGAACAAGCTGACTTTGTGAAGAATAATTTTTTGAATTATTTATTATTTTGGATTCTCCCACCATGACTAAAGCTGCCATTTGCCGCGAATTTGACACGCCCCTCTCCTTTGAAAACGTTACTATCGCCCCGGCATCAGGGCATGCCATGAAAGTTAAAATTGAAGCCTGCGCCATATGCCATAGTGACATTACCTATATGCGTGGTGGTTGGGGCGGCACCCCGCCACTTCTATTCGGTCATGAAGCTGCAGGCACCATTATTGAGGTCGGTGATGACGTCACGTCGTTCCGTAAAGGTGACCGCGTGGTTGTCACGTTAATGCGTTCTTGCGGCACGTGCCCATCTTGCGGTGATGATCTTGAAGCCATCTGTGCCACCCCGCCCGCTATTGATGCCAATATTCAAGATGCTGACCATAACGCGGTTATTCCAGCCATGAACACAGGTGCCTTCGCTGAAGAAGTGCTGGTCCATGAACGCCAATGCATCGCTATTCCAGATAGCCTAAGTTTTGATGAAGCCTCACTTCTTGGGTGCGGCGTTATTACTGGCTTTGGTTCTGTTAGCCGCGTTGCCAAGGTTCAAGCTGGTGAACGCCTTGCCGTCATCGGTGTTGGCGGCATTGGCATCAATGCAATACAGGCGGCCCGCTTGGCAAAAGCAAGCACCATCATGG
>CBFIAO010000107.1:0-5591 GCA_965660595.1 Puniceispirillales bacterium (SeqCode) | reverse complement strand
ACTGACCTAGATTATAACAACGCCCGTCAGAAAATGGCAGATATCCCTGAAGGTGCCAATCTGATTGATAACCCTATATCTGCCGCGCCAGGGTATGTTCTTGGCAATGTTTATGTGCTTCCTGGGGTGCCGTCAATTTTACAAGCAATGGTCGAAAATATGGGGGATCAATTACCGGGCGGCGTCAAGGCATTCCGTCTGACGGTACAAACAGAAGTTGGAGAAGGGACGTTGGCCCAAGGTCTTGCAGAGATTGAAGGTGCATTCACGGGTATTTCTATAGGCTCATATCCATGGTTTAAGCCTGGCCAATATGGCACCGCTTTGGTTGTATCTGGCTTGGTTGAAGGTGATGTAAAATTAGCGGCAGATAAACTGGTGGAGTTGGTCGCAAGCTTTGGATCGGCTGCATATATTGATGATAAAGTTGTTGGTGGGAATACAGCAATCTAGCAAATATTCAGCATCAAAACATCAACCCCATGGCCCTTTTCTTGCCGGCGGTTTTTGGGCCGTGGGTATATCCACCCGCCGCGATTTACGTTGATACCGTTGGATGAATTCATTGCGTATTTGACGTGCCGGCACAGGTGTGATTTCCCATTCTGGTGTGGCCACTGTTTTGGGTAGAAGTACCGTTCCCCTTTTTTTGAAGAAGGGGGTGAGTGCAAGCCCGGCGACAAAACCGCCAATATGCGCAAAATATGCAACGCCCCCGCCAGTAGAAGAGAGGCTTTCTGGCACAGCGATAATTTGTAGAACAGCCCAGATACCAATGACAACAAAAGCGGGAAAATAAGTGAACCGCACAAAGATAATAATCACCATGATGACACGAATACGTGCGCGCGGAAACATCAACACATACGCGGCCATAACACCAGCAATAGCGCCAGATGCCCCCACCAGTGGTGTGGTTGAATCTGGGTTAAGCATGACATGGGTTAAGGAAGCTACTGCCCCGCAAATTAAGTAGAAAATAAGAAACTTCAAGCGGCCCATTCTATCTTCGACATTGTCACCATAAATCCATAAAAACAGCATATTTCCAAGAATATGCATCCAGCCGCCATGTAGAAAAGTTGAGGTGATAAGGCTGGCCCAAGATGGAATGGTAACAATTTCTGGCGGCAGATATTCTTGCCCCATCACCACTGCAGGCACTGCACCATAGGCATAGATAAAGACACGCTGTTCCATGTCTCCACCTGATATTTGGCCTAAGAAAACCAATGCACAAATGATAATAAGTCCGATCGTGATGATCGGGGTTGCGGCAGATTTGTTGTCATCAAATAAAGGTAGAAAGAACATCGGAGCTTTCGAAGTGAAGTGTTATCATCAACATAAATAGCTTATGGCGAGTTATTAATTTTGTCATCATTGATCAATGATAGTGCACACCATTAAATTTACCCACATTTTGGCCGTATCTGTGATTGCAGATGATAAATAGTGGTGATATGTTCACCGCATCAATCGCACCGACTGAACGTCTGTTGCCATTTGGGGGCATGGTGAAATTGGTAAACACAGCAGACTTAAAATCTGCCGCCTTAACAGGCTTCCCGGTTCAATTCCGGGTGTCCCCACCACTTTTCATCAAGAGTTAGTAATGCTTAATATGCCGCAAGTTTAACGAGCGGCATGTCGATGACATCTGCGCCAGGTAGTGCGGTCAGGTGAATAACAGCGGCGAGGGCGACAGGCGTACCGCCAAGGCGCTTTATTAAGCTGGAAGCGGCTTTGACCGTGCCGCCCGTTGCCAATAAGTCATCTACCAGTACAATTTTTTTTCCTGATAAATCCAAATGAGCCTGTGCCGTTAAGGTGTTGGTGCCATATTCAAGGTCATAGGTTTCTGAGATAAGTTCACCCGGTAATTTGCCCGGTTTTCGCACGATATATGACCCGATTCCAAAGCGCTGTGCCAGTAAAGTGGAGAAAAGAAACCCGCGAGATTCGACGCCCACAAAGGCATCTGGGGCATAGGGGATGAGGGCGTCATAGAATTGATCAATCGCTGTGGTCATGGCATCATGAGATGCTAATAATGGCCCAATATCACGAAACAGAATCCCATCTTTTGGAAAATTTGGGTATGCCGCGATATAATCTTCAATTTTTATATTAGACATTTCTAATCCATATAGTTGTTATTTTTCAATGCCTAAGCGCCATGCAAGCAGGTCAAGGCGATCCTGCCCCCAGAACACTTCACCATCCACCACATAGCTGGGCGCACCAAAGACATTTTCAGCAAGCGCCTGTTGGGTGTCAGCAGTAATTTTCGCATCATATTGCGCCGAGTTTTCTTCTGCAAAAGTGAGGATTTCTGCCGCACTCATGCCCGTTTCTGCGGTCACGCTGTCCAGCTGTGTGGTCAGGTCTTGAGGGCTGTCCATGTCTTTATCTTCAGCCCAAAGCCCTGCAAGCACTGCTTCGGCGGCATGAAGGCCAGCATAATGCCCCGCATGTTCGATCACCGCCATGATGGCATATGTGCTGAGCCGTGTTTTTGATGGAAAATATTGTGGCTCAGCCACCAATGGAATGCCCAGAAAGTCTCGGAAACGCTTAAGGTCAGCCATGCGGTAAGCCAAACGTTCTGGCGCACGTTTCGGCAACGGAAGGCCGCCTGTTTGCGGAAAAATAGTGCCATAATCAACAAGATGAACGTTCACATCTGCATCTGCCGCCTCAGCAATCTTGCGAAAACGCGCTGCGCCAAGATAAGTCCAAGGGCTAACCGGCGTTAAATAATAATTGATCAATTTTTTGGCCATTTAAGTAATCTTTCACTGCATAATGCATGCTATTTTGTAATTAATGACAATATTAAAAAATACTACCCAAAAGATAGTGTTATGTCGATCACCGCCTGAATGTGCAGCCTATAATATGGATGGTGATAACGGGGATGGTAATAATGGGGATGATGGCAGCTGGTTAATCTTATTTATTGGATGCCCTAGTGAATGGAAGCCCTAGTGAATGGAAGCCCTAGTGAATGGAAGCCCTAGTGAATAGAAGCAAGTATTTACAGATTTTGAACAATACCGTAAGTTAGATCGATAGTTTTTTTTAAGGGAATTTTGATTATGTCCAATGTCACCATCAAAAAAGTTCGTGGGATCAGGTCAAAAGGCAAAAAGCAGCTTATTGGCATTAATGAGAAATTAAATGCGCTAGCATGGGAGTTATCAGCGGATAATGATGCAATCGCAGATCCTAACGTTGCAAAAGCAGTCGCCACGATGGATGAAGCCTTGGAAACCCTGCAAGTCGCCATGGTGTTGTTGAACACCGTCGCCCTTGATAAGAGCATGTTGGATAGCCAGACGGCAGCCCCAATTGCATCAGCCCCTGCGTCTAGTTCAGGTGGCAAGTCATCAATGCTCAGCAAAAAGGGAAAAGCTGACCCTTTAGTGACTGAATAATTGCGTGAACAGTTAGGCTTTATGCCCGCCTAAATAACGAAATCTTCTTATATAAGCCTCGGCTGCCTCATTAGGTGGTTGAGGCTTAATTTTTATATATGGGAAATTACGCGGCTTTGCGATGGCATCGCGAGCTTCTTTTTCCGTGAAACCTGCAAGCTGTATCGCTTCGAGATAGGCCGCGACTTTATCAGCACGTTTGATAGCTTTGCGAACATGTTCAGGCAATTGCCCTGGTAAGCCAAACCGAATATGCACCGCCATTTCAAGTCGATTTTCGATCGTTTTATATTGTTCTGCCAAAATTGCTTTGAACGGGGTGATCATGTCACCAATGACATATTCTGGTGCATCATGCAGCAAACATGCCAGCCGCCATTTGCGTGACATATGAGGGTTCTGGCGGGTGAAAATTCGTTCCACCATGACAGAATGTTGTGCGACTGAAAACGACCAATCGCCAGAAGTCTGACCATTCCAGCGTGCAACACGTGCAAGCCCATGGGCGATATCTTCAATTTCAATATCCAGCGGTGAAGGGTCAAGCAGATCAAGCCGTCTTCCGCTGAGCATGCGTTGCCATGCGCGCGGTGCCGGTGCTGCTTTTTTACCTGAAGATGTCTTTTTTGGCGGCGTCATTAAAATATCCTTACTTGATATTTATAGAGTGAAGCTGCTGATACGCCAAGATCAGCGTTGCCCTTATTTTAAAGGAAGGATATATAAAAGGGGTATTGAAGGTGTTTTTTACATCTTTAGCCAAACCAGCAATCATGACATCGATGGAATCCCATGGATTTTTATCAAACTTCAGAACGTTATCGTAAACGTGAATTCCGCAGCCAAATTAGCTGGGGGATGCGTTTATTTGTCATGGGGTTAATGTTGTGGGTCGGATGGTTCTGGGGCAATAGCCAGCAATCTGCCTTAATGTCGTCAAATGCGCAGCAATTAACGAATGCCAACCAAAAAATTGACCGTTTAGAACAAGAAATGGCCAGCCTAACGCGTGGTTTGGACAACGAAAAAGAACGCCGTGCCGCGGCTGAACTTTTGAATGGTGATGGTGATCAACGTAAAGAAATGCGCCGCTTACAGCGCATTATTGCACGTTATCTTGCCCGCGGTATTAAGGAAGACCAGATTAAACTTGCCTTGCAGACAGTGTCACTGCCGTCACGGTGTCGCCCTGTTGAGGCAAAAGACATTGCGGTGGCCACACCGTTTTTTGCAGGTAAGGAGTCCAATACCGGCTTGTTAAACGATGCGGTGCATGTGTTTGTCGAAGGTGTTGCCGGCCAGCAAGCCACCGCCGAACGTCCATGGTTTGACCCTGAACAGCCTGTGTCCATGAGGGTCGCGTTCCTTGGCGGTGAAAAAATCACTTCTGGTCAGTTGCCAATCACCATGAATATTATTGCCGATACATGGTTAATGAAATTAGACGTGGTGGAAACGAGCCTTCAGGGTTACGTGAATATCAACATCAGTAAATGTAGCTTTAATTAAGCCTAGTGTACGTTAGCGCATGGCTTCCTTATCACCGCCAGGGCGACCAAGTTCAAACACATCATCAATTTGTGCATAGTCTTTATACCCAAGTCTGGCGACTGGGTTGAACTTAAGCACGTCAATTTTGCCGTCATCAGTCATGACGCGTTCATCAATATGGATGCCCACAACCTTACCCATCACCCAATAATTGCGGTGGCCATTAGGCATTTCAGGTAGGGCAAGGATGTCCCATAACTCACATTCCAAATGACATGGTGCATCTTTAACGCGAGGTGCGGACACTAACTCACTTTCGATTGGCGTGAGGCCAGCAAAGTCAAATTCACTTTCGCCATGGCCAAGTGGGGCTGAACTATCGCTCATGGCTTTGGTTTGTTCGGCGGACACGATATTCACTACAAATTGACCAGTTTCACGCACATTGATGAGCGAATCTTTATCTTCGAACGTGCCGTCATCAAGTGGTTTTGGGCCAGCAGAATACCCCACCATTGGCGGGATTTCTGAAATGGCATTAAAGAAAGAATATGGCGCTAGGTTAGGGCGGCCTTCTTTATCAAGGCTGGAAATCCATCCGATAGGGCGTGGCACCACGATTGCTTTGAACGGGTTATAAGGAAGGCCGTGGTCTTTATG
>CBFIAO010000106.1:0-5732 GCA_965660595.1 Puniceispirillales bacterium (SeqCode) | reverse complement strand
TCCATTGGCGGCCATGGCGGCGGCGATATGTTATGCCGTTGGCGGCTTGATGGCAAAGCGGCTGGTGACGGTTAGTGCCGAGGTGATCGCCACCATGGTGCTGGCGGTATCTGCGGTGGTGGTGGTGCCATTCTATGTCATGGCAGATATATCAATAACCGCGCTTGATAGTGATGTGCTGGCGGCCTTGATATGGCTGGGGGTGATGCCGTCAGGGCTGGCGTTTTATTTCCGCTATTTTCTGATCAAGCGCAGCGGGTATGGTTTTGTGTCCTATGTCGGGTATTTGATCCCGCTTTTTGCAATCGGGATCGGGATGATTGTCCTAAAGGAGCAGGTGACGCTGGATACGATCGCCGCTATGATGTTGATCTTGATGGGGCTATTTTTCACCCGCGGGGCAGATGATGCGCCATGGTCCTTACATCCGAAGGTTAGGATTTTTCGCCAAAAACTGAATTAAAACCTTTTCATTTCGGCGTGATCTCTTATTTTATGGCCAAGTTTAACTTTAGGACGTTAGTGTGTTATGTCGATGTCGGTTGCCCAAAAAAATGATGATGCGCAAAATCTTGAAATAGCGGGCCAATTAACCGCGATTAAAGATGAAATTAATAACGTCTTTATCGGGCGTCCTGATGTGGTTGAACTGGCCATGACGGCGGTATTAGCATCAGGGCATTTGTTGATCGAAGATGCGCCAGGAAGCGGCAAGACCGCAATGTCACGCGCCTTGGCCCTATGTTTGGGGCTGGATTTCCAACGTATTCAATGCACGAATGATCTGTTGCCTGCCGATATTACCGGCATGTCTGTTTTTGACAGCAAGAACGAACGTTTCACCTTTCGCCAAGGGCCGGTCTTTACCCAAATGTTGCTGGCTGATGAATTGAACCGTGCGCCATCACGGACGCAGTCATCATTGCTGGAGGCGATGGAAGAACGGCGGGTGACGATCGAGCGTGAAACCTATAGCTTGCCGACACCGTTTTTAGTCGTGGCGACACAAAACCCACGCGAATCTATCGGCACGTTTGACCTGCCTGAATCACAGCTGGACCGTTTCGCGGTCTCGATGAGTGTTGGGCGGCCAGATAAAGCATTGCAGAAAACCATCTTATCCGGCATGGCCATGGGCAAATCACCAGATGATGTGAAGCAGATGGCAACCGCAGATGACGTGATCAGCTGGCAAGGCCAAGTCGCGGCAGTAACCGTGCATGAAGATATTTTAGGTTATGCGATTGACCTTGCTGATAGCGTTGAGGCAGAAGGCCATGCGTCGCTTTCCGTGCGATACCGCAACCAGTTGATCAGGTTGGCGCAAGCCAACGCACTGCAGGATGGTCGCGGGTTTGTCGCGCCTGAAGATCTGCAGGCGTTGTTCTACCCTAGCTTGCGTCACCGCATGACGCGCATGGATATTAGCCAACGTCGTGATGCGGCGGCGGCGATCGTGGCGCGGGTACCGTTGCCGTAGCTTATCTTTCGTCGGCTGAGATGAGGGCGCAACACATGGTTCGGTTTTTTCGAACATCAACACAGAAAACTGCACATAATGAGGCGGATAAAAGGGCGAAACTAGGGTTCTTTGACCGCGTGTCACGCAGGTTCGCGCAGCATAAACAGCATTATCCTAGCCATGTTGGCATGCGCAAAGTGTTCGTGTTGCCAAGACGTCATGGCTTGATGGTCGGGTTTTCTACGCTGGGTGTTTTTGCCATCGCTTTGCGTATTCAGAATAATATGTTGCTGCTGATCGCGGTGGTGCTGTTTATCTTGTTTTTGCTGTCGCTGATATGGGCCGGACGCAATTTAGCAGGGATCAAGTTAGGGGTGCAGGCTGACCAGCGGTTGATTGCAGGTGAAGCGCAACGGGTGATGGTTACGCTGAGGGCGGATAGGCCGCGGCATTTTGTGGTGGCAGTGATTGACGGTGTGCGCCATCGGCTTGATTTTTCAGCGCAAGTTGCAAGCGTTGCCGTTAATGCCATGATTGCTAAGCGTGGCCGCATGCAGATGCCGCCAATTTTGATCGAAAGTGATTTTCCATTTGGCTTGGCGCGGTGTTGGGCGTGGCTGTCGCCCGGGTCAATTTTGGTGGCGCCAGTGCCAGCCCATGCCAGTGGTGCAACCGCAAAATCCTTTACCAGCAGTGGCGCAAGCGAAGAAGATGAAGATGCGTCAGGTGCGGATAGCCTGTCGGAATGGGTGGAAGGCACGCCGCAAACACGTATCCATTGGAAACGATTTGCCGCCACTGGCCGATTGCTGATCAAAACTGGTGACCATGTCGCTGGTGACCATATCGTGCTGGATTACATGAAGTTGAAACATATGGGCCATGAACGTGCATTAAGCGTGATGTGCGGGGCGGTGATTGCTGCCGAAAGTCAACATGTGCCGTTTGTCTTGATCCTGCCCGGGCGTGAGATTAAAAGCCCACATGGCCATTCAGGGGAGGCTTTAGATGCGCTCGCCCTTGCTTGATTTGCCGATGGTGATTAAAGGCTGGTTCAGGTCATTCCAAGGGCGGATGATGCTGTGGCAGTTGCCGTTGATCCTGATTTTCTCACTGGACCCTGGGCCATTTGTGGCGGTGTTCTGGTTGGTCGGGTATGTATTGCTGGGGATAAAGCGGTGGTGGCTGAACACACCGGTATTGATCCTTGCCTTAGCAGCGTTGTTTGTGCTGGAACGGCCACCAAGCGCAGAGTTCTTTATCGGGATGATGGTGGTGATCTTGCCAATGAGCTGGCGGCCTGAAGATGATGGGCAAGTGATATCACCAGTGGGGTTGACGCCAACTATTTTCTTGGTGGGTTCAGTCTTCATATTTCACATTCAGTTCTTTATATTACTGCTTGTTTTTATTTGGTTACTTGGGTTTTTGATGTGGTATTCAATGACCTATGCTGGCTGGAGTTTAAAAGACTTGCGCATCCGTTGGGGCATGTTGTTGGCGACGTCAATTATCGGGTCTAGCTTGGTGGTGGCGATCTTTGCGTTGGTGCCGAAAATTGATACAGGTGCGATCCCATCTTTTGCCCGTGCGCCAGACGAAGTCAAGCTGACGGATAAGATGTCAGCGGATGGGTTTAGGTCATTACTGGGTGATGACACGGTAGCGTTCCGTGCCTTTCCCATGGATGACAACACGAAATTGATGCCATATTGGCGAGTCTTCACGTTAGATTTGCAATCAGAAGATGGATGGCAGCGGAGCAATCGACCAAGAAATAGCACAACAACAGTAGGGCGGCTTGATGCGCCATACCGCGTCTTTGATATTATGTCAGAAGGCCATGATTTAAGCTGGTTGCCGGTGCCGGGTTGGCCTGCGCCGGGAGTGCATCCGAAAAACCGCGTGACATCTTATGCCGAGGTTGCGTCACCAACATCAACTTATCGGCAAGCCAAGGTTGCGGTTTATGACCAAACATCGGGCATCACCAATGATACGCGGCGGTGGCAGGGTACCACGATTTTATCTTCAGAAGGACGGCTGGCAAGGTGGGCGCGGGCTGAACGTGCACGTTTTAACGATGATATCAGCTTTGCCAATTTCTTAATTAGTCATTTTAACGCTAATTTCACCTATAGCACCACGACCGCATATGAGGCAGGTAATTCAGATGCTGCGCTGGATGAATTTTTCTTTGAGGGCAAGTCTGGGTATTGTTCGTTTTACGCGCAAGCCATGGCAACAGCCTTGCGTGCAATTGGTGTGCCTGCCCATGTCGTGACCGGATATTACGGCGGTGAATGGAATGATTTTGGCGGGTATTGGATGGTGCGCAATAACATGGCGCATGCTTGGGTGGAGGCATATTTCCCTGATCAAGGATGGATGCGTTTTGACCCAACAGTTGCGGTGCAACCCGGGTTAAATGGGACGTTGCAAGTGGTCAGCGAGAATAGCCCATCAGGGGCGGAATTTAACCCATCTGGTGCATCACGCCCCGGAATATTTGCACGGACAGGGCTTTGGTTTGACTCGCTCAACACCAATATCACCCGATCTATTATGCAATTTGGTGGCGGCAATAACCGTTCCTTTACCAGCCGTATCGCCGGCATGGATTTTGAAACCCTGATTTGGATTTTGGGCGGATTTATGAGCGCTATTGTGCTGTTTAGTGGTGGTGCTGTTCTTGTGCGGCGCTGGGGCTATGTTAGCGGACGCCCCGGGTTAAAACTGGACCAAGAGCTGACGGCGATATTAAGTGCAAAATTAACACCGCGTCAGGCTGGAGAAGGGCTGATTGCCTATGCCAAACGTATCGAGCTGATGGCGCATAAAGGTGGCGAGGCAAGCGGTGATGTTGCGCGATTAGCGGTGAAGCTTGCTTATATGATCAGCGCGATGCGGTTTGATGTTATTCAACCTGTTGATAAAAGGGCTGATAATTATAAAGCTGGCCTTAAAGCCCACCATGTCACGGTTAATGAGATGCATAAAGACATCACCCATCATATGCGTGGGTTGCGTAAAGCCTTAAAAGGCGCGGCATCAGCACGGTAACCTTGTCTAACGGCTGTAGTAATCACGTAATGATTGCGGATAGCCATCAGCCTTTTTAAGCGCATTAAGCGCCTTGGTGATGGCGGCTTTTGTGCCTGTGCCTTGAGTAAACGCATGGCGGGCATCCATATATGCCTGATGCAAGCGGCGCAAGCTGTCATCCAGCACCACTGGTGAGTAGACGGTGGTTTCTTGGGATTTACCGCGCACGGCGATGGTGTCGATCGCCAAGAGGTCAGGATGTGCGCCTTGATCGGCGGTGACGTCAGATAAAGTGATGGGCAGGCCTGTATTCTTGCCAAAAGGTTCAAGGCGGGCGGCAAGGTTAACGATATCGCCAATGCAGGAATAGCTGAAGCGGAATTGTGAGCCCATGTTACCCACAACAGCTTCACCCGTGGCGATGCCAATACCAATGCGGATATCTTGGCCTGGCCATTTATCCCCCATTAATGTTTTGAGTTCGGCATTTATGTCAGGTAAGGCAGCTTCGAGGGCGATGGCAGCATCAATAGCACGGCGGGCGTGGTCATCTTGCGGCATTGGTGCATTCCAGAAGGCCATCAATGCATCACCGATATATTTATCAAGCGTGCCGCCATGGTCGAGAATAACAGCGGTGGCTTTATCCATGATCATATTCACCATCTGGGTGAGGGTGGCAGGGTCACCGGCCAAGGCTTCGGACATGGTGGTGAAGCCGCGCACATCCATAAACATCACCGAGATGGGGGTGGTGGTGCCGCCAAGTGAGGGGCCTGTGCCGCTGGCATCAATCCGCCGCACCATTTCAGGCGACAGATACTGGTTAAACGCATTACGCAGTTTACGGCGGCGGATTTCTTCGTAAATCGCACGGACCGCAATATTCAACATCCCCATGACCGTGATTAAGCCAACAGCAAGAAAAATATTGCCGAGATAGCCATAAACCTCAAACGCGTGGACATAACCGTAGGTAGCGCCAGCCGCCACCGCAAGTAACGTGGCCACGGAAATGGTCAGCGGCAGGTAAGAGACAAGCACCACCATGATGATGGTGGCCAAGATCGCAACGCCGAGTTCAAGCACCGCATAAATTTCACCTGATGCGATATGACGTTCTGAGAGAATTTGATGCAAGACTTGAAGGTGGATAAATGGCCCGGGCAGGGAGGCTTCGAGGGAGGTTGCGTGAATATCTTTTAGCCCTGATGCGGTTGAGCCA
>CBFIAO010000105.1:0-5855 GCA_965660595.1 Puniceispirillales bacterium (SeqCode) | reverse complement strand
GGTGGTCACCTTGCCATGGAAAATGACGTCACGATCATTGATCAGCATGCTGAACGTGTTCAACGCGCCGCAGATAGCCATGACCTGCGCGGCGTGATCGGTACATCCGCACACCCAGATATCCTTGCCCAAGCTGGCGCTGCTGATGCGGATATGATCATTGCGGTGACCGAATCTGATGAAATTAACATGGTGTCATGTCAGGTGGCCCATTCAATCTTTAACACGCCGCTTAAAATTGCGCGTATTCGGTCACGGTCATATCTCGACCCAAGTTATGGGGATCTCTTTAGCTCTGATAACCTGCCGATTGACCATATCATTTCGCCTGAAACCGAAGTTTCCCATGCGGTGAGCCGCCGATTGAAAGTGCCTGGCGCGTTTGATGTGTCCATGATGGGTAATGACCGTATCCGCGTTGTAGGGGTGCGGTGCACGGCATCATGTCCTATCCTTGGTTCACCTATTCGGTATCTGACGGATTTATTTGAAGACTTGACCATTACCATTGTGGCAATCCTCAGAGGCAATGAGATTATCGTGCCGCGTGACGGCTCAGGTAAGATGATGGAAGGTGACCAAGTTTATTTTGTCTGCGCTGATGAACATATGTCACGGGCCATGGCATCATTTGGTCATGAAGAACCTGAAAGCCGCAACGTCCTGATTGCTGGCGGGGGTACGATTGGCCGTATGGTGGCACAAGAGATCAAATCAACGATCGAAAATTCACGTTGCATCATGATTGAAAAAGACCGACTTCAGGCCCTGGCCGCTGCCGAAGCCATTCCTGATATCACGGTCATTAATGGTGATGCACTAGAACCTGAAATACTTAGTGAAGGTGAAGTGAACATTGCTGATACCTTTGTGGCTTTAACCAATGATGACGAAGTAAACGTCTTGTCGTCACTATTGGCACGTCGATTTGGGGCAACACATACGGTCTCACTGGTTAATATGGCCAGTTTCGTGCCGTTGATCTCAACGCTTGGTGTGGATTCTGTTATTAATCCGCCTGCTATTACCGTGTCTTCAATCTTGCAGCATGTCAGACGTGGGCGTGTGCGTGATATTCATACCATCATCGAAGACAGAGGCGAATTTATGGAGGTCGAGGCCTTATCATCTTCACCGCTTGTCGGTGTACCTTTGAGAAAGGCAAACTTGCCTAAAAATTCTGCCGTAGGTGCGATTTTACGCGGTGATACCGTCATCGCACCACGCGGTGAAACGGTGATTGAACCAAATGATAAGGTGATTTTATTTGCCGCACGTGACAGTATTGGTGATGTTGAAAAGATGTTGTCGGTACGACCAGATTTCTTTTAATCACCCAGATTTCTTTTAATAACAACAAATAGGTTTTTCATGTCCCGTATCGCTTATGTAAATGGCCGCTATGTTCCTCATGATCAGGCAGAGGTGCATATTGATGACCGCGGTTATCAATTTGGTGACGGTATTTATGAAGTCGTCAGTGTGATTAATGGCAAGCTGGCTGATCAAGACTGGCATCTTGACCGCATGGCCTATTCATTGCGTGAAATGGACATCCCCATGCCGATGTCCCGGGCTGCCCTTAAAATCATCATCAAAAACATGATCATCATGAACAGGATCAAATTTGGCCTTGTTTATTTTCAGGTCACACGTGGGGTGATGCGCCGTGACCATGCTATCAACACGTTGTTGACCCCGCAATTGGTCATGACCGCCAAAACATTACCGCGCCTTGAACAACACGAAGTGAACGCTGTTGATGTGATCACCGTCCCTGACCAGCGATGGCAACGCCGTGATATTAAAACGCTGCAATTACTGCCTAATTGTATGGCGAAAAGTAAAGCTGTCGAAGCAGGCGCATACGAAGCTTGGATGGTTGATAGTGATGGTTTTATTACCGAAGGATCCAGCTCTAACGCGTGGATTGTGACCAAAAATGGTGAATTGATCACACGTCCTGCGACCTATGACATTTTATCTGGCATCACCCGTAAATCAATTATGGCGATTGCAGCTTCAAGAAATCTTAAGATTGTTGAACGTCCGTTTACGCCAGCAGAAGTGCTTGATGCGGCAGAAGCGTTCATGACCTCGGCATCATCACTTGTCACGCCTGCAAAAACACTTGATGGCGTTAATATTGCTGATGGAGCCGCTGGGCCTGTAGCGACGGCAATGCGCCATGCTTATCTCGATAAAGTGGCCGAACAAGCAGCGGAATAATTTTTTATGATGATGTCTTGGATACAATAATTTACAATTTGTTAAATAATCGGTAGACTGTTTTCAACAATAATAACAATAAAAAAGGAGGGGGACATGTCTGGCGATAAGAACACGAACCTGCAGGAAGTATTTTTAAACAGTGTTCGCAAAGATCATGTGGCCGTAACGGTTTTCTTGGTCAATGGTGTTAAGCTGCAAGGCATTATCACATGGTTTGATAATTTTTCCCTGCTCCTCAAGCGTGATCAACATATTCAACTTGTCTATAAGCACGCGATTTCCACCATTATGCCTGTGGCGCCCATCAATTTAGAAGATACTGAATAATTTATTCAGCGTTTTTTGCGGCCACCCACCAGCTTTCCATCTGCGCTAAATCGATATCATCAAAACTGCGTTCCTCAGCTTTTGCTTGGCTTTCAATATATTGAAAGCGCCTGATGAATTTTGCATTAGTGATGGCTAAGGCGTGGTCAGGGTCAATGCCTGCATGCCGCGCTAAATTGATAACAGCAAATAAAAGATCACCAATCTCACCTTCTAGTGATGTTAAATCTGGCTTAGTGCCAGCACTTGGCGGTGTCATTTCTTGGATGACTTCATCTAATTCTTCCCGCACTTTACCCACCACATCATCAGGGTTATCCCAATCAAAACCAACCCGCGCAGCTCTTTTTTGTAACTTAAAAGCGCGCGTCATTGGCGGCAGGGTTGTGGCAACATCATCAAGGACGCCAGTTTTGTTTTTGGCTTTGCGTTCAGCTTCTTTCATGTCTTCCCATGCAAGGCGCTGTTCATCTGCGGTGCGGTCTTCATGTGCCTCAAAAATGTGCGGATGACGCCGAAGCATCTTTTCAGCGATACTATCGGCGATATCTGCAAAATCAAAATGACCAGCTTCCTCGGCAATGCGTGCTTGGAACACGACCTGCAGCAATAAGTCACCTAATTCATCACGCAGCTCATCAACATTGCCATTGGCGACCGCTTCGGCCACTTCATAGGCTTCTTCTATCGTGTAAGGGGCGATGGTGGCGTGCGTCTGCTTGATATCCCATGCACATCCGCCATCAGGGTTACGCAAGCTCGCCATGATATTAACAAGCCGCCGCAGAGCATCTTCTGCCTCAAGACTTGATACAGGTGGGGTGACATTTAAAGAAGGGCGATCAGTCATGACCATATTCCACATAATAATTTTGATATCTGGTGATGATTTCAATATAAAGATTAAGGACGCAAAAGGAACCTCATCATGACTAATGATTTAAATAATGACACATCACCCCCGCAAAAGCGGACCATTATGGGCTTGTTGCGCCGATGGTTTTTGGCAGGATTGCTGGTCTCAGCGCCTATTTTGCTGACTGTCTACATCACGTGGCTGTTGGTGAATTTGATTGATAGTTATGCCACCTCATTACTGCCAGCAGACTTAAATCCGCAAAATTATGTGTCGTTCCCACTGCCAGGGGTCGGGATTTTGATCGGCGCCGCGGTGATCGTCTTTATTGGTTTCCTAACGACTAATTTCTTCGGCACGACCATGTTGCGACTTGGTGAAAGCATGGTGGCACGCCTGCCGGTTATACGTTCACTTTACAGCGCCACTAAGCAGATCATGGAAACCGTTATGGCCAGCCAGTCTGACGCCTTCCGTGAAGTTGTCTTGATTGAATATCCACGTCGCGGTATTTGGGCTATCGGTTTTGTAACGGGCGGCACCAAAGGTGAAGTGCAAAACATGTCGTCTGAAAACCTGATCAATGTCTTTGTGCCAACAACACCTAACCCGACATCTGGTTTTTTGCTGTTTTTCCCACGTGAAGACACCATATCCCTTGATATGGGGGTCGAAGAAGCAGTGAAGATGGTGGTTTCTGGCGGTATTGTCACGCCTAATGATCCACGGGCCAACCGTAAATCATCATCCTTAAACGCAGCGAAACCAAAGACGGTTAAGGCGAAGTCTTCTGCCAAAAAGACAACAACAAAGGCGGCGAAGAAGGCAGCGAAGAAGGCGGCGAAGAAGAAAACAACCAAGAAGGCGTCAACAAAGGCGGCGAAGAAAGCAGGTTAAGCTTTACCTGACTGCTTTTACCTGACTGCTTTTCTGGCCCACTTTACCTGACCGCTTTTACCCACCTGCAAGATACGTGACCGCCTTATCACGTTCAAACAACGCCAAGAGCGTTTTAAGCTGCTCACCTTCACCCCCTTCAAGCGAAGGGTTCTGGTCAAGAATGTCTTCAGCCTGACCACGTGCCAGCATCAGTAAATCATCATGATAGGCCAGATCAGCTAAGCTAAATTCAGGGTCACCTGACTGCCGCCTGCCTAATACCTCACCGGGACCACGAAGCCGCAAATCTTCTTCTGCGATTTTAAAGCCGTCATTGCTTTCTTTCATGATGTTAAGTCGTGCTTCTGCGGTGTCATTAAGTGGGCCTTTATACATCAACAAACAGCTTGAACTTTCATGACCACGGCCAACACGGCCACGTAATTGGTGCATTTGTGACAGGCCAAAGCGTTCTGCATGTTCAATAATCATGATGCTGGCTTCTGGCACATCAACACCAACTTCAACCACGGTGGTGGCGACAAGTAGGCTGCTTTCACCGTTACGAAATTTTTCCATCGCATCGTCCCTTGTTTCTGCATCCATCTGGCCATGGACCAGTTGTGGATTGGCGTCGGGCAGGGCATGGGTCATGATCATATGCCGTTCTTCTGCGGCTTGGATATCCAGCACATCACTTTCATCCACCAACGGGCAAATCCAATAGGCACGTTTGCCTTCACTAAGTGCTGTGCTCAGGCGGGCGATAACATCATCAACACGCTCAATAGGTAAGCTGGTGGTGGTGATGGGTTTGCGTCCTGCAGGCTTTTCGTCAATTTGTGATGATAGCAAGTCACCATACGCTGTCATGGCAAGCGTGCGCGGGATAGGCGTTGCTGTCATCACCAAAACATCTACATGTGATCCTTTCTCGCCTAGGACAACACGCTGACGGACGCCAAATCGGTGTTGTTCGTCAACTACAGCCAAGCCAAGGTCTTTATAAACAACACGGTCTGAAATCAACGCATGTGTGCCAATAATGATCTTCGCATCACCATGTTCAATCGCATGTTCGGCTTCACGCCGTTCGGCGGCTTTCATCTTGCCCAGCAGCAGTTGTGGCGTGATCCCAATGGGCGCCAATAAGGTTGATAACGTGGCATGGTGCTGCCGCGCCAGAATTTCTGTTGGCGCTAATAAAGCTGCTTGCGCACCGGTTTCCACGACATTTAACATGGCCATTAAAGCAACCAAGGTTTTACCGGCCCCGACATCACCTTGGATCAGTCTTAACATCCGGTCCGGTTTATGCTGGTCTGTTAGAATCTCACGGATAACGCGGTCTTGTGCACCTGTTAAGGTAAAGGGCAGGGTATCCATTAACTTATAACGCAAATGCCCATCACCATCATAGATGCGCCCCTGTGCCTTGGTTGAGGTGCGGCGCACCATGGCAAGGGCTAACTGGTTGGCCAATAGCTCATCATACGCAAGGCGTGCACGTTCAGGGCTGCCCGGCATTAAGTCATAGGCTTTGATAGGATGATGCACTTTT
>CBFIAO010000104.1:0-5872 GCA_965660595.1 Puniceispirillales bacterium (SeqCode) | reverse complement strand
CATTATTGCCAGTATTAAAAGAGCAAGTGGGGTGGCGCCAAGATGGTCATGATATTGATCTGTTTACGGCCGAAGGTGATGGCCGTGACGGCATTCAAGCGCTGGCGGAAAAATTGACAAAGGCGGAACAGGCGCCCACCGCAAGTAACGAAACCGCAATTAACGGTGCTGGTGATGATAGTGCGGGGGATAATGTGCGGTTGGCGCCCCAACAGCCAGAAACTCAACAACCAGAAACACAACAACCAGAAACACAACAATCTGAAAATTTGGCCCCGAAGATAGGAAGTGGTGCCCAAAGTCGCCCAGGTGATGTTGTGCATGCCATTGATGCAGGTGATGCCGTGGCGATGGGCCATGCTTTGCACGCCATCGCAACCGGGCAAATGCGCGTCAATTTTTAAGCTTAGTTTAACAACTTTACAAATTTAACAAACATTCATCCATGAAAGGAAATTGAATGGCTGACAATACTCTAGACCAACTGGTCCCCAAAATTGCTGCACGAGGCTTACTGGATTTTCGCCAGAAAGCATTTATGCCGCAGATCGTTAACGCAGATTATTCTGCAGAAGCAGCACAAAAAGGTGATCGTGTTTCTGTGCTGGTTCCAACTGAATTGACGGTTAAAGATGTGGTGCCTGGTGAAGACCAAGTGGCACCAACAACCTCCAACCCGCGTGTTGAAAATATTGAACTCGACCACTGGAAAAGTGTCAGTTTTTACCTGACGGATAAAGAGCTGATGCAGATTGATGCAGATGAGCATTTTTTACCATTTCAAATGACACAAGCGATATCCGCACTGGCAACGGCCATGAATACATCATTCATGAACGAAGGCTATAAGGCGGAAAAATTATTGGGTAACCACAAAAAACCAATTTTCAGTGGGGAAGTAAAATTTGCGAATACGGTGCATGGCGGGGTTCAAGCTGCCATTGATGGGCGCAAAATGTTGAATGCTGCCGGTGCCCCGAAAGAAGGTCGATTTGGCATTATCGGATATGATGAAGAAGCCCGCGCTACTGAGCTGGGGCATTTTGCAGATGTGTCACAGTCTGGTGACAAAAATGTGCGTATGGAAGGTGAGTTGGGCCGCAAATTTGGAATTGATTGGATCAGTACCGACCAAATTGTCAAAAACAGAACGCTTGATACAAGTCTGACGGTCACCCCTGCAGCAGTAGTTTCAAAAGGTGACACTGAGGCACGTTTTCGCGGTTTAACAATTCAGCCAAAGGTTGGGGATGTACTGATCCGCACTACTAATGATGAAATCTTTGGTGTGGTTAAGTCGGTGCAAGAAATGGCAAGGCACGATTACCGTCTGTATTTTTATGAGCCTGTCCCACAATCCTTGGCGACAAACCAGGCGGTTAAGTTTGCAGATGCGGTGAATAACAACCTGATTTTCCAACGCAACGCATTTGCATTTGCAACACGGCCGCTGGCGGCGGCGACACAGCATGTTGCCCTAGGTAGCCGGATTATTTCACTTACAGATCCTGTTACAGGGCTGTCATTACGGTTGGAAATTTATCGCCAACACAAACAGACAGTTTGGGAATTTGACGCATTATGGGGTGTGAAATTGGTACGTCCTGAATTCGCTATTCGGGCATTAAGTACCTAGTCATGACAACAGACATGATCTTGATACAGCATTATCGAACAGAACAGATAATGCTGGTTTCACGTCAAGATTATTTGGCTCGATCCACCACACGTTACCGCAATTTTAAGTTAAAGGGGCAGGGCGCTTTTATAGCGCCCTTGCCGCTGCATTATGATCGACCAAGTGAGCTTGGCATCAGCACAACCACACAAGACCTATCACAAGATCACCATGGGTCTGGGAGATATAATAAAGATGCCGACATTATATGTAACGCCTGAAGAGGCCGATGACTGGTGCAACCAACGTGGTTATCTTGAATGGCTGGAATTAGACATTGATACAAAAAACGCATGTTTGATCAATGCCAGTGAATGGGTGGACCGATTGCACCATTTTCGCGGCCTGCCTGAAGATAATACCCAAACTTGCGCATGGCCTAGGCGAGATGCATTTCGTGATGATGGGCGCGCTATTCTAGGTGTGCCGCCAGAAGTCAAAGACGCTGTTCAAATCTTAGCGATGAACTTTGCTGAGGGGGAGCAAGCGGCTGAAGAATTATTGGGCACAACATCACGCATCACCAGTGAAAAAGCAGGCAGTATTCAGGTGCAATATGAAACATTACCCCCACGCAACCGCAGCAAGATCACCCGCATTTTAACGCCAGTTTTAGCCCCGCAAATGCAGGGGCAGTTGCGGAGGGGATAATGTTTAAAGCCCCTTATGCCATTTCATCTTTAATAAAAAAATATGGTGTTGAGATCACGCATCACCCACGCCCAACCGCAGATGCATCAGCGCCATGGAAAGCAACAACGGTGGTCACACCAACGAAAGGTGAAGAAACCCACACAGCCGTGATGAAAGGGTTGATCCAGCACGTACGTGCGGATGCGAGCGACCGCCTGCCAGAAGGTGGGGTCAAGGCCATTATGGTGTTGATGGTTGATCAGGCAGATAAAATGCCGTTGCCAGGGGATGAATTAGCCCATGCCAATATCACGTGGCGAGCCAATACGGTGATCCCGCTTTCAGCTGCCGCGATGCCAAAATTCCGCGGCAGTAACGCGAAATTAGTTGAAGTGGTGGTAACAAGTCGAGGCAATCCAAATGAATAATCCAGCACCGAACATGGCGGAGCAGCCCGTCCATTTTATCCGTGAGAAATTGTCAGCATACCTGCAAGAACATTGGACAGGCAAAAGTCCTAACGCATGGCAGCGCACATGGCCGATCACATGGCAAAATATGCCGCCGCCACGCACAGATAATACCGCAATAACAGCAACACAAACCAGACGACTGCTGTTTCAAGTGTTCATGGAACGTGTGCATGCGTTGGATTTGTCCGCATCGCATTATATGGCAGCCGGTCAAATCACCGTGACGGCCACCGCACCAAAAGACAGCGGGATGGAAGATATCGACCAGATGATTGACCATTTGTTGAAACTGTTCCGCGGGCAACATATTGGCCCGATCCGTATCGGACAAATCACCATGGACAAGCCGCGTTTGGACCGCGGTTTTATTGTTCATGGCGTCAATTTGAAATTCAACATCATCCTTAATGCCACCATAAATGACACCATAAATGACGAGGTCGGGAGACTGTAAATGATTGTTTTTAATGACACCACGCGGTTGCATATTGCAGCTGAAGATGACTGGGCTAGTGAAGGTGTGGGCGATTATAAAACGGTTCCTTTTATTCGTGATAATTTAGCCCCGATCATGGTGCAGGAACGTCCGCAAGGGTTAGGCCAATCTGTTGGCATCACACAGCCTATTACCGTTGAAGAAAGTGCCGGCGGTGATATAGAGATGCTTGCATCACAAGCACATCTTGGGTTGTTCCTGCCGTATATATTGAACCATCAAGATGAGGTGCATAATGTCAATCTAAATGGCCAGCAGATAGACGCTAATGGCCGATTGGATTTAGGTTTTTTAACACCTGCACTTAAAGCAAAACTGGTGACAGGTGACGGCGTATTAATCACGTCTATGGTCAATAATGTGGCGGTAACCAATTGGGGTATTATCACCGCTGATAATGGGCAGACAGCCGTCATCACTGGACTTACCCCGTCGCAGCATTTTGGTCAGGATGACGTCATGATGATGCGTTATTTTAGCCCTGGTGATGTGCCGCGTTCATTTAAATTGATCAAAGCGTATCAGGGTGCGGCCGACCATTTATCATTGCGGGGCGGGGTGATCACAAGGTTAAGCATTGACCTTGAAGAAGGGGCGTTGCCGGTCATGTCAGCCAGTGTCCTAGGCAAAGAGATGACGGTTACCGCAGATACCATCACATCAACGTCGTTGGCGGCTATGAGCCCTGAATTTAATCCACAGGATTTCACCCTTGTATTGACGCCTGATGACGGCGTTGCGTTAACCTTGAAGAATACGATTGTTTCTGGGTTTCGCATGGTGCTTGAACGGGCAGGGATGGCACCGCAATTCGCACTTGGCAGCACCACCGCGCGTTATATTAGTGGCGGTGATTTGATCATGTATGGTGCCATCGACTTTATGTTGGAAAATCATGATGTGTTCACATGGCTAAAGGCGCAAAAGGCGTTGAGTCTTGACGTGCGGTGGGGTGATGGCGCCACCGAGCGGGTGCGAATCTTTGCCCCGAAAATCACCTTTAGTGAGGGTCAACTTATACCAGCAGATGATGGCACGCCTGTCCGTGCCGCTTTCCAGTTTGAAGTGTCACGCCGCGAAGAATTGCCGTTGGTGCGGATATATGTGGGGGCGTAAAGGGTGACGTTAAGTGGCAGCTGAGCACCATAAACACCTATTATTGAGGATATATCATGACACGATTAGAAGACACGAATAACGCCGGGCTTGATGCACGACTTGAAGCAACGGTGGCGCGGCTAGAGCAGGTGCAGGTAGCACTTGGGCAAGGGCGAATTGACCGCATGATTAGCACTGCTTTTCGCAAGGAAGAACGAAAATTAAGACGTGAGCTGAATAGTCTTGTGAAAAATGCATTAAGACAAAGTTTGGGTGAACTAGCTGGTGGGAAAGGTGGTGCGAGCAGTGGCGGCAGTAAGATTAGCAGCACGCTGATTGATAGCTTATTTGGGTTTATACCCGGATTTGCACGCGGCGGCGTGTTGTCACGGAAAACACGGCTTGCCCATGGCGGTGAAGCAGGACCAGAAGCAGTATTGCCATTAAAAAAAGGTGCAGATGGCCGATTGGGCGTGGCGGTGCAAGGCCGGTCAAACATGGGCGGTGCAGGGTCAAGCCATGCTGGTGATCGTCCGTCTATCAACATCACTATTACCCAGCCACAAGACAAATTGCGCCGGGCAATTGATATGGGAGATCTGGAGGGAGTGGAAGCTGCATTGTCACGTGAGATTGATCACGCGATTGATGCCCGCATTCGTTCTTATCGAGATGCATCTGGTGGGTTTGGACAACCATCTTCGAGGTTGTTTTAATGGCACGGTTCCCCAACATTCCCCCATCACGCACCACAAGATTGCAGGTCAGTCCACCTATTAAAAGTCACCGATTTGGTGATGGTCATGTGCGGTATTTGAAATTAGGTGTTCGTCCGGCTGAAAAAGAATGGGCCTTGCGTTGGACCAATTTGCCGCCTGATGACGCTGAACAAATTGAGCGTTTTTTAAGTAATGGTAATGCGGCTAGTATTTTTGACTGGACCCCGCCAAGGGCCAGCCGCAGCCAAAAATATATCTGCACAAGCTGGAGCATTGCGCCGCAACCATCAGGCCATGCCGATATTGACGCTGTGTTTGCGGAACACGCGTAACAATGCGGTTTTTTAGGAGCATAACATGACAACATCACCGATCAGTCGTCGCGACGCAAGCGCCGATGAAGTGGTCATCATCAGGCTTTATGAATTGACCATTAAAGGCCAAGCACCGCTGCGTTTTACGCCAGACGCGCCGGATGGTGTTTCTTTTGGCGGCGTGCGTTATGAAAATTTTCCCGGAAGTGTCAGCGGGCTTGTTTATGACCCTTCAGGGCCTGCGCAATATCCGCAAGTTACGTTATCGAATGAAAGTGGACTTTATTTTGATGACCTGTATTTAGGGCTGACCGCAGGCCAGGCATTTACCCGTTTGGTGACATTTGCCCATGAATGCGATCCACCTATTGGGGCAGGTGGTGGGTCTAGTTTTACGCCGGAAACATGGCGGGTGGAACGTAGCCATCGTGTGGATGAATTTGAGGCGATTTTAGACTTGG
>CBFIAO010000103.1:0-5985 GCA_965660595.1 Puniceispirillales bacterium (SeqCode) | reverse complement strand
GCAACCTTTGAAAATAAAAATTACGATCTCAATCTTGTTGGTATTCGATCAAATGTAAGGCGGGCCGATGCTTTTGATGATCTGTTTTGCGTCTTTTACAAAGATCGCGGCATGTGGGTTGAGGAACGATACAAATGCACTGTTGATGCGGGTGCGTATTGGTTACAAAACCCGTACAAAAGTGAAGGTTGTGCAATCCTCAAAGCGGGGCAATACAGGGGCTTGTGGTCACTTGATTTGCATAGAGGCAAGTATCAGGCTTTATGTCAAAAAGATAACGCACCTGTTACCGTATGGCGCGACAATAACAAAGATTTAATACATGATCACAGATCCGAAGAAACCGGCTATTTTGGCATTAATTGCCATCGTGCATTGCAATACAGTGTAGCTCATCAAGTAGGGCGGTTTTCAGCGGGTTGCACTGTTATACAACATCCCGCAGACTATTCAAGACTAATAACTTTATGCAAGATGCAAGAGAACGCGGGCAATGGCCGCACATTTACATACACACTAATTGAGGATTAAAAATGGATCCGTCAACCTATCATGATCTTTGGGTCAATCTTGCAACCAACAGCCCTTTTTTGGGTTGGATGATTTACAGCTATGTACAAACGCAAAAGGATCTCAAAGAGACACGCGAACAAAGCCGCAGCGAGGCCCGCGAAATACGTCTAGAGGCACGCACAGAGGAACAAGAGATCCGCACGCGTTTTGAGCGTGTTATTGACAAGCTAAATGCAGATCGTACAAAACTTGTTGAATCATTTTCAAATCGCATTGATAGCCTTGAGCGTGGACAACGAAAACTTTTTGCTATCCTTGAGCCGCTCAAAGAGCAAATACATGAGATCAGATTAAAAGAGCAAGTCAAAAAAGAGCTATCAAAGCACTAAAAAGGCCTGTTTGAAAAAAAGATCAAAATAATACTTGCCATCAATATACTATATTGGTATACTTGTTGGTGTGGGGGCAATGAAGCAACCGCAAAACATAAGGACAATGACAATGAAAAAAATTACTACCGTTTACGTTTTAATAGCGATCAAAAATGAAAAAGAAGTTGCACGAACTTACGCACTAGAGTTTTCACATTTGCCACATTGTAGCTTTGCAAATGCTGATTGGTCAGATAGCACCACAGAAAAAACCGGTTCTGCAAGGTTTTACTATGATGAGCAACCAGTAATTGAGGCTATAAAAAACTCAAAAAAATACTTACTAGAGCAAATAGAACGAAATAAGCATTTATTAAACGATGATTTTAATCATGAGCAACAAACTGATATTTTATGCAATAAAGAACGAGGATTGCCTGATCTATTTGGATTATAACAACACTTTACAAAACACAGGCCCCACACGGGGCCTTTTTTGTGCATAAAAAAAGCCCGCAGTGGATGCGGGCACAAAACTCAAGGAGTTGTTTTGTTTGATCAATCACGTATTATGTAAAGTAAACAACCAAAACCGCATCACCGTTGTCAAGGTTGCCACCAAATGACAAACGCCCAACAGATCCCGCACCATTGTTTGCAATAGTGTATTCATCATTGTTTGCGGCTGAATCGCTTAGAGCGGTCATATTCAAGAGATTAAGACCGTTCTTGAATACCATTGCTGAACTGAAAAAACCAGTATCAAGAGATCGAGCAAGATCAATGCTACTTGTGTTTTGACCTGATACTTGAAATACTTCTTGATAAAAGGCCGCCCCAATTTTTGCAGCGGTCACAGAATCTGCAATCAGTTGGCTTGTATCAACTGAATCACTTGATAGCTTTGCATTTGTGATCCCGCCATTTTTTACAATGACATTGCCCCCGCTTATTTCTGTTGTTGAATCGTCAACAGCTACAGAAAGAGCAGATCCTGCTCCGCCCGATAGACCATTGCCCGCAACGCTTGCAGCTAATTTATTTTCATCCACGGCCGCGTCTTGTATTTTTGCGGTTGCAACGGATGCCGATCCCAGTTTGGCCGATGTTACGGCACCTGTACCAATAGCGGCCGCATTGACAACGCCCGTACCAAAAAGACCACTATCACCAATTGCACCATCGGCAATTGCTGCACCTGTTACTGAGTTTGATCCCATCTCATTTGATGTGATTGTTCCAACGCTCAAGCCGCTTGCACCAAGTGACAAAGTTGATCCGTTGAGTTTGACTTGCAAAGATCCGCTTTGTAGCTCAACACCGTTACCCGCTTTGACTTGCAATTCACCGCTTGCAAATTCAAGGCCCGGATTTGATGATAAATCAACTGAAATGGTTGATCCGGCTTTTGTGAGGCCATCGCCCGCGCTTATGCTAGCCAAACCAGTAAATTGAGAGATCACAATATCAGTGGATCCTAGTGTTATATTGTCAGTTGTGACAATAAAACCCTGATCGGCATGTGATGATCCTTGACGTACAAAAATGGCGGCCCCTTCAAGCTTTGCGGCCGTATTTGCATCGTCAGTGCGTGTCAATGCTGCACCGGCACTTGCAAAAGAGTAAAATCCACATTCTGAGGCATCGGTTTGGTCTTTAAGGACAATACGATCACCGCTTGTGAGCGTCACACCGTCGATCGCTGATGGTGCGCTTGTAATGTCAACATTTGCGGTTGATGCCGCGATCGCTGATTCTTTCCAATGTACGCCCTGTGCGGTTGAATCCACATAGGCTTTTGTAGCCGCGTGTGCGTCAGCTGTAGGTGTTGCAACACTTACCGTGCCGCTTGCAAAGTTGAATGTTCCTGTAAGGTCAATCTTTGCCGCTGTAACCACAGCATTTGCAAGATATGCCGCGCTATCAATCGCCCCATCAGCGATTTTGGCTGATACAATTGCATCATTATTGATCGCGGCCGATGTTACGACCGATGATCCCAAAAGGTTTGAATTGTCAATAATCCCAGTTGCAAGATTGCCTGAGGTAATTGTATTGTCTTTAATCTGCGAGCCTCTAATTGATATAGTCATGGGCTTGTTACTCCGTTGTGGTGTTGTATACCGCCTCAAGCACGTCGCCTGATAGCGGTGGGGTGGAAAACTCAAAATTGCGATCATCAATAATACTGATCTGTGTTGCCCTTTGTTTTAGACCGTTCAAAAATACGGATAGTGATCCGCTTGTCACGTCTTTTGTTGTCGTGAATTGTGTATTTGAACCATTGCAAAGGCTTGAAAAATCATCAAGTTGCTGTGTTTGTGCGGTATCTGCTCCGATCTCGGTGCCTGTGCCGCCCTCATCGTTGTACACGTTTGCAATTGCCATGTTTTACCCTAATATTGATAGGTCAATGCGGCCGCACTCACATCTGTTGTGCCTGTATTGGTTCTTAAATGTAAATATAGCACCTTATCTTGTATATCCCTAAGAATTATATCAAGCCGATACAATACGGTTCCTTTTGTGTTTGTTGTAAGCCCCGTTTGTATGTCTGATCGTGTCTCAGTCATGACAAATTCATCACCTTGCGTATCTCTTGAAATTGAGGCATATATTTTTGTGGCACTTGATACGTTGCTTAGCTGTATTTCAAGCATTGACGCAACAACATTGATCTGTGATGATCCGTATTTGGTGTATTCAAGTGGGATCGCCTTTGCTGTATTGTAATTTACTGTTATGCCCGTTGTTGCACAGGCACAACGCATTTGATCAAGATTTAGGCCCATGTTTGCCCCGCATTGGATTGATATACATGCCTATCTTAGCACAGTATACCAATGCACGCACCTTGATCACATTGCGTGCATTGTAGGGGTATAAGAGCCGGAATAACTGCACACAATACAAAGTATCATCAAGTGCGTTATGTGTTTGTGTGGGCCAATTAAAAATATTTGCTATTGATTGCATGGATACGGATTTGTAGCCCATCGGCAAAAGCACCGCACTTGCAAGTGATACGGTATCTATGCCCCGCCTCAAGATTTTGCGGCCGTGTGCGTACTTGCTCAAATGTGCAACTATAAAGCCACGATCAAAAGGCCAATTGTGGGCAACCGGTACACAATCACGCATGAAATTTGCAATCAAGTGTGCGGCCTCTTTTGGTTCCTTTGCATTACTCCATTTGTTTTGCGTATATCCGTTGATCTTTAGTGCATTAGGATCGGCCTGTGATATATTGATCGGCTTGATTTTGATGTGCAGCCGTCCAATTTCATTGAGGTTTTTGTCAAGCTTGATACCACAATATGCGATCATTTCATGGCGATTTGAATACAAACCTGTTGTTTCTGTGTCTAATACTACATACATTTTTTGTCCTTTGGTGTGCATTATGTTATATTGATGGAGACAACAACAACCAACAACAAAGGGCAAAAAATGACCGACATATTTATTAAAATAACCAAAAGCGATGCGGCCGCAATGCAGCAAATGAGCAAGGCCGCGATCTTGATACTCATCGAAATGCGATTTTTTGCGGGTGTTGATGGGCAAGCATATCCATCAAAAGGCACGCTTGCCGAAAACACAGGGCTATCACTTGGTAGCATCAAGCGGGGCCTTAAAGAGCTAAGAGAAATTGGGGCGATCAATCTCAAAAGCACAAAGCGCACATCATCAAATATCTATGATGTAGGGGGGATCATTTCTAAGCCAAAGGGGATCATTTCTAAGCCTGTTGAGGATCAAAAACGATCCGATGGGGGATCATTTCTAAGCCGTAGGGGGATCGAAAATGATCCCCTAAGTAGAAACAGTAAAGAGATAAAAGAAATAGATCCAATTAAAGAGAGTACGGACAATACGAAAAAAAGCAAATCATACATCAGTGATGATGTTGATGTGCGTGATCTTTGGTTGGGTGAGTTATGGGCAAAACATGCAACTGTACAAGGTTGGGTATCTATCGACGTACAAAAAGACTTTGATGCTATCAAAGCGGGTGCGTCAATAGTGCAAGTTGCAAAGGCTGTATGTAAGCTTGATCATTTCATTGCTGAAAGAAATATACAAGGCATGTATGTTGGTAGAGGTTGGGCAACAAAGATCAAAGAAAGATGGATAAGCAAAGAGGCGGATCAAGATCCCACAAAATACGACCACAACAAAATGCGATTGAGTACTTTGAGCATTGATCCTGAGATCATCGAAGAAATAAAAACACAAGCATTGCAAGCGGTTGATAGTGCGGACAAAGCACAAGCGGCCGCAATGAGCGGTAAGGGAAGGGCTCAAACTCTTTGGGCCGGATTCAGGGCAAATGCGGGCGATTATGAACAATGTGCAAATGTTGTTTTTGATTGGGTGCGTGATGGCGGTTTGACTGATGATTTACGCAATGAGATACAGGCCGATCCAAACCTTGAGGATTTTGCCGCCTTGATTGATTGTGCAGTGATATAAGGGGGGCAATATGTACAAAATAAATGACAAAGTAATTTTTAGTGTTGGATGGATGCGGCCGCCTGTTGTTGGCTACATCGCAGAAATAAATGGGCATCAAGTGCGGTGCCGTTTGTCCGTGCCAATGTTGGGGCGTACACATGAGATAACGAGGATCGATCAGCTGACACCATCACAGCAGTTGATCGATCAACGTGAGCAAGAGCGTAAAGGTGTTATTGTGGATATACAGCCACAAGGCCAAAAAAAATCAATCAAGGAATTAGTGGAGGATCTTACATATGCCAAAAAAATACGATTACAAAAAAATGCCAAATAAGCAAACCCGTGTGCGGATCAATCTCAATGAGGATCAATACAATCAGCTTGAAAAGATAGCAAAAAGATACAATCTAAGTATTGATGATTTACTTGATCGATACGTCAAGCGTTGTATTGCGGATCGCTTAATGCCGTGATATCACATTTTTGATTGTACGGGTTTTGTTGTTGTCTTTGTCCTTGCCCGTACAATCTTTTTTTTGTTTTTTTGTACAAAGTCTTTTCAACATGTTATATTGATTGAGACAACAACAACAAAAAAGGACAACGACAATGACAAACGAAAACGAACAAAAAGAGCTAA
>CBFIAO010000102.1:0-6070 GCA_965660595.1 Puniceispirillales bacterium (SeqCode) | reverse complement strand
CAAAAGGCACTTCAAAACGATTGGCTGAACAAGCTGCTGCTGAAACGTGGTTAGCAGAATTTGGTGATATGGCGAAGGCCAATTAAGGAGTTATATATGCGTTCAGGATTTGTTTCATTAATCGGACCACCTAATGCGGGCAAGTCTACCTTAATGAATACGTTAGTTGGGCAGAAAGTTTCCATCGTAACGCACAAGGTGCAGACGACACGATCACGTATTCGCGGCATTGCCATGCATGATGATGCACAAGTTGTGTTCATTGATACGCCAGGGATTTTTGTGCCAAAGCGCAGGCTAGATCGTGCGATGGTGAATGCGGCATGGCAAGGTGCGGATGACAGTGATCTGGTGGTGCTGGTGCATGACGTGGCACGATCAAGAATTGATGATGACACACAGCGTATTTTGGATGGATTAAAAGAAAACAACACCAAGGCTGCGTTGGTCCTGAATAAGATTGACCTAGTGCGTCCAGAACGTCTGTTGGCACGTGCCGAAGAAATGTCATCACAGGTTGATTTTAGCCGCGTCTTTATGCTTTCTGCAGAAAATGGTAAGGGCTGCGAAGATTTTTTAAGCTGGCTGGCAGATCAAATGCCAAAAAGCCCGTATTTGTTTGACCCTGAAGATTTATCAGATATGCCGATGCGGTTATTGGCAGCAGAAATTTTGCGCGAAAAGCTGTTCTTAAACCTGCATGAAGAATTGCCATATCAGCTGACTGTTGAAACTGAAAGCTGGACAGAAATGGAAGATGGTTCTGCTGAAGTGCGCTGTTCTATTTTTGTGGCACGTGAAGGTCATCGTGGGATTATTCTTGGCAAAGGCGGGAAGACAATAGGCCGTATTGGCACCGCTGCCCGCAAAGAGCTTGAAGATGTGCTGGAACGCCGTATTCATCTCTTTACCCATGTAAAATATCGCAAAGATTGGATGAATGATCCTGCCCGTTACCAAGAATGGGATTTGGATTATAATGCCTAAGGTGCGGCTTGATGTGAGGGCACATTATGCCTGAATGGAATGACACGGGATTAATCTTGTCAGTCCGCCCACATGCGGAAACAGCAGCAATTGTAAATGTGTTAACGGCAGACCATGGCCGTCACGCGGGTTTGGTGCGTGGTGGGCAATCTTCAAAAATGCGAGGCTTGTTGCAGCCTGGAAATCTCGTCGATGTGCATTGGCGGGCGCGGCTTGAAGAACATTTGGGCGCCATGAGTTTTGATATCATAAAGCCTTATGCTTCAACCGTGCTGGATGATCCGTTCAGGTTGGCAGGGCTGGCTTCAGTTTGTGCGATTATGGAAGCTACTTTGCCGGAGCGCGAACCTGCACGCGGCGTTTATGATGCGACAGATTTGGTGGTTCAGATGATCACTGATTTAGATGCAGGTGACCACTGGCTTGGCGGGTATATTCGCTGGGAAATTGGGATGCTGGGTGTGGCAGGTTATGCGTTGGGGCTTGAAAAATGTGGCGTCACTGGTGCGACAAGTGATTTGCGTTATGTTAGCCCGAGGACTGGTGTTGCGGTGACGGCGGCAGGTGCAGGAATACATGCCCCACGTTTGTTGCCTTTACCATCTTTTCTAGGTGGTGTAGGTGAGAAAACGCTTGAAGAAGATCTATTAGATGGTATGGAATTAACCGGTCATTTTCTGGAAAAGAAGGTCTTTGGATTGCAGCACCAACCTTTGCCTCCAGCGCGGGAAAGATTGATCAGTATCGCTCATAAAAAACTTGGGCGTGAACAGGTCGAGCTAGACCCATTGATGACTGAAGATTTTGATTAGGGGCGTTTGTTATGTCAGATACCACGGTATCATCACCAAAAGACGACGGTAATATCACCACAGATTTTGCGCAGGCCTTGAGCCAGCGTTATTTATCTTATGCGCTATCAACAATCACGTCACGGTCATTGCCGGATGTACGTGATGGCTTAAAGCCTGTTCACCGCCGTTTGTTATTTGCAATGCGTCAACTTAAATTAGACCCTGGCCAAGGGTTTAAAAAGTCGGCGCGTGTGGTGGGTGATGTCATGGGTAAATTCCACCCCCATGGTGATGCCGCAATTTATGATGCCATGGTCCGCTTGGCGCAAGATTTCGCTATGCGTTATCCGCTGGTTGATGGGCAGGGAAATTTTGGCAATATTGACGGTGATAATGCCGCTGCCATGCGTTACACCGAAGCACGCATGTCAGATGTGGCGCGACTGCTGCTTGAAGGCATTGATGAAGATGCAGTTGATTTTCGCCCTACCTATGATGGTGAAAGCGATGAACCTGTTATCTTGCCTGCAGCTTTTCCGAACCTGCTGGCCAATGGTGCACAAGGTATCGCCGTTGGGATGGCGACATCCATTCCGCCGCACAATATTTTGGAACTTTCTGATGCGTTATTGCATCTGATCAAATTTCCAAATGCTGGTCATGATAAAATTGCGACCTTTGTCCATGGGCCTGATTTGCCGACTGGTGGTGTGCTGGTTGAAACGCCAGCATCTATCGCGGAGTCATATCGGACAGGGCGTGGGGCATTCCGTGTGCGTGCCGACTGGATGGTGGAAAAAGAAAAAGGCGGCGGCTGGAAGATTATCATCACCGCTATTCCCTATCAGGTGCAGAAGTCACGCTTGATCGAAAAAATGGCAGAGATGCTAAACGCAAAGAAACTGCCCGTCCTTGGTGACATTCGCGATGAATCTGCTGAAGACTTGCGCATTGTGCTTGAGCCAAAATCACGCCGTCTTGACCCGCAACTGGTTATGGAAAGTCTGTTTCATTTAACCGATCTTGAAAGCAAAGTGCCATTAAACCTGAATGTATTAGGCGCAGATGGCACGCCTGGTGTGCTGTCGCTCAAGGATGCGTTACTGGCATGGATTGACCACCGCCTTGTGGTGCTGCAGCGCCGATCAAGGCACCGTTTGGGTAAGATTGAACATCGCCTTGATGTGCTGGACGGTTACTTGGTGGTGTATCTTAACCTAGATGAAGTGATTGCAATTATCCGAGAAAAGGATGAGCCGAAAAAAGAATTGATGGCGCGGTTTAGCCTCAATGAAAATCAAGCAAATGCCATTTTGGATATGCGGCTGCGGTCATTACGACGTTTGGAAGAAATGGAAATTCGTACTGAACGCGATAAATTAGTAGCAGAGCAGAATGAGCTGACAGCGTTATTAGCGTCAGAAGAAGCCCAGCGCCGTGCCATTAGTGATGATGTGAAAGCTATTAAGTCTGCGTTTTCAAGGACAGACCAACGACGCACGCGGCTTGAAGAACTTCCTCAGGTTGATGGTGACCCGATGGATATGCTGGTTGAAAAAGAACCGATTACCATTGTGTGTTCCGAAAAAGGGTGGATCAGGGCGATTAAAGGTCATATCGACCTTGAAAGCGAAGTGAAGTTCAAGGAAGGTGACGGCCCGCAACATATCTTGCATGCTGAAACCACCGATAAGTTATTAATCATCGCCGATAACGGCAGGTTTTATACCCTAGCTTGCGATAAGCTGCCTGGTGGACGCGGCTTTGGTGAGCCGGTGAACCTGATGGTCGAATTAGGCAGTGATACCGCAATTTTGAAATTAATGTTGGCAAAGCAAGGCAAAGTTTTACTGGCTGCAGATACTGGACATGGCTTTATTGCAGATATCGAAAGCAACATTGCCCAAACACGAAATGGTAAACAAGTCATGACCTTAACTGGCGGTGCCAAAACGTTGGTTGCCGTGCCTGCCATAGGTGACATGGTGGCCGTGGTTGGCGTTAACCGGAAAATGTTGGTCTTCCCATTGGCTGAATTGCCAGAAATGAACCGTGGTCGCGGCGTTACCTTGCAACGATATAAAGATGGTAGCTTGGCGGATGCGTGTGTCTTTAGTCGTGACATTGGGTTAAGTTGGAAGCAATCCGGTGGACGTTCGCGCACTGAAAAAGATACTGATCCATGGTTGGGTAAACGTGCAGGCGCAGGCCGCATGGTGCCAACAGGATTCCCACGTCCAGCACGGTTTACCTAAACCCAGTCTGATGTATTGTTAGGCGATGTGGCGCTAGTAAAACGCTTAATCACGGTCAGTGGCGGGCACCCATTTACCATTAACCAGATGTTCTGATGGGGTGAAGCGGGATTTATAATTCATCTTCACGCTGTCTTTGACATAGTAGCCAAGATAGACGTAGCTGTATTTCATGTCATAGGCTAGGGCGGCACTGTCCAGCACCATGTATGTGCCAAGGGAACGTGCAGAGAAATCTGGATCAAAGAAGCTGTAGACTGCGCTTAGTCCATCATCTTGCAGGTCGATCATCATGACTGCGATCACGTCACCCTCAAGGCGATATTCCACAAGACGAGTTTCAATGGGGCTAGCCGTGACCATGGCGGTGTAGCTGTCGAAATCCATATCCGCCATTTGACCGTCATCATGGCGCGTATTTAAATATTTACGAAATAATGCGTAATGTTCGGACGTGCTGACATTGGACAGGATGATACGTTGAAGGTCGCTGTTACGCTTGATAACGCGGCGTTGATTACGTGATAGGTTGAGGCCACCTTCAGTGCCATTTCCAGCGGGAATGCGAATAGGAATACAGGCGGAACAGTTTGGGCATACAGGTTTATACACCCAATATTCAACACGCCGAAAACCAGCACGCGCCAAGTTATCATGGCTGTTAGCATGGCCACCTATATCTGCGGCAAGCCGCTGTTCCATCTGGAAATCAAGGTAAGGACATTCCACCGGGCGTGTGATCTTAAACTCAAGCGGCAGATCAAAATTGAATTTGTTATGCTTGTTCATAAGATTGATATAGGGCTATATTTGTTTTTCGGTATCAGAAAGAATGCTGACATCAAAACCACGTGCTTCGAGGGCAGAAATAATCTCTTGCACATGGTCTTGGCCACGTGTTTCCACCACGGCATCAATTTTTGCTAATTTAGCGGGTACATCATGGAACATGCGCTGGTGGAAAATTTCTACAATATTGCCCTTGCAGTCACCGATAGCGGTGCTGATAGATGCTAGCATGCCAGGTTCATCAGTAATTGAAATACGCAAGCGTGCAATGCGGCCATCTTTTGCCATGGAGCGTGTCATCACGCCAGATAAAAGACGTGGGTCAATATTGCCGCCACAAATAACAACACCACATTTATGGCCTTTAAACACCTCAGGATATTGAAGAACGGCGGCAATCCCTGCCGCGCCAGCACCTTCGGCAACGATACGTTGTTGTTCGACAAGCGTGCTGATCGCACGTTCAATGAAATCTTCGCTAACGAATAAAATATCATCAACAAGTGCATCAACAACAGGTGCCGTGATGGTGCCGGGTTGTTTGACGGCAATACCTTCGGCCAAGGTTTCACCGCCTACCGCGTTAGCAGTTCGGCCAATCATATTTGACATCGTTGGCCAAAATTGTGCCTCAACGCCAATTATTTTAATATTTGGGTTGATGTCCTTGGCGATAGCAGCAATCCCTGCAATTAAGCCGCCACCTCCAATAGGCACGATGATCATATCCAGATCAGGTACATCATCTAGCATTTCAAGGCCAACGGAGCCTTGCCCGATAGCGACTGCTTCATCATCATAAGGGTGGATGAGCGTCATGCCGCGTTCAGCTGAAATTTGTTCAACCACATCTACACATTCGCTTAAATTACGGCCTTCAAGCACAACTTCTGCACCCCAAGCACGGGTGCGATTGATTTTGGCGAATGGTGTTTGTTTTGGCATCACAATAACAGCAGGAATGCCCATTTCACGCGCATGATAAGCAACCGCTTGGGCGTGATTGCCGGCAGACATTGTGATCACACCTTTGGATTTTTGGTCATCCGTTAATGATTTCATTTTATTGTAAGCGCCGCGTATCTTGAATGATGATGTATGTTGGAGGTTTTCAAGCTTGAGCATAAGGTCAATGCCTGTTGCCAATGACAAGCCAGGTGCCGCCACGGTTGGGGTGCGGATAACAACTTTGCTTAGGTCTTTATACGCGTCACGAATTGCAGCAGCAGTTATTGGCATGACGCC